>CANGOE010000009.1 GCA_947455455.1 Hyphomicrobiales bacterium
CGCCGCGCCTACCGAGGCGCTTTTGAAATCGACACAGGCTGCGGCTCAGGCTGCTCAGTCTGTGGCCTCTGCCGTTCGCTAAGGGTGAACTGATGACCGCGCCTCTTGCTGCTGTTCCGGCTCTTCTCCCCGCACTGCCAGAATTGGTTCTGGCGGCGGGTTCACTCATCCTTGTGCTGATTGGTGCTCTGGTTGGGGCTTCTAGCACCCGTTTTGTGCAGGCCATGACCGTCGTGGTGCTTCTGGTGGCTGGCGGCTTGGTGCTCGGCCAATCGGATGCCCGCGAGGTGGCGTTTCACGGGGCATTCATTGTCGACGGTTTTTCCCGCTTCATGAAGGTTATCGTCCTGCTGGCCTCGGCTCTGTCGCTGGTGATGGCGCAGGGCTTTTTGAACCGTCACAAGGCCAATGCCTTCGAGTTTCCGGTGCTTGTGCTGTTGTCCACACTGGGCATGATGGTGATGATTTCGGCGCATGACCTGATTGCGCTCTATCTCGGTCTCGAATTGTCCAGTCTGGCGCTGTATGTGATCGCCGCCTTCCGCCGCGACGACCTGAAATCCACCGAAGCCGGTTTGAAATATTTTGTCCTCGGCGCTCTGTCCTCGGGCATGTTGCTCTACGGGGCTTCGCTGATCTATGGCTTTACCGGATCGGTCGAATTTACCGCCATTGCCAAGGCCTTGCACGGTCATGCCTCCAGCGGCGTGATCTTCGGTCTGGCCTTCCTGATGGCTGGTCTGGCCTTCAAGATCTCGGCTGTGCCGTTCCATATGTGGACACCGGATGTCTATGAAGGCGCGCCGACACCGGTGACAACCTTCTTTGCCTCCGCGCCGAAATTGGCGGCAATGGCGATGACCGTGCGTGTTGTCATGACCGCCTTTCCCGATATTACCGCGCAATGGCAACAGATCATTGTGTTCATCGCGCTGGCCTCGATGGGCTTGGGGGCCTTTGCGGCCATCGGCCAAACCAATATCAAGCGCCTGTTGGCCTATTCCTCGATCGGCCATATCGGCTTTGCGCTGGTGGGGCTTGCGGCAGGGACCACCAATGGTGTGCAGGGCGTGGCCATCTATATGGCGCTATATGTGCTCATGACGCTGGGGGCCTTTGCCTGCGTGCTGGGGATGCGCCGTGGTGACCATTATGTCGAAACCATCGACGAATTGGCCGGCCTTGGCCGTACCAATCCGGGCATGGCGTTCGGTCTGGCCATGATCATGTTCTCGCTGGCCGGTATCCCGCCGCTGGCAGGCTTTTTTGCCAAATGGTATGTGTTCGTTGCGGCTGTCGAAGCCCAGCTTTATGCACTTGCCGTGATCGGTGTGCTGACCAGCGTTGTCGGGGCGTTCTATTACCTGCGGATTGTCAAAATCATGTATTTCGACGAGCCGAAGGAAGCCTTTGCGCCTCTGGACGGGACTTTGCAATCGGTCTTGCTGGCCTCGACCGTGATCGTGTTCCTGTTCTGGCTCTGGCCTGCACCCTTGGTGAATGCTGCGCTTGTGGCCGCACAATCCCTGCATTGATGCTCGGATTGCCAACCCCATCCCGTTTGGCTTCTTTAAAACCCGCAGACCTTGCGGGTTTTACCGTTGAGCATCATCCATCCATTGGCTCCACCAATGATCGGGCGCTGGAACTGGCCCGTCAGGGGCAGGGCAATATCTGGGTCGTGGCTGATGAGCAACTGGGTGGGCGGGGCCGCAGTGGCCGCACGTGGTCATCGCCTGTCGGTAACGCCTATGCCAGCCTCGCACTGGTCGCCCCCTGCGAGATGGCGCTGTCACCACAACTCAGTTTTGTGGCGGGTGTCGCGATCTATCATGCCGTGCAGTCCTTGACCGCTTGCGGCCACAGGCTTTCGATCAAATGGCCCAATGATTTGCTGTTGGATGGGGCCAAACTCTCCGGTTTGTTGCTGGAAGGCGGCATTTCAGGCGGTAATTTTGTGATGACGGTCGGTATCGGTCTTAATCTGGTCACGCATCCGGCAGATACTCCCTATCCGGCAACCGATCTTGTCGAGGCCGGTTACAGGGTCGAGCGTGATGATTTTATCGTGGCGCTTTGCATCGGCTTCCGACATGGCCTAGAGCTATGGAACAAGGGGCAGGGGTTTGCGGCAATCCGGTCGGCCTGGTTGGAGCGGGCCGCTTTTCTGAACGAGCGGATTACGATCTCTTCGCTTGGCCAGCCCCTTCAGGGAATTTTCGAGACACTGGACCCGCAAGGCCGTCTGGTGCTTGCAACAGAACAGGGCCAAACTGTGATTGATGCGGGTGATCTCTACCCGCTGGATCATGTTTTTGGCTGATAACAAGGAATTTGAGAACAATATGGTTTCGACGACGGACGAATTGGTTTTTGTGCCTTTGGGCGGCATTGGTGAAATTGGCATGAATGCTGGCCTGTATGGCTTTGGCACGAAGAAAAACCGCCGCTGGTTGCTGGTCGATTGCGGCATTGCCTTTGCCGGTGAGGAACTCCCCGGCATCGACATCATCATGCCGGATCTGGCTTTTCTGGAATCACAGCGTGACAGGCTTGAAGCCATTCTGATCACCCATGCCCATGAGGACCATATCGGTGCCTTGATGGATTTGTGGCCGAAACTGCGCGCGCCCGTCTATGCGACGCGCTTTGCCGCAAGCCTGCTCGAGATCCGCAAATTCAACGAGCCGGGCGCACAGAAAATCCCCATCCATACGGTCGAGGTGGCCGAGCGCTATCAATTCGGGCCGTTCGATGTGGAATTTGTGCCGATGGCCCATTCCATACCCGAATCCACCGGCATTGCCATTCGCACCCCTTTGGGGATGATTTTCCACTCCGGTGACTGGAAAATTGATGAAACTCCGTTTGTCGGCTGGAAAACCGATGAAAAGCGCATCCGCGAATTGGGGGAAGAAGGCGTTCTGGCTTTTGTGTCGGATTCCACCAATGTCGTGCGTGACGGCATCAGTCCCTCGGAATCCGAGGTGGCTCATTCGTTGAAAGACATTATCGCCAACAGCACGGGTCGGGTGGCTGTCACGACCTTTGCCTCCAATGTGGCGCGCATCAGGGCTGTCGCAGAAGCCGCCGCCGCTTGCGGCCGCGAAGTGATCGCTGTGGGTCGTGCGATGGATCGGGTGATCGAGGTCGCCAAAGAGTCGGGTTATCTTGATGGTCTGCCGGATTTCCGTTCGGTTGATGTCTATGGCTATCTGCCGCGCGACAAGGTTGTGGCGCTGATTACCGGCTCGCAAGGCGAACCGCGTGCCGCCTTGGCGCGGATTGCCGAGGGCAACCATCCCGATATGAGCCTGACAGCCGGAGACAAGGTGATCTTTTCCTCGCGTGCCATTCCGGGCAACGAGAAGGGGATCAGCAAACTCATCAACAAGCTGGTCGAGCAGGGTATCGATGTGATGACCGATCGCGATGGTCTGGTGCATGTGTCCGGGCATCCGCGTCGCGGCGAGATGGAACGCATGTATTCATGGGTCAAGCCGCATATTTCCATCCCGGCGCATGGCGAGGCCTTGCATCTTGAAGAGCACCGCAAACTGGCCAAAAAGATGGGGGTGGCCCATGCCATCCGCATCCATAATGGCCAGATGGTGCGGATCGCACCGGGCAAACCCGAATTGTTCGATGCCGTGCAAGTGGGTCGGATTTACAAGGACGGCTCCTTGCTGATCCCGCACACCGATCCCGCTGTATCCGAGCGGCGCAGGCTGTCCAATGCCGGGATCGTTTCGGTGGCGATGGCGATTGATGCCAAGGGCATGCTGGTCGGTGAGGTTGCACTGGCTGTGTTCGGCCTGCCGCAAAAGTCCGTTTCGGGCCAGAGTTTCGAGGATATTGTCGAAGAGGCGATTTTCAGCGTGCTCGACACTCTGCCCAAAGCCAAAATGCGTGATCCCGATACGGTTGAAAGTGCGGTTGAACGGGCTATCCGCTCGCAGGTCAACCAGAATTGGGGCAAAAAGCCAAGTTGCCATGTGCAAGTTGTCAATGTTTAAGGCCTAATCACCTTTGAAGGCATATTGATTCTCGGACAGAGGGGGCAAAGCATGATCGGACGTTTGAACCATGTGGCGATTGCCGTCGGCAATCTCGAAGCGGCAGTGGCAACCTATCGTGATGTTCTGGGTGCGACTGTTTCCGCGCCTCTGCCCCAGCCCGAACATGGCGTAACGGTCGTGTTTATCGAATTGCCCAATACCAAGATCGAATTGTTGGAAGCCCTGGGGGAAGCATCCCCGATTGCCAAATTTCTGGAACGCAATCCGGACGGGGGCATCCATCATATCTGCTACGAGGTTGACGATGTCATTGCGGCGCGTGACCAGTTGAAAGCCGGCGGGGCGCGGGTGTTGGGGGATGGGACACCCCGCATCGGTGCGCATGGCAAGCCGGTGATTTTCCTTCATCCCAAGGATTTCAACGGCACTTTGGTTGAACTGGAGCAGGTATGAGTTTTTCAATCGGATTGTCATGGCCGACACTTATCGCGCTATATTTCATTGTCTGGTGGATCGCGCTCTATGCCGTTCTGCCGATTGGCGTTAAAAATGCGCATGAAACAGGACAGCAGGTTGAAGCGGGCAATGATGCCGGTGCGCCGGTGTCACCCAATCTGGGTTTCAAAGCCCTGCTCACCTCGTTTCTTGCCATACCCCTGACGGTGATCATGGCCATGATCATTTCCAATATCGATTGAGGAGATCGTCGTAAGGTTCTGATTTTGCGATTTTAAATCCGGAATATCTCCCTTCGCCCTTCCACCTTGATCCCTGCTTGTGCCGGGGTCTTGATGTTTGACCCATCCGAGGGTCAAGTCTATGTAAGAGTTGATTTCTTTTCCCGCTTTCGAGAGCCTTACAAGGTGCCACAAAATGCGTTTGAGCCGTTACTTCCTGCCGATCCTGCGTGATACACCCAAGGATGCCGAAATCGTCTCCCATCGTTTGATGTTGCGGGCCGGATTGGTGCGCCAGCAATCGGCTGGCATTTATGCATGGTTGCCGCTTGGCTTGCGGGTCTTGTCGAAAATCAACGCGATCATCCGGCAGGAGCAGGATCGCTCCGGTGCTATCGAATTGCTGATGCCGACCATGCAATCAGCCGATTTGTGGCGTGAATCCGGCCGCTATGATGCCTATGGCAAGGAAATGCTCCGGATCAAAGATCGCCACGACCGCGATATGCTGTTCGGCCCGACCAATGAGGAAATGGTCACCGATATTTTCCGCTCCTATGTGCGCTCCTACAAGGATTTGCCGCTCAATCTCTATCATATCCAGTGGAAGTTCCGCGACGAGATCCGTCCGCGCTTCGGCACAATGCGCTCGCGTGAATTCCTGATGAAGGATGCCTATTCCTTCGATGTGGACGAGGCAGGGGCTCGCCATGCCTATAACCGGATGTTTGTTGCCTATCTGCGCACTTTCGCTCGGCTGGGTCTGACCTCGATTCCGATGCGGGCTGAAACGGGTCCGATCGGCGGCGATTTGAGCCATGAATTCATCATTCTGGCTTCGACCGGCGAGAGCGAGGTCTATTGCGATAAATCCGTGCTTGATCTGGCTGTGCCCGGTCCCGATACCGATTTCAACAATGTCGAAGAATTGCAGACCATTGTCAGCAATTGGACCAAACCCTATGCAGCGACATCCGAAATGCATGACGAGGCGGCCTATGCCTCGGTGCCGGAGGATCGCAAAGTGGCCGCACGCGGCATTGAAGTGGGTCATATCTTCTATTTCGGCACCAAATATTCCGAGCCGTTCGGAGCCAAGGTGACGGGTCCTGACGGGGTCGACCGTCCGGTGCATATGGGGTCCTATGGCATCGGGCCTTCGCGTCTTGTGGCGGCTTTGATCGAGGCTTTCCATGACGATCAGGGCATTGCATGGCCGGTTGAAATCGCGCCGTTCCATGTGGGCCTGATCAATCTGAAGGTCGGCGACGAGGCCACCGATGCGGCCTGTGAAACCGTTTATCGTGCTTTGGAAGCGCGCAATATCGATGTGTTGTATGATGACACCGATGCCCGTGCCGGTGGTAAATTCGCCACCGCCGATTTGATCGGCCTGCCTTGGCAGATCATTGTCGGCCCGAAATCACTGGCCGATGGCAAAGTCGAGGTCAAACGCCGCGCCGACGGCGAGCGTCACGTGGTGACCATCGAGGAGGCTGTCCTCCTCGTTGCCGGTTGAACTCTCCATGACACAACCGTCCACGCCCGCACCGGAGCAACGATCCCATCAAGGCGCTTTTGCTGTCTTTGAATGGATGATTGCTTTTCGCTATCTGCGGGCGCGGCGGCGCGAGGGGTTTATTTCGGTGATTGCCGGGTTCTCTTTTCTCGGGATCACGCTGGGTGTTGCAACCCTCATCATCGTGCTGTCCGTGATGAATGGTTTCCGTAAGGAATTGCTGGACAAGATTGTCGGTGTAAACGGACATATCTTTGTCAGCGCTCTGGAAACCCCTTTGTCCGATTATGCCGATGTGGCCGCCAAGATTACCGCAGTGCCCGATGTGACTTTGGCCATGCCGATGGTTGAAGGGCAGGCTTTGGCCTCCTCGCCCTCTTATGCGGGCGGGGTGATGGTGCGCGGCGTGCGTTCCGAGGACCTGAAAAAGGTCAGGGTCATATCCGGCAATATCCGCTATGGCGCTTTGGATGGTTTCGACAGCGGGCAGGGGCTGGTCATCGGCAAGCGTCTGGCCGAGCAATTGCTGCTTCGGGCCGGTGATTCACTCACTTTGACCTCGCCCCGTGGCGCACAAACGCCGTTCGGCACTGCGCCCCGTGTCAAATCCTATCCGATTGCCGCCATTTACGAGGTGGGCATGTCGGAATTCGACTCGGCCTTTGTCTATATGCCGTTGAAAGAGTCGCAGGCCTTTTTCAACCGCGACAATGATGTCACCGTCATCGAAGTCTTTATCCGCCAGCCCGATGCCATCGACATCATCAAAATGGGGATCGAAGACAGCATCACCCGTCCGATCATCATGAGCGACTGGCGGTTGCGCAACCGTATCTTTTTCGGCGTGTTGCAGGTGGAACGCAATGTGATGTTCCTGATCCTGACCCTGATTGTGCTGGTGGCCGCGCTCAACATCATTTCCGGTCTGATCATGCTGGTTAAAGACAAGAGCTCCGACATTGCGATTTTGCGCACGATGGGGGCGACGCGCGGCGCCATCCAGCGGATATTCCTGATCACCGGCGCCGCCATCGGCATTGTCGGCACTTTCGCCGGATTGGGAATGGGTATTGCGGTTGCGGCCAATATCGAAACCTTGCGGGCGTTTTTCTCGCGCTTGACCAATACCAATCTGTTTCCGGCGGAATTCTATTTCCTGTCGCGTTTGCCTTCGGTCATCGATCCGTTCGAGGTGATCACGGTCGCGCTGATTGCCTTGACCCTGTCTTTGCTGGCAACACTGTATCCGGCCTGGCGGGCGGCCAATCTCGATCCTGTCGATGCGTTGCGATACGAGTAGGGCCAATGCAATCCACACCCCAGCAAGACCCCTCGCAACTGATACCTGAACCGGATATTCCCGCGCTGGTGCTTGAGCATGTCCGGCTGTCCTATCTGGATGCGGAACGGCGGCTGGATGTGTTGCGCGATATTGCCATCGAGGTCATGCCCGGACAGACGGTTGCCCTGATTGCGCCGTCGGGCACTGGCAAATCGACCTTGTTGCATGTCTCGGGCTTGCTGGAACGGCCCGATGCCGGTGAGGTGCGGATTGGCGGCGTGGCCTGTTCCGCCCTCAATGATGCGGCGCGCACCGAAATCCGCCGCACCGATATCGGTTTTGTCTATCAGCAACACCGGCTGTTGCCGGAATTTACAGCGGTCGAAAATGTGGCTTTGCCGCAAATGATCAATGGCCTGTCGCGTCGGGATGCCGAGGACCGGGCAAAACAGATCCTCGGCTTTCTGGGCTTGGGTGAACGCCTGACCCATCGTCCGAGCGAATTGTCGGGGGGCGAGCAACAACGGGTTGCAATAGCGCGTGCAGTCTCCAACCGTCCGCGCCTGTTGCTGGCCGATGAGCCGACCGGCAATCTTGATCCTGTCACCTCCGGCCATGTGTTCGATACCCTGCTGACACTGGCCCGCGTTTCGCGTCTTGCGGCCGTCATCGCCACCCATAATCTGGAACTGGCCATGCGGATGGACCGGCGGGTGACCCTGCGCGATGGCATGATTGTCGAACTGCCGTAAGGCATTGAATCGATTGATCGATTTTTCCCATACATCACCGATATGATTAACGAAATTAACCATGATTGATTCTGCGGTTGGTTTGTTCTTATTTTGTTCTTGAAAAAGAGAACAGAAAAAGAACATAATCCCTTCATCACTTCAACCGATGGAGGTTTCCATGGCTCGTTTGATTATCGAAGACATCACCGAACTGGCAGGCATTGCCGCTTTCGTTGCGACCATCATGGTCTGGGCGCACGCTTTCGGGATGTAAGGAGATCCGGGTAGTCCGGTTTCGCTTGTGGCGTTGATCGGGCTTTGGATGGATGGTCCCGCACGGCATTTCGGACTTTACCCGCACGGCCTCACACAGCATTGTGTGCGGCATCAGGGAGTGGGGTTTGATGAGTCGGTTATTGAGCGAAGTCGGGTTTGTCCATCTGCATGTCCATTCGTCCTTTTCCTTGCTGGAAGGGGCGTTGCGGATTGACGATCTTAAAAAGCTGGCCTTGAAAGACCGCATGCCCGCTTTGGCTCTGACGGATACCAACAATCTGTTCGGCGCTCTCGAATTTTCGGAAAAAATGGCCGGCTCCGGGATCCAGCCGATTGTCGGCATCGAATTGTCGGTGGAGACAGGCGAGGACAAAGCGCCGGGCCGCTCGGTCGGATTGCCGCAAACGCGCCCCTCGCTGGTGCTGATTGCCGCCGATGATCGCGGTTATGCGCAACTGATCCGTCTGGCCTCGCGGGCCTATATGCTGTCGGGCGCAGGCGAGACACCCCATATCGAACTCGATGATCTGATGGCCGAGCCCGAAGGCTTGATCGTGCTCAGCGGCGGCCCCAAGGGCCTGCTGGATCGCCCTTTGGCGCAAGGACAGCGCGATCTTGCCGAATTGCGGCTCAATAGGCTCAAAGAGGCGTTCGGTGACCGCTTCTATATCGAATTGCAACGCCATGGCCTGCCCGACGAGGCTGTTGTTGAACCGCAACTGATTGAACTGGCCTATCGGCATCACGTGCCATTGGTGGCGACCAATGAGCCGTTTTTTGCCAAAACCACCGATTATCAGGCCCATGATGCGCTGTTGGCGATTGCCGAAGGTCGTGTGGTGTCAGATGATCAACGGCGCCGTGTCAGCTTGGAGCATCACTTCAAGACCCGTGCGCAAATGATTGAACTGTTTAAAGATTTACCAGAGGCAATCTCGAACAGTGTCGAAATCGCCATGCGTTGCCATGTGCGCCCGCGCACCCAAAAGCCGATCCTGCCGCGCTTTACCACGGGAGAAGGCGGGGCCGAGGTGGATGAAGCCGCCGCACTTGCGGCAATGGCCCATCAGGGTTTGAAAGCCCGCTTGGCCATTCACGGACCTGCTGATGGCTTGACCGAGCGCGACTATGTCGAGCGTCTTGATTTCGAATTGTCGGTTATCGCCCGCATGCAATATCCCGGCTATTTCCTGATCGTGGCTGATTTTATCCAATGGGCGAAATCGCAAGGTATCCCTGTCGGTCCGGGTCGTGGCTCGGGGGCAGGGTCGCTTGTGGCCTATGCGACCACCATTACCGATCTGGACCCGTTGCGCTTCGGCCTGCTGTTCGAGCGGTTTTTGAATCCCGAACGTGTCTCCATGCCGGATTTCGATATCGACTTCTGTCAGGAGCGGCGCGACGAGGTGATCCGCTATGTCCAGCATCGCTATGGGTTGGATCGGGTGGCGCAGATCATCACCTTCGGAACCTTGCAGGCGCGTGGTGTGTTGCGCGATGTGGGGCGCGTCTTGCAACTGCCTTATGGGCAGGTCGACAAGCTGACCAAGCTGGTGCCGCAAAACCCCGCCAATCCGGTTACGCTTGATCAGGCGATCGAGGGTGAACCGCGATTGCGCGAAGCGGCGCGGGAAGATCCGGTCGTCTCGCAACTGCTCGATATTGCCCGCAATCTCGAAGGGTTGCACCGCCACGCCTCGACCCATGCGGCGGGTATTGTGATCGGTGACCGCCCGCTCGAGGAAATTGTGCCGCTCTATCGCGACCCGAAATCCGATATGCCGGTGACGCAATTCAACATGAAATGGGTTGAACCTGCCGGTCTGGTCAAATTCGACTTTCTGGGTCTCAAAACCCTGACAGTGATCCAAACCGCGATCCGTCTGCTGGAAGCGCGCAATATCATCATCGATATCTCCACCATCCCGCTGGATGACGAAAAATCCTATGCGATGATGGGGCGTGGCGAAACCGTCGGTGTGTTCCAGTTGGAAAGTGCTGGCATGCGCAAGGCGCTGGCCGAAATGCGCGCTGACCGTTTCGAGGACATCATCGCGCTGGTCGCGCTCTACCGGCCGGGTCCGATGGCCAATATTCCGGTCTATTGCGCCCGCAAATTGGGGCAGGAACAGGTCGAATATCTGCATCCGATGCTGGAGCCGGTGCTCAAAGAAACCCATGGCGTGATCATCTATCAGGAACAGGTGATGCAGATCGCCCAGCTCCTGTCCGGCTATTCGCTCGGTGAAGCCGACTTGCTTCGTCGCGCGATGGGGAAAAAGATCAAATCCGAAATGGATGCCCAGCGCGAACGGTTCGTGACCGGGGCGATGGAAAAGGGCCTTGGCAAAGCCATTGCCGACGAGATTTTCGATCTTTTGGCCAAATTCGCCGATTACGGCTTCAACAAGAGCCATGCGGCCGCCTATGCTTTGGTGGCCTATCAGACAGCCTATCTGAAGGCCAATTATCCGGTGGAGTTTCTGGCCGCTTCGATGACGCTGGATCTGTCCAATACCGATAAATTGTCGGAATTCCGCCGCGAGGCGCAACGTCTCGGGATCAAGGTCGAACCACCATCGATCAACCGTTCCGGCGTGGTGTTCGAGGTGCATGCCGATCCCGAAGACGTGCTGTCGATCCGCTATGCTTTGGCCGCCATCAAGGGAGTTGGTCAGCAAGCGGTTGAAAGTCTGGTCGAAAGCAGAGGGACGGAGCCTTTCAAGGATCTGGGCGATCTGGCGCGCCGTCTCAATCCGCGCATGGCCAACAAGCGCACGCTTGAAAGCCTGATTGCCGCCGGTGCGCTCGACGATTTCGAGCCGAACCGCGCCAAGGCCACCGCCGCAATCGAAGTCATGATGGCTACGGCCAATCGCGCTGTCAGCGAAGCGGCGGCGGGGCAGGGCGATATTTTCGGCGGGGTCGGCGAGCCCGAACCCTTGCGTGTGCCGCCTTTCCAGCCTTGGACCACCGCCGACCGCCTGCAACGCGAATATGAAGCGATCGGCTTCTTTCTGACCGGCCATCCGCTTGATGATTATGGTTCCGTGTTGCGCCGCCTGTCTGTGCAACGCTTTTCCGATTTTGCCCGCGCCGTGCGGGGTGGGGCAACCACGGGCCGGGTTGCCGCGACGGTGCTCGACAGACAGGAACGGCGCACGAAATCCGGCAATAAAATGGGTATTCTGGCGCTTTCGGACCAAACCGGCCATTTCGAGGCGATTATTTTCCAGGAGGGCCTGAACCATTACCGCGACCAGTTGGAGCCGGGCAAAGCCGTGCTTCTGGTGTTGCAAGGCAATCTGGAAGGCGAAGAGGTGAGGGTGCGAATCCAGACGGTCGAAATGCTCGATCAGGTGGCCTCGCGTTTGCCCTCGGCCCTGCGGATCACTCTGGATCAGGAAACACCGATCCCGTCTCTGCTCGAACATTTGCGCGACAAGGGTGACGGCGAGGTCAATATTGTGGTGATGATCGATGGCGGCAGTCGTGAGGTGGATGTCAAACTGCCCGGTTCCTATCGCGCCACACCGCATATTGCCGGTTTGTTGAAAGCCGTTCCGGGCGTGATGAGCGTCGAATTAAGCTGATCTGTGGCTTTTGAACCCTTAACCTTGGGCCATGTCCGCTTTCGACTTGCCAAACAGAGCGTTTGCGACTATGAGCCACAGCTATCACACATGCGGATGCGGGTCTTGACGGACCCATCCGGTGGCCGGGCTCATCCCGGTCCACTTATCCGCAGAGGACAAACCGGAGAATAGACCATGGCACTGCCTGATTTTTCTATGCGTCAATTGCTTGAAGCTGGCGCCCATTTCGGACATCAATCCCACCGCTGGAATCCGAAGATGGCCCCTTACATCTTCGGCACGCGCAACAATATCCACATCATCGATCTGGCCCAGACCGTTCCGGCTTTGCATCGCGCTTTGCAGGCTGTGTCCGATACGGTGGCCGCTGGTGGCCGCGTGCTGTTCGTCGGCACCAAGCGCCAGGCACAGGATCATGTGGCAGAAGCGGCCCGCCGCTCGGCCCAGTATTTCGTCAATGCCCGTTGGCTCGGTGGCATGCTGACCAACTGGAAGACCATTTCCGGTTCGATCCAGCGTTTGCGCAAGGTTGATGAAATCCTCGCCGGTGGCGCTGTTGGCCTGACCAAAAAAGAACGTCTGATGCTTGGCCGTGAAAAGGAAAAGCTCGATCGTGCTTTGGGCGGCATCAAGGATATGGGCGGCACTCCCGACCTGATTTTCGTGATCGACACCAACAAGGAAGCTCTGGCGATTGCCGAAGCCAACCGTCTCGGTATTCCTGTTGCCGCGATCATCGACACCAATTGTGATCCCGATGGCATCACTTTCCCGATCCCTGCCAATGACGATGCCGGCCGTGCACTGTCGCTCTATTGCGATCTGATTGCCCGTGCCGCTCTCGATGGCATTTCGCGCGGTCAGGGCGCAAGCGGTATCGACCATGGCGCTTCGGTTGCTCCGATGGTTGAAGAACTGCCTGCCGCGACCGGTGCTGGTTTCGAGCGTCTGGCCGCCCCGCGTGGCGCACCCGATGATCTGACCAAACTGCCCGGCATTGGCCCACAGCATGTGACCAAGCTCAACGAAGCCGGTGTGTTCCATTATTCGCAGCTTGCTGCGATGACCGATGCCGATGTGGCTGCCCTCGATGCAGAACTGAAGCTGTCGGGTCGTATGGTCCGCGAAGGCTGGGTGGCTTTTGCCCAGGCTCAGGTTGACGCGGCCTAATTGATGCATTGTGCGCGGCTTGCTGTGATGCAGGCCGTCTGATCCCATCCGGCGGTAGCGGTAACGCTGCCGCCGTCTCATATTCAAACAAGAAGGATGAATGTCATGGCGACGATTACCGCCGCGCTGGTGAAAGATCTTCGTGAGAAGACAGGGGCCGGCATGATGGATTGCAAAGCCGCTCTTGAAGCCAATTCCGGTGATATTGAAGCGGCAATCGACTGGTTGCGCACCAAGGGTCTGGCCAAGGCCGCCAAGAAATCCGGTCGTGTTGCGGCTGAGGGTCTGGTCGGTGTTGTCACTTCCGGTCCGAAGGGCGTGGTTGTCGAGCTGAATTCGGAAACCGATTTCGTGGCCCGCAACGAAGCCTTCCAGGGTCTTGTCCGTGATGTGGCGCATGTGGCGCACACCACCGGTCATGTGGATGTCGAAGCCCTGAAGGGCGCGGCTTACCCTGCCGGTGCAACGGTTGGCGATGCGATTGCCTCGGCGATTGCCACCATCGGCGAAAACATGACCCTGCGTCGCGCCGCCAAGCTGGAAGTCAAGAATGGCGTTGTCGCCTCTTACGTCCATGGCGCTGTATCCGACGGGATCGGCAAGATCGCTGTGCTGGTTGCCCTTGAATCCACAGGCAAGGCTGATGAATTGGCCGCTCTGGGCCGCCAGATCGCCATGCATGTGGCCGCAACCAATCCTGCCGGTCTTGATTCCTCGACCCTCGATGCGGCGACTGTCGATCGCGAAAAGGCTGTTCTGGCTGAAAAGAATGCCGGCAAGCCACCGCAGGTGATGGAAAAAATCATCGAAAGCGGCTTGAAAAGCTATTATAAGGAAGTCTGCCTGCTCGATCAGGCCTTCATTCATGACGGAGCCAAAACAGTGGCGCAGGCTGTCAAGGAAAGCGAAGGGCGCGTTGGTGCTCCAGTCGTTTTGACCGGCTTTATCCGCTATGGTCTGGGCGAAGGCATCGAGAAACAGGAAAGCGACTTTGCCGCCGAAGTGGCGGCCGCGGCGGGTGTCAAAGCCTGACGCAAACGGAATGAAAAGGCGGCGTTCGAGCCGCCTTTTTTTTGGAATGGAGAAAGGGTGCCCCATGGCAGAGTTCAAACGTGTGTTGGTCAAATTGTCCGGCGAAGCTCTTTTGGCTCCAGATGGTTACTGGTTGCACCCTTCGACCCTGATGACGCTGGCGGCCGATCTGGCCGAGGCGTCGCATGCAGGCATCGAATTGGCTGTCGTGATCGGTGGTGGCAACATCATCCGTGGCGCCAAAGTGGGCGCGGCTGGCTGGATCGATCGTGCCACAGCCGATTCGATGGGGATGCTGGCGACCGTCATGAATTCGATCGCGCTTGAGGGCGCATTGGAAGCGGCCGGATCTGCCGCCCGCACCATGTCGGCCGTCGCCATGGCTTCGATTTGCGAGACCTATGCACGCCAGCCCGCTTTGCATCACATGCGCAAGGGCCGGATTGTGATTCTGGGTGGCGGCACGGGCAGTCCGTTTTTCACCACCGATACCGCGGCCGTGTTGCGTGCCATCGAATTGAAGTGCGATGCCGTGCTGAAGGCCACGCAGGTGGATGGTGTTTATTCGGACGATCCCAAGAAAAACCCCAAAGCCATCCGCTATGATGTGTTGAGCCATGACGAGGCCATTACCAAAGATTTGAAAGTGATGGATACGGCGGCTTTTGCTTTGGCGAGAGAGAACAAGCTGACCATTCTGGTGGGCTCCTGCCATGCGCCGGCCACTATCAAGGGGATTTTGCAGGGAACTTCACCCGCAACGCGCGTCACCCCTTGAACCCGAGCCCAATGCGGCTTAATCCCTAATAATTATCTTTTGTCCCTTAAGGGTTTTCGATCATGAGCACAGAATTCGATCTTGCCGACCTTAAACGCCGTATGGCTGGTGGCGTGCAGTCTTTCAAAAACGATTTGAGCAGTTTGCGCACCGGTCGCGCCTCGTCAAATCTGCTGGATCCCATTCAGGTGGATGCCTATGGCGCGATGATGCCGATGAACCAGGTGGCCACTGTCACCGTTCCCGAGCCGCGCATGATTTCGGTGTCGGTGTGGGACCGTTCGATGGTGTCGGCGGTTGAAAAGGCCATCCGCGATTCGGATCTGGGCTTCAATCCTTCGACCGAAGGGCAGACCATCCGCATCCGTATTCCGGAAATGAACGAGCAACGCCGCAAGGAAATGGTCAAGGTTGCCAATAAATACGCCGAAGAAGCCCGCGTCGCCGTACGCCATGTGCGCCGCGATGGCATGGACCTCTTGAAAAAGCTGGAAAAGGAAATCGGCAAGGACGATATCGAACGTCATTCCGAACAGGTCCAGAAGGCCACCGATCAGCATATTGCTGAAATCGATCAGGCTTTGGTGGCCAAAGAAAAGGAAATCATGCAAGTTTAATCCGCATCCGTTTTTGCGGTTCGCCACAACAGGGGGAGGGGCTGTCATGACATCACATCCGACAACCGCTCCCGCTATGGCGCATGGTGTGTCCCACTCATCGGACAGCCTGCCTGCCCATATTGCCGTGATTATGGATGGCAACGGCCGTTGGGCCAAAGCCCGCGGACTGCCGCGGATCGAAGGACATCGTCGCGGTTTGGAAGCCTTGCGCGGTCTTGTCCGCGCCGCCGATCAACGCGGGATCCGATTTCTGACAGTTTACAGTTTTTCTTCCGAAAACTGGCGCCGTCCGGCCGAGGAAGTCTCGGAACTCTTGGGGCTTTTGCGCTATTTTATCCGTCAGGATGTCGCTGATCTCTCGGCCCGCAACGTGCGCATCCGCATTATTGGCCGGCGCAACGATCTGCCTGACGATATTGCCGTGTTGTTGCGCGAGGCTGAAACCACCACCGCAAGCAATACCGGCCTGACCCTGATCATTGCGTTCAATTACGGCGCCAGAGATGAATTGCTGAGAGCCACGCAGGCTTTGGCCTCTCAGGTGGCTGAGGGGCGACTGGCCGTTGCCGATATGAGCGAACAGCATATTTGCGATGCGCTTGATACGTCCGGTCTGCCTGATCCCGATTTGCTGATCCGGACCTCCGGGGAGGTGCGTTTATCCAATTTCATGATGTGGCAACTGGCCTATACCGAATTGGTATTTTTGCCCGTTGCCTGGCCCGATTTCGATGCCGCCGCTCTTGATGGCGCTTTGGTTGAATTCAGCCATCGCCAGCGCCGCTTCGGAGGGTTGACCGAACCTTCCGCAGAACAGGCAAGGGGGCAGGTGTGACATTATCCCTTCAGCCCCGATCTGCTGACAAGTCATCCGAACTGGTGTTGCGGGTTGTTTCTGCAGTGGTGCTGGCTCCCGTGACAATCGGGGTGACCATTGCGGGTGGCGTTGTGTTCGATGCCTTCTGGTTTATTGCCGCCGTGCTGATGTCCTACGAATTCTTGCGGTTGATCACACCCCGCCATCGCCCTTTCTGGGGGGCGGTATTTATTCATGCCTCGATTTTATGTGCTCTTTACGGCTTTGTCCGCGAGACCGAACCGTCCATTGTGCTCAAATTGATCGCCCCGTCGCTGTTTGCCTTGTTTGTCTGGAATGAATCACGCGCCGGTATTTTGCCATTCTGGCATGTCATGGCGCTGTTTTATCCGCTGGTCACGTTTGTTGCCCCCCTCGTGATTATCAGCCATGACCATGGCGGCGCGGTCGCGATGATCTGGATTTTCGCGGTTGTCTGGGGCACCGATATCGGGGCGTTTTTTGTCGGGCGTTTGCTGGGTGGACCCAAATTGGCCCCTTCGATCAGTCCGGGTAAAACGTGGTCCGGCTTTATGGGCGGGTTGTTGTTCGGTACAGGCATCAGTGTGGCGTGGATTGAACTTGCTGGCCTGCAATGGGGCTGGGGTTGGGTGAGTGGCCCCTCATTGATACTGATCTGCCTGATGGCTTCCGTCATCGGCCAGATCGGTGATCTGTTTGAAAGTTTTCTCAAACGCCGTCTGGGCATCAAGGACAGTGGCAGGCTGATCCCCGGTCATGGCGGCATTATCGATCGCCTCGATTCCTTTGTGTTTGTCGCGCTCTATTTATTGTTGCTGATGGTTTCGGGTGCCTTTTCAGGATTGATTGTATGACACGCAAACGTGTTGTTGTGCTTGGGGCCACCGGATCAGTGGGCCGCACGGCTTTGGCTGTGATTTCAGAGCATCCCGATTTGTTCAGTGTCGAAGCGCTGGTTGCCGGACAGGATGTCGAGGCGCTGGCGCAATTGGCGCGGGCCTATCAGCCCAAAATGGTAGCGATTGCCGATGAAGCGGCGGCTTTGCCCCTTAAAAACGCCTTGACCGGAACGGGTATTGCCACAGGTGCTGGCGCGCAGGCGGTGATCGAAGCGGCCTGTATCGATTGCGATATTGTCGTGGCAGGCATTGTTGGCACTTCCGGCCTGTTGCCGACTTTTGCGGCCGTCAAGCATGGCCGTACCATTGCGCTGGCCAACAAGGAATGTCTGGTCTGTGCCGGTGATGCCTTTATGGCAGGCGCTTTGCATTATGGGGCACGTATTCTGCCGCTTGATTCCGAGCATAATGCGCTGTTTCAGGTGCTCGACGGGCAGGACAAAAAATTCGTTACGAAAATGACCCTGACAGCTTCAGGTGGTCCATTCCGCAGTTGGAGCAAAGAGGCTATCGACAATGCCAGTGTCGAACAGGCTTTGGCGCATCCCAACTGGTCGATGGGTCCAAAAATCACGATTGATTCCGCCTCGATGATGAACAAGGGGCTGGAATTGATCGAGGCCCATCATATTTTCGGCATATCGGCCGATCGGCTCGACGTTTTGATCCATCCGCAGAGCATCATTCACGGCTTGATCAGTTTTGCCGACGGTTCTGTCTCTGCCGGAATGGCCATGCCGGATATGCGGGTTCCGACGGCCCATTGCCTGGCCTATCCGGAACGAATCCATTCGGGTGTTGTGCCGCTTGATCTGGCGGCCATTGGCCAGTTGAGTTTCGAACGCCCCGATCTGGTCCGCTTTCCTGCCCTTGCTCTGGCCCATCATGCCTTGGCCGCCGGCGGCGTGATGCCTGCTGTCATGAATGCGGCCAATGAGGTGGCCGTGCACACCTTCTTGAAGGGGCAATGTCCATTCGGGGCGATTTCCGACATTGTCGCGGCTGTCATGGAACAGGCCGTGGGCTGGACGGTCGGCGAGAGCAGTATCGAGCGTTATCTTGAAGCTGACCTTGATGCGCGTCGTATCGCGCACCACATTATCTCCAATCATGCCACATTACGGTTACAATAGGGCCGTAGATCATTTGCAGATGATCTCGAATCTGAACGGATAAGACCCCTTATGGATATGCTTTTGAATTTTTTGCACGCGACAGCCGGTTATCTGGTCCCGTTTTTGACTTTGACGATTGTGATCGTTTTTATCCATGAAATGGGTCATTTCTTGACCGCCCGCTATTTCGGCGTGACGGTTGAAGCCTTTTCAATCGGTTTCGGACCGGAATTGCTCCATTGGCATGACCGCTACAATACCCGTTGGCGCATTGCGTTGATCCCATTGGGTGGTTACGTGAAGTTTATCGGTGATGCCGATGCCTCCAGCAAGCCTGATCCCGATGCGGTGGTTGATTCGGGTGCTGTGACCCTGAATTCGCGGCCCTTGAGCGAGCGCGCATGGATTGTGGCGGCCGGCCCTCTGGCCAATTTCATCCTGACCATCGTCTTGCTGTCCGGTAATGCCTATGTGGTCGGCTCGGATCATCTGGTGCCGCGCATCGAATCCGTTCTGCCGGACCAGCCAGCCGACAGGGCAGGTATGAAACCGGGTGATGTCATTGTTTCGATCAACAATACACCCGTGTTGGATTTTGCCGAGGTACAAGGTTTCATCTCCTCCAATGCAGGCAAAAGCCTTGAAGTGGTTGTTGATCGGGGCGGGCGGGAAATTCCATTGATCGTCACCCCTGTCAGCGTCCAGAGATCGGGCTTGCTGTCATCTTTCCCGCTGGGGCGGATCGGCATTACTGTTTTGCCAAAGGCCGAAAATTTCATCAAACAGGACTATGGGCCAATCGAGGCCCTCGGTTATGGCATGCACCAGACCTATGCCATGGCGGTCAGCAATATTCAGGGCATTGCCACGTTGCTTGTGGGCAGTGGTTCCATCAAGGATGTGGCCGGACCCGTGACCATTGCCGAAATATCCAAAAAAACGGCAGATGCCGGACTGTCGTCCTTTATCCTGTGGGTGGCAGGCATTTCGCTGGCCATTGGCGTGGTCAATTTGCTTCCGATTCCGATCCTTGATGGCGGCCATCTGATGTTTTACGCGATTGAGGGCATGCTGAAGCGTCCGATTGATCCGGCAACAGTATCTTTCTGCTATCGTATTGGCATGTTTGTGGTTTTGAGCCTGATGGGTCTGGGGCTGTTTTCCGATGGTCTCAGATGGGGGCAGGCGCTCAATCTATTTTAAGTCACTGTTAAACACGTTGATGCGTAAGGGTGATTTTGTCCCGTGCCGACACACCTCTACGCTTCACTTATGGTAAAAAAGCGATTAGAAGAGTGATGGGTTAAATTGCGACCGCTACGCATACCGAAGTCATAAGGTGAAATAATATGGTTCAATCTGTTCAGGCCAAGGGCAAATACCGTCAGGCTATTTTAGCGACGGCAGGAATTTTGGCGTTTTTTGGATCATCCATTGCAGCTTATGCGCAATCGGTCGTGGTACAGGGCAATAAGCGTGTCGAGACCGAGACGATCCGCTCTTATGTAACCGATCAATCGCCCGACCAGGCCAAGCGCGACCTGATGCAGACCGGTTTGTTTGCCAATGTCGAAGTCAGCCGTCGCGGCAATCAAACGGTTGTGACCGTTCGTGAAAACGAAGTCGTCAACCGCGTTGTCTTCGAGGGCAACAAGAAAATCAAATCCGATGTGTTGCAGGGTGAAGTCCAGCTGAAAGAGCGTGGTGCATTTTCGCAATCGGTGATGGATATGGATCTGGCCCGTGTCCGCGAAATCTATATGCGCGGCGGTCGCGCCAATGCCACCATTTCAGCACGCACTGTTTCGCTTGAAAATGGTCGCGTCGATGTGGTCTTTACCATTAACGAAGGTGACAAGACCGGCGTGAAGTCGATCAACTTTGCCGGAAACCATGTTTATTCGGCCGGTCGTCTGCGTGACCAGATGACGACGACCGAGAGCAATCTGATGTCGTGGGTTAAAACCTCGGACGTTTATGATCCGGACCGGATTGCCGCCGATCTTGAATTGATCCGCCGCTATTACCTTAAAAACGGTTATGCCGATTTCCGTGTTCTTGGCACTGAAGCCAAGTTGCTGGAAGACAAGTCGGGCTATGATATCACGATCACCGTTGATGAAGGCGCGCAATACAAGGTGGGCTCGGTCAATGTCGACTCACGTATCTCCGATATTCCGTCTTCAAGCCTGTTGACTCTCGCCCGTACCTCGACCGGCGATGTGTATTCGGTTGATCAGGTGGACAAGACCCTTGTTGCAATGACAACAGCCGCGGCCAGCCGTGGTTATGCTTTTGCCCAGGTTCGTCCCCGTGGCGAACGTGTTACGGCGGACAACAGCATCAACATCACCTATGTGATCGAAGAAGGTCCCCGTGTTTACATCGAGCGCATCAATGTGCGTGGCAATGTGCGGACGCGTGACGAGGTGATCCGTCGTGAATTCGACCTCGGTGAAGGCGATGCCTATAACAAGGTGTTGGTTGACCGTGCCGAGCGCCGTTTGAAGAACCTGAACTATTTCAAGACTGTCCGTATCACCAACGAACCGGGTACAACGCCTGATCGTGTTGTGATCAATGTGGATGTGGAAGACCAGCCTACCGGCCAGTTCTCGGTGTCAGCCGGTTATTCGACCTCTGATGGTGTGATTGGTGAAGTGGCTGTGCAGGAAACCAACTTCCGCGGCACGGGCCAGTTTGCACGCCTGTCGGGTTCGTTGGGGCAGTATTCCAACGGTGTCGAATTCAACTTCACCGAGCCTTATTTCATGGGCCAGCGTTTGGCCGCCGGTTTCGACCTGTTCACCAAATATTCGGATAACAGCCGCTACACCTATTACAATGTCCGCAACACGGGCGGTGCCTTGCGTGTCGGCTTCGCTTTGACCGAAGAAGTCATGATGCAGGTTCGTTATGCGCTTTATCAGTCCGATATCCGCATCCCGAACACGGCAACCCATCCTTATAATGACTGTTCCTATCCAATATCGGGCGTTGCTGGTGATCCTTCTGTGATCGGTAACAACGGCTGTCTTGCCAATGGTGAAGCCTCTCTCGCCATGAAAGAAGCGCAGGGCACTTCGATGGTGTCGATGCCCGGCTATACGCTGAGCTACAACACGCTCGACAACAACAAGAACCCGCGCGCCGGTCTCTATGCCGAATTGAAGCAGGACTTTGCCGGTGCTGGTGGCGACTCAAAATATATCCGTTCATCAACCGAAGTGCGCATGTATCGTGAAATCACCGATGACTTTGTCGGCATGATCAAGGGGACAGCCGGTTATATCTATGGCAACAATCTGCGCGTGATTGATAACTTCAATCTGGGCCCATCACTGGTTCGCGGCTTTGCATCCGGTGGTATCGGTCCACGCGACGTCAGCCCCGGGATCAATTCCAGCATGAACTCGCTGGGTGGCACCACTTTCGTTGGCGGTACTGCTGAAGTGCAATTCCCTGTCTTTGGTCTACCCAAAGATATCGGCATGAAAATGGCTGTGTTTGCCGATGCCGGAACGCTGTTCGGATATGAAGGCAAGCGTGACTTCAGTGATTTTTGCCCATCGGGTTGCTCGGCTTATTATGCCGCCAACAATACCCATTTGACGGTGCATGACTCGAGCATGATCCGTTCATCGGTCGGTACCAGTCTGATCTGGTCCTCGCCGCTTGGTCCGATCCGCTTCGATTTCGCAAAAGCACTGACCAAAGACCAGTATGACCGGACCCAGTTCTTCCGGTTCTCCGGTGGTACTTCTTTCTGATCCTGATTTGATCAGCTCGGATATGGCCGGGCTAGGGAGCTTGGCAACTGATGGATGAAGTCTGTTTTTTTACTGCGAATGCAGACTTCACCCTCGGACATCTCGCCGAATTGCTCGGCCTTGAAGTCCCCAAGGGTTTCAAGGCCGATTTTCTTTTGACAGGTGTCTCGCCGCTTGATTCGGCCCAAGCGCACCATTTGTCCTTTCTTGACAATCCTGCCTATGCGGCAACCGCTCATCAGACCAAGGCCAGCGCTGTCATTGTCGGTGAAAAACTGGCGGATAAACTTCCCTCCACCTGTGCCGTATTTGTCATCAAGGATCCCTATCGGGCCTTTGCACGGGCTTGTTCGTCGATGTTTCCTGCCGCCTTGCGGCCGGAGCCGATTTTTTCAGGGACAGGCATTTCACCAGGTTCCTTTATCCATCCCGATGCCCGCCTTGAACATGGCGTAACGGTTGACCCTTCGGTTGTGATTGGTCCGCATGCCGAAATCGGTTCGGGCAGTGTGATCTGTGCGGGGGCTGTCATTGGCCCGCATGTCCGGTTGGGTCGCAATGTCACCATCGGGGCAGGGGCAACCATCGTGCATACGCTTGTCGGCAATGATGTGATCATCCATGCCGGCGCCCGCATCGGGCAGGATGGTTTCGGTTTTGCCATGGGTGCGCAGGGACATTTGAAAGTGCCGCAGGTCGGCCGCGTGATCATTCAGGATCGCGTTGAAATCGGTGCGAATACCACCATCGATCGCGGGGCCAACCGCGATACGATTGTTGGCGAAGGCACTAAAATCGATAATCTCGTGCAAATCGGCCATAATGTCGTGATCGGTCGCCATTGTGTCATCGTGTCGCAGGTCGGTATTTCCGGTTCGACCCGTTTGGGTGATTATGTGGTGATGGGTGGCCAATCCGGTTCGGTTGGTCATGTTACCATCGGAACCGGTGCCCAAATTGCCGGAACGGCCAGTGTTTCGGGTGATATTCCGCCCGGTGAGCGTTGGGGCGGCACACCGGCCCGTCCATTGCGCCAATGGGGGCGCGAATTGGCGACATTGCAATCCTTGGCCAAGCGGGGCGGTGCAGGGCTCAAGGCATTTAAGGCTCAACCCACGACTGATAAGGGTGAAGAATGAGTGATTCCGATATGACGACGCAGACACCAACCAAGGTTTTGGGCTCGGTTGATATCAAGCGGATTCTTGAATTGCTTCCGCATCGCTATCCGTTTTTGCTGGTCGACCGGATCATCGAGATGGATGGTGACGATTCTTGCATCGGCATCAAGAATGTCACGATGAACGAGCCGCAATTTACCGGCCATTTTCCGCAGCAGCCTGTCATGCCCGGCGTGATGCTGATCGAGGGCATGGCCCAGACTGCCGGTGCTTTGTGCGTCTGGTCGATGACCGATGGCCGTAAGCCCAAACTGGTCTATTTCATGACCATCGACAATGCGAAATTCCGCAAACCGGTAGAGCCGGGAGATACGGTTGAATTCCACATGAAAAAGCTCAAACAGCGGGGCAATATGTGGTGGTATCGAGGCACCGCCAAAGTGGCAGGTGTCACAGTTTGCGAAGCCGATGTCAGTGCCATGCTGGTTTTGGAGTAGAACAGTTGAGCACCATCCATCCCCTTTCGGTTGTTGATCCTGCCGCGCAACTTGGTGCGAATGTCAGCATCGGCCCATTCTGTACAGTCGGTCCGCATGCGGTACTGGGTGATGGTGTCGAGCTTTTGAGCCATGCCGTTGTTGCCGGTCGCACCACCATAGGTGCGCGCACCAAGATCTTTCCCTTTGCCTCGGTGGGTCATCAACCGCAGGATCTGAAGTTCCATGGGGAGCCTTCGACGCTGGATATCGGCAGTGATTGCCTGATCCGCGAAGGGGTGACCATGAATCCCGGTACCGAGGGTGGTGGCATGGTCACAAAGGTTGGTGATCGTTGCACGTTTCTGGCCAATGCCCATGTTGCCCATGATTGTATTGTCGGCAATGACGTGATCTTTTCCAACAATGTGATGCTGGCCGGCCATTGCCATGTCGGGGATTTTGCCATTATCGGCGGCGGGGCGGCTGTTCACCAATTTTGCCGCATCGGTTCTCATGCCTTTATCGGCGGCATGTCGGCTGTTGAAAACGACGTGATTCCCTACGGGATTGCCATCGGCAACCGCGCCCATCTAGCGGGCTTGAACATTGTCGGCTTGAAGCGTCGCGGTTTTGACCGTGATGTGATCCATGCCATCCGTCGCGCCTATCGTTTGCTGTTTGCCGATGAAGGCACTTTGCAAGAGCGGATGGATGATGTCGAAAACGAGTTTTCGGCGCATGCAACCGTGCATGAAATCATCGGTTTTATCCGTCAGGGCGGCAATCGTAGCGTCTGCACGCCGCGTGATGCCCATCATGATGCCTGACACCCTTGCCCCCGCTGATCGCCGTTTGGCGATTATCGCAGGCGGGGGCGATTTTCCGTTTGAAGTGTTTCACGCGAGCCAGCGTCATGGCTATCACCCCTGTTTTTTTGCCTTGCGCGGTTTTGCCGGAAAACAGGTGAGGGCGCATCGCGGCACCTGTCTTGTCGATATGCTCAATCCGACGGATCTAATTGCGCGATTAAAGCAATTCAATCCCGTTGGCGTGGTGCTGGCCGGACATGTCAGCCGCCCCAATCCCTCGCTTCTGATTTCAGCCTTTTCCGCCTTGCGACATCAGGACGAGTTGCGGCAGGTGTTCGGCGAAGGTGATGACCATGTTCTGGTCCGCGTTATCCGCCTGCTGGAAGATCAGGGCTTTTCGGTACTGGGCATCGATACCGTTGCCCCTGACCTGTTATGTCCCGATGCTGTTTTGACCAAATCGAAGCCAGACGAGGCTGACTGGCAAGCCATCCGCAATGGCTTTTCTCTGCTCGAAGCACTGTCCCCCTTCGATTGCGGTCAAGCCATGGTGTGTCAGGGCCAACGGATTCTGGCGGTTGAAGGGCCGGAAGGCACCGATGCCATGGTCAAGCGCGCTACCCAGCGTCCGCGCTGGTTTGATTGGTCCAAACAGGATCTCAGCCCCAAATTTCTGGTTAAAACCGCCAAACGCGATCAGGAGCGTCGTGCCGATCTGCCCGCTGTCGGCCCGCGCACCATCCAGATCTGTGCCAAGTCAGGCATCAAAGGCCTTGCTTTGGGGGCAGGCTCGGTTGTGATGATAGACCGTGCCATGATGATCAGGGAGGCCGATCGGGCTGGGCTTTTTATTGTCGGGGCGCAGTCAGGTGGCAAGCATGGCCGGTAAGCCGCTCACCATAGCCCTGATAGCCGGTGAGACATCGGGCGATCAACTCGGTTTCAAGCTGATGCAATCATTGCGTCTCCTCTCACCCGATTGCCGTTTTATCGGCGTCGGTGGCGAGCGGATGACTGAGGAGGGGTTGGATAGCCTGTTTCCGATATCCGATATTGCCGTGATGGGTATTCTCCCGGTTCTGGCCCGCCTGCCTTTGGTGTTGCGGCGGATCAGGGAAACCGCTGATTTCATCATAGCCAGCCAGCCTGATGCGCTGGTGATTATCGACAGTCCCGATTTTACCCATCGTGTGGCCAAACGTGTGCGGCAGGTCAGACCGGATATTCCGATCATTAATGATGTCAGCCCGACCGTTTGGGCATGGCGGCCGGGTCGTGCGGCCAAGATGCGTGCCTATATCGATCACGTGCTGGCTTTGTTGCCCTTCGAGCCCGAAGCGCATCAGCGGCTTGGCGGTCCCCCTTGCACCTATATCGGGCATCCGTTGATCGAGCGGCTTGATGAATTCCGCCCCAATGGGGATGAAGCACAAAGACGTGCCGCAAAGCCGCCGATTGTTCTGGTTCTGCCCGGGAGTCGGCGCGGCGAAATTGCCCGCCTGATGGCTCCGTTTGGCGAAGCAATTGCTCTTTTATCCCAGCACTATGCCGAACCGATTGATTTTGTCCTGCCTGCCGTCAGTCATGTCGAAGCCAATATCCGCCATGCCATGCAGGATTGGCCGGTCAAACCTCGCATCGTGCTCGGCGAGGCCGATAAATATGCCGCTTTCCGGACAGCGCGCTGTGCGCTGGCGGCTTCAGGCACTGTCACCCTCGAATTGGCGCTGGCTGGCGTGCCGCAAGTGGTGGGCTATCGTGTGTCGATCCTTGAAGCGCAGTTGCGCCATTTAATTCAGGTTTCGACGATTGTCCTGCCCAATCTGATCCTCGGTCACAATGCCGTGCCGGAATTTCTGCAAGAGGATTGCAACGGCCCGACCCTTGCCAAGGCCTTGTTGCCCTTGTTGTCGGAGACACCGGAACGTGCGGCCCAGTTAGCGGCCACCCGCGAGCTGGACCAGCGCATGGCGGTTTCCGTGCCGCCCAGCACCGGCGCGGCACGCATTATTGCCTCACTCATCAAACAATAAAAAAGGGCGGGATTGCTCCCGCCCTGATCAATATCTCACCAATGGCGCTTAGCGCTTGTTGGTGGGAACATATTCGCGCTTGGCATAGCCGGTATAGAGTTGGCGCGGACGGCCGATCTTCTGGCCCGGATCTTCGATCATTTCTTTCCATTGTGCGATCCAGCCGACGGTACGGGCCAGAGCGAACAACACGGTGAACATCGAGGTCGGGAAGCCCATCGCCTTCAGCGTAATGCCCGAATAGAAATCGATGTTCGGATAGAGCTTGCGCTCGACGAAATATTCGTCGGTCAATGCAATCCGTTCGAGTTCGACGGCCACATCCAGCAAGGGATCCTTGCTGCCGACCGCTTTGAGCACATCATGCGTGGTCTTCTGCATGATTTTGGCGCGGGGATCGTAGTTCTTGTACACGCGATGGCCGAAGCCCATCAGACGGAACGGATCGTTCTTGTCCTTGGCGCGAGCGATGAACTGGGGAATGCGATCCACTGTGCCAATTTCTTCCAGCATTTTCAATGCGGCTTCATTGGCACCACCATGGGCAGGGCCCCACAGGCAGGCAATACCGGCGGCGATACATGCGAACGGATTGGCGCCCGATGACCCGGCCAGACGGACGGTCGAGGTCGATGCATTCTGTTCGTGATCGGCGTGCAGGATGAAGATCCGGTCCAGCGCCTTGGAAAGCACCGGATTGACCTGATAGTCTTCACAAGGCACAGCAAAGCACATGCGCAGGAAGTTGGAGGTATAATCCAGATCATTCTGCGGATAGACGAAGGGCTGGCCGATCGAATATTTATAGGCCATTGCGGCCAAGGTCGGCATTTTCGCAACCATACGCATGGATGCGATCATCCGCTGTGTCGGGTCCGAAATGTCGGTCGAGTCATGATAGAAGGCCGACAAGGCACCCACCGAGGCTACCATCACAGCCATCGGATGCGCATCGCGGCGGAAGCCCTGGAAGAAGCGCATCATCTGTTCATGCACCATGGTGTGGCGCGTGATGTGATGCACAAAATCGGCCTTCTGCGCGGCGGTTGGCAATTCGCCATACAGCAACAGATAGCAGGTTTCGAGGAAATCGCCGTTTTCGGCCAATTGCTCGATCGGATAACCGCGATGCAGGAGAATGCCTTCATCACCGTCGATATAGGTGATTTTCGATTCACAGCTGGCAGTCGAGGTAAAGCCGGGGTCGAATGTAAACATCCCCGTCTGACCATAGAGTTTGGCAATATCAACAACACTTGGACCGATGGTGCCGTCTTTGACTGGCATATCGACCTGATGCTCGTTCAACTCAAATTTCGCGGAAACGCTCATAGCGGTACCCCCAATTACATGTTCCGATCTCATCAGCTCCTTTAGGAGGAACCACCCACTTAAACACCTCGTCATCTGTGGGAGATTGCGAGGACCGTATAAATAACCTTACGGGCCAATCATCAAAAGCGATCACCCGTCAGGCCGAAGAAGAGAACAACCATTGCTCCCTAACGTAATTTCAAGCCCTGATCAACCAGACCAATGATCAACATCGGCATGCGAAATTGGTATGACAGTGTGATCAGGTCCTGTTGGTGACGGCCTCGTTATGAAGCCTTTGTCAGCGCCTTGTTGGTCAGGCGCTGATTTGGTCGTCGATCCGCGCCAGACATTCATCCTGTCCCAAAACAGCCATGACATCGAACAGACCGGGCGAGGTCGAGCGGCCGGTCAACGTCGCACGCAAAGGCTGGGCAATTTGGCCCAATTTGATGCCCTTTTCGTCCACTTCCTGCCGGATCGAGGCTTCAATCGATTCAACGGTCCATTCCGAAAGTGCGGCAAGACGCGGACGGCAATCCCGCATGATATCGCGTCCGGCCTCGATCAACTGTGTGGCCTTGGCCTCAAAACTCAACGGCCTGACAGCGTAGAGATAATAGGCCTGATCGATTAATTCGACCAAAGTCTTAGCCCGTTCTTTCAAACCGGGCATTGCTGTCATCCATTGGTCACGCAAAACAGGGGTCATTGCGACAGGCCAGCCACGTTCGCCATTGTTGACCACCAGCAGATCGGCAATGGCGGCGACCAGTTCGGCATCGCTGGATGCGCGCATGTAATGGCCGTTGATGTGTTCGAGCTTGGCAAAATCGAAGCGGGCGGCCGAGCGGCCAATGGCGGGGAGATCGAACAGGGCTGTCATCTCGTCGGTCGAGAAGAATTCCTGATCCCCGTGGCTCCAGCCCAGACGCACCAGATAATTGCGCAAGGCCGCAGGCAGATAGCCCAAAGCCTGATAGGCTTCGACCCCCAAAGCACCGTGGCGTTTCGACAATTTGGCTCCGTCCGGCCCATGGATCAGCGGAATATGGGCCATGACAGGCACTTCCCAGCCGCAGGCCTGATAGATTTGGGTTTGGCGTGCGGCATTGGTCAGGTGGTCATCGCCACGAATGATATGGGTCACGCCCATGTCGTGATCGTCGACCACGACAGCCAGCATATAGGTGGGGCCGCCATCCGAGCGTAACAGAACCAGATCATCGAGATCCTTGTTCTGCCACGAGACGCGTCCCTGCACCTGATCCTCGACAATGGTTTCACCTTCCAGCGGGGCTTTCAGCCGCACCACCGGCTTGACACCGTCAGGGGCATCGGAGGCCGGGCGATCACGCCAGCGGCCGTCATAGCGCATCGGTTTGCCTTCGGCACGGGCCTGTTCGCGCATGGCGGTCAGTTCTTCGGGCGAGGCATAGCAATAATAGGCCTTGCCATCGGCCAGCATCTGCAAGGCGACCTCCTGATGGCGTTTGGCGCGGGAATATTGATAGACGACCTCGTCATCCCATGTGATGCCCAGCCATTTCAAACCGTCCATAATCGCTTGAATAGCAGGCTCGGTGGAGCGTTCGCGATCGGTATCCTCGATCCGCAACAGCATTTTGCCACCGAGGTGGCGGGCATAGAGCCAGTTGAACAGCGCTGTGCGCGCTCCGCCAATATGCAGAAAACCGGTCGGGGAGGGCGCAAAGCGGGTAATCACGGGACGTGTCATCAGAGTTCCTGAACCAAATTCAATTTGAAGTTGCGCGATCATCAATCTGCACGGTGCAGACTGTGGTCGTCTCGTTTCTATGCCTTAGCATCTTGCGTTGCGAAGGTTAAGGGCAGAGCATGGTCGAACGGCCAACAAAACCATATGACAGACACAAAATAGATGCTTTGGCGGTTGATCAACCGCTTGTCAGGCCTTGGCCCGGAGAGGGTTTGTGGTCGCCGATGGATCGCGGGCGCTGGGCCTATTGGTTTTGCGTCGAGATCGAAGCGCGCAGGCTGTTCTTGTGGTTGCCCGTCGGTTTGATGATCGGGGTATTGTTATACACCACCGCCGATCAGGAACCGCTTTGGCCTGCCGGTGTGTTGTTGACCCTTGTGCTGGCGGCGCTGGTTTGGGGACAACGGCATCATCATGGGTTGGCCTATTATATTTTGCTGTTTGTGACATGGATTGCCTTCGGGTTTACCGCCGCCACCCTCCATACGATCTGGATGGCCCGACCCGTGTTGTCAGCGCCCTATTTCGGATATGTGACGGGCTGGATCGAGGAAATCGACTGGCGGACTGGCAGTGCGCGGTTGATTGTGCGCGTTGAATCCCTCTATGTCGGCAAAGATGTCAAACCCGCCGACAGGCCTGCCAAACCCTATCGCATCCGTGTGACCTATTCGGGGAATGTGCCAATCAAGGCCGGCGACCGGATCAGAGCGGCAACGCGCCTGCAACCGCCGCCCGGACCCGTGGTGCCGGGGGGATATGACTTCCGTTACGATGCCTTTTTCAAACAGATCGGAGGGGTTGGCTCGCTCAGTGGATCCTTGACTGTGTTGCGACCACCGAATTTGTCGCAAGCCCAACAATTCTGGACAGGGCTGGACAATCTGCGCAACCAGATCACGACACGCATCACCTCGACCATCGGCGGGCAGGCGGGGGCGGTCGGGGCGGCGCTTGTGACCGGCAAACGGGGTACGATTGACGATACCAGCAATGATGTCTTGCGGGCGGCTGGCATCTATCACGTGATCTCGATCTCAGGCCTCCATATGGCGATTGCCGCAGGCTTTGCCTTTACTACGGCACGCTTGCTTTTGTTGCTGATCCCCGGTCTGGCTTTGCGCAGTGATATCCGCCGTTGGTCAGCTCTGGCAGGGATTTGTGGCGCGGTCATTTACGATCTGTTTGCGGGGTCCGATATTGCCACCGAACGCTCGATGTTGATGTCGGTGGTCTTTTTCGGGGCCATTCTGGCGGGTCGGCGTTTGTTGTCGATGCGCAATTGGGCACTTGCGGCGGTTATTCTGGTGATTTTGGAACCGCAAGGGGTACTCAATCCGGGTTTCCAAATGTCATTTGCGGCGGTCGCGGCGTTGATTGCGCTTTATGAACGAAAACCCAATCTGGTCAGTTTCGAGGTCAACCACCACCATGTCCCGCAACTCAACATCCCCAAAAGTCCCCTCAAACCACAACCGAGAGGACCGATGGAACGGCTCATTCGGGGAGCATGGACGCTGTTTCTCGACATTGTGTTGACCACGCTGGTGGCCGAACTGGCAACAGCACCCTACGGCTTGTTCCATTTTCACATGGTGCAAACCTATGGCATCGTCGGCAATGCCATCACTCTGCCCTTTGTCTCGCTGATCGTCATGCCCTCGGCCTTTGTGGGGATGGTCTTGTTGCCCTTTGGCTTGGATGCACCCATCTGGCAGATCATGGGATTTGGCGTGCAGGGTGTGCTGGATATGTCCAGACTGATTGCCTCCTGGCCCAATGCCACGATCATTGTTCCTGGCTTCGGTGCAGGCCCCTTGCTGTGGTTGACATTGGGCCTGGCCTTTTTGACGCTCTGGATCAGCCCGATCCGCTGGTTCGGATGCGCGGGTCTGTTGATCGGAACAGGGATGCTGATCGGATCGGCCCATCATGAAGATGTTCTGATCGGTCGTGAAGCCCGCTTTATGGCGGTGCGTGGACCCGATGACCGGTTGGCTTTTGCCGGACGCGGCATCAACCGCTTTTCATTGCAACATTATCTGCATGATGATGGCGATGCACGGCCTGTTACCCATCCCGACCTGATCAAGCAAGGGGCTTGTGACAAAATCTCATGTGCCCTGCCTCTGCGCGATGGGCGCATGGCCGTGCTGTTGTTGCCGCAAAGCGGAAAACAGGGACAAAATTCCAAGGACGATGACACTAAAAGCGGTCAAGAGCATCGCATGAAAGACTGGCTGGACAATTTGTGTCGGACGGCGGCCATCATTATTGCGCCCGACCAGACCCATGAATGGATGATCAGGCAAAGAGCGATGCCGGAACACAGTGTGGGAGGCCAAAGAGTGGGAGGCCAAAGGCCGTTACAGCATCATCCGCCATGCAAGGCGCTGGTTATTACACCGGATCAGATCAGCCAGCAGGGGCCGTTATCTTTGAAACTCGACCAAGGCGGGGAGATCACCATCACGACCAACAATCGGGCGACTTGGAACAGGCCATGGGCTCTGAAACGGCAGGCCGAACAGGACAGGTCCGATCAAGTGACCAGCCCAGCTTCGGACCATGCTCAATAGCGACGGAACAGGCTGACCAGACGACCCTGAATCCGCACACGATCCGTGCCCAATACGCGTGTTTCGTAAGCCGGATTGGCCGCTTCCAGGGCAATGGACGAGCCATGGCGGCGCAGGCGCTTCAAAGTGGCTTCCTCGTCGTCGATCAGGGCCACGATAATATCGCCGTTATTGGCCGTCTCCTGACGGCGGATCACAACCGTATCGCCATCATTGATGCCGGCCTCGATCATGGAATCCCCGCGCACTTCAAGCGCGAAATGTTCGCCCGAACCGAGCATATCGGGCGGCATGGAAATGGTGGCACTGCGAGACTGGATCGCGCTGATCGGCGTTCCCGCGGCAATCCTGCCCATCACGGGGATCGAGATCACCTCTGACGGCGCGTCATCATGGTCGTGGGCAGGGCTGGATGAAGGGGCAGGGGGCGGTGACGGACGCACCTTGCCCAGTGACCCTTCGATCACGCTGGGGTTGAATTTGCCGCGCGGCACACCGCCGACCACGGCCTGTTCAGGCAATTTGACGATTTCAAGGGCGCGGGCACGATTGGGCAAGCGGCGGATAAAGCCGCGCTCTTCAAGCCCCATGATCAGACGGTGGATGCCCGATTTGGAACGCAGATCGAGCGCTTCTTTCATCTCGTCAAAAGAAGGGGGAACGCCGTCATCTTGCAGTCGTTGCTGGATAAAGCGCAAAAGCTCGTGTTGCTTACGGGTCAACATCCAAATCATCCTCGATAGGGTGGCCAAATCAGCGAAGATCAACGCGACTCAGCAAAAACAAAAGGCGAACAATATATATCTGTTCCCGTTGCGTTCCGCAAGCGCGGCACACCTCAAACGTGGATAGGGACAATAAACTGTTAAAGCAGAATAACCCGGCAAGGATCATGCATTTGTGCGGCTGGCGCGAAGGGTTCGCGGATCAGCAAGGCTTGGGCTTGAGACATCAGGCCGAGCATCGAGGAATCCTGACTGCTGAATGGCACGACCATCGGCAGTCCCTGATATGTGCCGGTGATGCGGGCGCGCATATAGTCCTGTCTGAGGTCGTTGCCCTTCAGATCACAGCCCAATACGGCCTGACATGTCGGATCCTGACGGGCGGTTGTATCGCCTGACAGGCATTTGAGCAGAGGCCCGAGAAAAATCTGAGCACAAATGATCGAGGACACCGGATTGCCCGGCAGTCCCAAAATCCGCATCCGGCCCAGCGACCCGAAAATCAACGGTTTACCCGGCCGCATGGCAATGCGCCAGAAGCCGAGTGTCATGCCCCGTTGTGCTAGGCTCGATTGCACCAGATCCCGATCGCCCACCGAGGCTCCCCCCAATGTGACCAGCACATCGGCTTGCTGGTCCTCGGCGCTTTGAAACGCCGCTTCCAGCGCCTCGTGGGTGTCTTTGGCAATACCAAGATCAATGGCAATGCCGCCCAGCGCTTCCACCATGGCGGCAACGGCAAAATGGTTGGAGGCGACGATCTGGTCTGGCCCGCAGGTTTCGCCCGGTTGCACCAGTTCGTCACCGGTGGCCAAAATCGCCACGCGGGGTTTGCGTGTCACAAGGCAGTGCGGATGCCCCATGGCGGCGACCAAAGACAGGGAAGAAGCAGACAGCCGTTGTCCCGTGGCGAGCATCACATCGCCTTGTTTGAAATCAAGCCCAGCCGGACGGATATGGCGCAGACGGTCCGTGTCATGGGTGGGGATAATGGTTTCCCCCTCGATGCGGACATGTTCCTGAATCAGGATTGTATCGGCCCCGTCCGGGATTGGCGCGCCGGTAAAAATCCGCACACATTCGCCATGTCCCAAAGAGCCGCCAAATCCTTGGCCTGCCGCCGCTTCTCCGATCAGGCGAAGCGGGCGGCCAATGTCCAGATCAGCGGAGCGGACGGCATAACCATCCATCGCCGATGCCGCAAAAGGCGGCTGGGTCCGCAAGGCCGCAATGTCACGGGCCAATACGCGGTGATGGGCCAAACGCAGGGGGACAGTTTCGGCTTCCAGCGGCTCGACCTGATCGAGCACCTGTGCCAATGCGTCCTCAACCGACAAAAGCGCCATGGTCAAACCCCGTCTGCCACCCAATGGCCCGACCGGCCACCTTTTTTCTCGATCAGCGTAATATCGGAAATCACCATGGAGCGGTCAGCGGCCTTCACCATGTCGTAAATGGTCAAACAGGTCACAGACACGGCTGTCAGCGCTTCCATTTCCACACCCGTCTGTCCCATGACCTTGGCCATGGCCCGTACCTTCAGGCCCGGCAAAGCGTCATCGGCCTCGATCTCAACGGCCACTTTGGTCAGCAACAAGGGATGGCACAGCGGTATCAATTCATGGGTCCGTTTGGCCGCCATAATGCCCGCCAGACGTGCCGTGCCCAACACGTCCCCCTTTTTGGCATCGCCCGACCGGATCAATGCCAGTGTTTCAGGGGCCATTCTGACATGACCGATGGCCACGGCCTCGCGGCTGGTCATTGCCTTGTCCGCGACATCCACCATATTGGCGGCACCGGTCGCATCCAGATGCGTCAAAGTGGCAGGGGTTTGGGTCATCAGCGTGCTGGCTCCGCACCGAACAACAGGTCTTTGGTAGCATGGGTCACATCCTGCTGGCGCATCAGGCTTTCGCCGACAAGGAAGGTGTTGATCCCCGCCTGTTGCAGGCGCACCAGATCGGCATGGGTGTTGATGCCGCTTTCGCCGACAATCATCCGATCCGCCGGGATCATCGGCGCAAGACGCTCCGACACAGCCAGATCGGTGACAAAACTGCGCAAATCGCGGTTGTTGATCCCGATCATTTCGGCATCCAGCAACAAGGCCCGTTCAAGCTCTGCCTGGTCATGGACCTCGATCAGCGAGTCCATGCCCAACAGCGTGGCGGTTTCGACCAGTTCACGGGCCAATGCATCGGACACCGAGGCCATGATGACCAAAATGCAATCCCCGCCCCAAACACGCGCTTCATAGACCTGATAGCTGTCGAACAGAAAATCCTTGCGCAAAGCGGGCAGGGTCGTGGCCTGTCGACTCTGGGTCAGAAATTCGGGAGCACCCTGAAAGGACGGGGTATCGGTCAAAACCGACAAAGCGGACGCGCCACCCGCCTCATAGGCCTTGGCCAGTTTGACAGGCTCGAAATCTGCTCTGATCAGGCCTTTCGAGGGACTGGCTTTCTTGATTTCGGCAATCAGAGCCGGGCGGTTCTGCCCGTGGTGCTGTTTCAAGGCTTTGGCAAAGCCGCGCGTTGGCGCGCAATCACGCACCATCGCTTTCAAGTCGGCCAGCGGAATTGCCGCTTTGGCCGCATCAATTTCAACCCGTTTATAGGCTTCGATTTTGGCGAGGATATCGCTCACGGTCAGGCCTCCGTCGAAGCGGCAATCAGCGCTTCGAGTGTTTTGCGGACACGACCGTCATCAATGGCGGCTTCGGCCAGTTCTGCGGCCTGTTTGGGCTTGTCGGCCCGACCGGCAACCAGCAGGCCAGCGGCGGCATTCATCACCGCGATATCACGGTAAGGCGTGCGCTTGCCTTCCACCACATCGCGCAGGGCTTGGGCATTGTGGGCGGCTTCGCCGCCTTTCAGGCTGTCAAATGTCCCGCGTTTCAGCCCGAATTCCTCGGGTGTGATGGCAAAACTGCGGACCATGCCGTTTTCAAGGGCGCTGACATAGGTTTCGCCGGTCGTGGTCAACTCATCCAGCCCGTCCGAGCCATGCACCACCCACACCGCTTCCGAGCCCAGCGTTTTCATCACATGCGCCAGAGGCTCGACCCAGGATTTCGAGAACACACCCAGCACCTGCCGTTTGACACCCGCCGGATTGCACAATGGGCCCAGCAGATTGAAAATGGTCCGTGTGGCCAATTCTACCCTGACAGGGGCGACATGACGCATCGAGGCATGGTGAGTCGGGGCGAACATAAACCCGACATTGGCTTTTTTGACACAACGTTCCACACCGGCTGGATCAAGACCGACTTTGACACCCAGAGCGGTCAAGACATCCGCTGTGCCCGATTTGGACGAAGCCGCCCGATTGCCGTGTTTGGCAACCGGCACACCGCAAGCCGCCGTAATCAGGGCCGCCAAAGTCGACACATTGTAGGATCCCGAATTATCCCCGCCTGTGCCAACAATATCAATGGCATCCGGTAAAGTGTTGACGCGAAGCATGCGGGACCGCATCGCAATGGCCGCGCCGGTGATTTCATCCACCGTTTCACCGCGCACCCGCAAGGCCATCAGAAATGCACCGGTTTGGGCCAGAGTGGATTCACCCGACAGCATGACCCCGAAGGCATGTTCGGCCTCGGTTTGGGTCAAGGGGCTTCCGGTGGCGACTTTGGCGATGATCGGTTTGAAAGAGTCCATCAGATCTGTTCCGGTTCAATGGGCAAGCGGGGGGCGTTTGTGCTGGGCATTCCAGACAGCGGCGAGATCGAGAAAATTGGCAAAAATTGTCAAGCCGTGCTCGGACAGCACGCTTTCGGGGTGAAATTGCACCGCATGGATCGGCAGGGTTTGGTGGGACATGGCCATGATCAGACCATCATCCGTTTCAGCCGTGATATCAAGAGCCTGCGGCAGGGTCTTACGCTCGACAACCAGTGAATGGTATCGGGTGGCTTTGAACGGCTGGTTGATGCCACGAAACAGGGTTTGGCCGTGATGGCTGATCTGCGACACTTTGCCATGGAAAGGCTGTGGAGCCCGCACCACATCGCCGCCGAAAGCCTGACCAATGGCCTGCATGCCCAGACAGACCCCGAATATCGGGATATGACTGCCCAAACTTGTGATCACATCAAGGCAAATTCCGGCCTCGTTGGGAGTGCAGGGGCCGGGTGACAGAACGATTGCATCGGGATTGGTCCCGGCCAATTCCTCCACACCCATCGCATCATTGCGCACAACCGTCACCTTCGCCTCGAGCCGTCCGAGGTCGTGATAGAGATTATAGGTGAAGCTGTCGTAATTATCGATCAGCGTGATGTTCATCGAAACAACCCTGTTGCATCCAGACCCATTATTGCCCCCGCTTGCCTTGCGAAGCAAATCTGACCGCTTCCTCGGCGGCACGAAACAGGGCTTTGGCCTTGTTGATACATTCGTTCTGTTCTGATTTGGGCACGGAATCATACACAATGCCCGCACCTGCCTGCACCCGCATCAACCCGTCCTTGACGATGGCCGTGCGCAAGACGATGCAGGTATCCATATCGCCATTGGCGCCGAAATAGCCGATACAACCGGCATAGATGCCGCGCTTGTCCTTTTCCAGCTCGTCGATGATCTGCATGGCCCGCACCTTGGGCGCGCCCGAAACCGTGCCTGCCGGAAAGCCTGCCACCAGCGCATCCAGCGCATCGAAGCGCGGATCAAGATCACCTTCGACATTCGAGACGATATGCATGACCTGCGAATAGCGTTCGAGAAAGAAACTGTCGGTGACCTGGACCGTGCCGATCTTCGCAATGCGGCCGACATCGTTGCGGCCGAGATCGAGCAACATCAGATGTTCGGCCCGTTCTTTCGGGTCTGCCAGCAATTCGCGCCCCATGGCCTCGTCGGCCGCAGGCGTTGCCCCCCTTGGTCTTGTGCCTGCAATGGGGCGCAATGTGACTTTGCCCGCACGCGAGCGCACCAGAATTTCGGGCGAGGAGCAGACCACCTGAAAATCGACGAAATCCAGATAGCACAGATAGGGAGCAGGATTGACGCGCCGCAAGGCACGGTAAAGCGCGAAAGCAGGCAGGTGGAATTCGGTCTCGAACCGTTGCGACAACACCACCTGGAATATATCCCCGGCGGCAATATAGGATTTGGCCTTCTCGACCATGGCGAAATAGTCCGCCTCGCTGGTGTTGGATTGCGGTGCCATCGACACGGGATCCATCCCGCTGTCCTGCACGCTCAGCGGGATCGCCTGTTCAAGCGCTTGCGACACCTGATCGACCAGAGTCTGTGCCGTTTCATAACAGGCCACAGCCGATTGCGAGGCTTTGACACGGCACGGCACGACAATGGTGATCGTGTCTTTCACGGAATCGAAAATCACCATCACGGTCGGGCGGATCAGCAGGGCATCGGGCAGGTTCAAGGGATCGGCCTTGGCGGGGCCAAGCCGTTCCATCTCGCGCACCATGTCATAACCGAGTGTGCCGAATATGCCTGCGGCCATGGGTGGCAGATCGGACCGGTCGGGCAGGGCGCTTTCCTGCAACAAAGCCCGCAACGATTTCAAAGGACGATCTGAGCAAACCTCGAAATGCCCGGGATCGTGCAAGGCCGTGCGGTTGATTTCGGCTTGTCCGGCAACGCACCGCCAGACCACATCGGGGGCGAGACCGATCATCGAATAGCGGCCGCGTACCGCGACGCCTTCGACCGATTCCAGCAAGAAGGCATGGCCCGAAAAAGCCGCCCGCAATTTCATAAAGGCCGAAACAGGGGTTTCAAGGTCACCCACCAGTACCGTATGTACCAGTTGTGCGAGGCCCTTGTCGTAAGACGGAGTAAAACTGGCTAAAGACGGACTGAGCGTCATGCCAACCATCAATTCGTCTTTCCAATGGCGGATTGAATTGCACCTTCAAAGGTTTTGACACCAAGGGTCTGGCGGGTTTGGGTCACGAATTGGGCAATGATGTCATCCCCCAATGCCATGGCGAATTCACCATTCATTCCCTTGTTCACGTCATCATTGGCAGGGGCAACGCTGGCCGTATTGACAAACAGGATCACCCGTTGATCGGCGGTGTCGCCCAGCGCCGAACTGGCCTGCGCCACAGGGGTCAAAAACGCCTGCGCAAGGGCAGTGGCGGGCAAACCTTTGTCACGCGAAGCGCGGGTCACACCCTGCACCGTCATCATCGGGGCTTTCATCTCGTCGGCGACAGCGGACAAAGCTGTGCCCTGATTTATTTTCTGCACCAGTTCTGAAGCCTTCTGGCTGATCAAACGGCTTCGCTCGTCATCAAGCCAGGCGGCTTTGACCTGCTCACGCGCTTCGTCAAAACTGCGGTCGCGCGAAGGCGTAATCCCGTCAATGCTGAACCAGACATAGCCGCCATCACGCAAGGCAATGGCTTCATTGTCGATGTTGATATCGCTGGCAAACATCGCCGGGATCACCGTAGCCGGATCGGTGATGCTGGTCACCAATGCCCCCGATTTGTCACGGCCGGAAGCATCGACAGCCTCGATCTTGGTGAAGGGCAGTTTCAATTCACCGGCAATGGCCTGCAAAGGCTTGGCTGAAGCGCGTTGGTCTTCGACCGCATCATGCAGATCACGCAATTTGTCACGGCCTTTTTGGGTGGCCAGCTCTGATTTCAAGGTCAGCGAGACCTTGTCGTAAGCCAATTCCTCGGCCGCTACGATCTGGGCGACTTCGAGCAGGATCGGCCCGAACTTGCCCTCGATGGGACCGATCAACTGGTTGGTTTGCGCTGAAAAGGCGGCATCACGCACGGTTTGATCGGCAATATCCTCGCGCTTGACCAGACCGAGATCGGTGTCATTCGCGGTTAAGCCGAGCGAGGCGGCGATGTCGGCAAAGCTCTTGCCGGCCTTTTGCGCCTCGATGGCAGAGTTGGCCTTGTCTTTGTCGGACAGGATGATCTGCTTGACCATACGCCGTTCCGGCATCGAGAAGCGCGTGGCTTTCTGGCGGTCATACAGGCCCATGGCTTCGGCATCGGTGATGGTGGCGGGATCGATCAACTCACCGGCTTTGAGCACCAGCAGGCTAGCGGAGCGGTAATCGGGAGCGCGGAACGCGGCTTGCCGCTCGGTGTAGAAGGCTTTCAACTGGTCGTCGGTCGCGTCACTGATCGGACCAAGCTGGTCGGCGGCCAGAACGAAAAACTGCACATCGCGCTGTTCGTTGCGATAGCGGTTCAGGGCTTCAAGTCCGGCTTTGGGGGCCTGAATACCGCCGGCAAGGCTTTCGGCAATCTGGCCGCGCAGATAGACCAGACGTTGCGAGGCAATGAAATTGCTCTCGTTGAAGCCGTTGTTGCGCAGGGCCTCGTCAAAAATCGCGCGGCTGAACTTGCCGTCCGGTCCGGCAAAATTGGGATCGGCCAGCACGGCCTTGGCAATGGTTTCATTGTTGATCGCCAGACCCCAGTTGCGCACCTGTTCGTCAAGAGCGGCATCATTGATGAGGCGTTCAAGCACACGACGATCGAGCCCGAAGCTCAAGGCCTCCTGCGCCGTCAGATTGCGGCGGATGCGGCGTGAAATATTCTGGATTTCGGTCTGATAGGCGGCGCGGAACTCGGCCAGCGATATTTCGGTGGAGCCGACGGTTGCCGCATTGTTGACACCATAGTTTTTCACCATGTCGCCAATGCCCCAGATTGCAAAGCTGAAGATCAGTGTACCGAAAAGAACCGTAATGACGATTCGTCCGAGCCAAGATTGCCCTGCCTTACGAAAACCTTGCATCATGGGATGTGCCGTCCGTTGTTCTATTGCTTGTGGTTCGACCCGCTAAACCGGGCTTGCCGCTATGCTTGTTATCATCGTGATTTTTTCTGCTAACACAGGTGAGGGGGATTTGTCCCTCTTTTTTGCATAAATGAGCCAGCTTTGCGCATGATACAAAGCCTGCTTGGCCTTATAGACAGTTGACGGACAAAATCCCTCTGTTATCGACAGGCCATGATCGTCGAGGAGAACCTGAAGATGCCCCCCAAAAACGGCTTCACGCCCAAGCCTCTGGTTGCAGGCAACTGGAAAATGAACGGGGCGCGTGCCTCGTTGCAGGAAATCACGTTGATGGGGCAGGCCTATGATGCCGATTTGCGTCGCAATGTGGATTTGCTGATCTGCCCGCCATCTCCCTTGCTCTATCCGGCGGCCACACTGGCCATGGGGACTGCAATTGCCATCGGCGCACAAGACAGCCACGAGAAAATCTCTGGCGCCCATACCGGTGATGTCTCGCCCAATATGGTGCTTGATGCCGGTGGCACCATGGTGATTCTTGGTCATTCCGAACGGCGCACCGATCACGGTGAAAAAGACGCTCTGGTCGAACAAAAGGCCAATTCGGCGATTGCCACGGGTCTTGTGGCGATTGTCTGTGTGGGTGAAACCCGTTCCGAGCGGGAAGCGGGCAGGGCTTTGTCTGTCGTGCGCCGCCAGTTGCGCGGCTCGATCCCGCGCACGGCCACGGCCGATCAGTTGATTGTCGCTTATGAGCCCGTCTGGGCCATTGGCACCGGTTTGACACCCACAGCCAAGGATGTGGCAGAAGTGCATCTGGCCATCCGCAATGATTTGAAAAAACTGTTGGGCAAGCCACAAGGCGAGATGGTGCGCATCCTGTATGGCGGCTCTGTCAAACCCAATAATGCCAAAGAATTGCTGTCGATCGACAATGTCAACGGCGCTTTGGTGGGGGGCGCAAGCCTGAAAGCGGCTGACTTCATGGCGATTGCCGAAACCTATCGCTGAGCCTGCACAGTGCAGGTCGGAACGCTTTAACGGCTTCTTCCTGCTTTCATCCTTTGGCAGAGCGTGCTAAAGGCCAAACATCTTGTGTTCGCATCCGGCGAACCCTTCCTCTTTGGTGTGACAACAATCATGCAACAAGTCCTTATCGTCATTCACCTTCTGGTCGTTCTCGCACTGGTCGGTGTCATTCTCCTGCAACGTTCCGATTCCGGTGCGCTTGGCGGTCTTGGCGGCGGCGGCGGTGTGTCGGGCTTCATGACAGGGCGTGGCCAAGCCAATGCGCTGACCCGTGCCACGGGCATTCTGGCGGCCTGCTTTTTTGCAACCAGCATTGCCTTGGCGATTGTGTCGGGGGCCACCCGCGAAAACCGTTCGGTGATTGATGATGCGGCCAGCAAGTTGCCAGCCCAGACAGCGCCAGCAGGCGGCGTGCTCGACCAGTTGAAAGCCATCGACCAGAAGGCGCCTCCCGCCTCCGGTCCGCAAGTGCCGACAACACGCTAACATCTGCGACCATCAAGGGCCGGTTTATCCGGCCCTTTTTATGTGGGACATATGTCGAGCCGCCTGTGGATTGTGGTTGGGTTCGGCATGGTTCCTCTGTGCGAATCATTTCAGTTTGATAAGGATGACCTCCCATGGCGCGATATGTTTTTATCACTGGCGGCGTGGTCTCCTCCTTGGGCAAAGGGCTTGCTTCTGCGGCTCTTGGTGCCCTTTTGCAAGCGCGTGGCTATACGGTCCGCTTGCGTAAACTCGACCCCTATCTGAACGTTGATCCGGGCACGATGAGCCCCTATCAGCACGGCGAAGTGTTCGTGACCGATGACGGGGCCGAAACCGATCTCGATCTCGGCCATTACGAGCGGTTCACCGGCCGTCCGGCGTCCAAGGCCGACAATATCACCACGGGTCGCATCTATCAGGACATCATTACCAAAGAACGACGCGGCGATTACCTCGGCGGCACGGTGCAGGTCATTCCGCATGTCACCAATGCCATCAAGGATTTCGTGCTCGAGGGCAATGACGGTGTCGATTTCGTGCTGGTGGAAATCGGCGGCACGGTCGGTGACATCGAGGGTCTGCCTTTTTTCGAGGCCATCCGCCAATTAGGCAATGATTTGCCGCGCGGTCATGCCGTCTATGTCCATCTGACCCTGTTGCCCTATATCCCGACCGCAGGCGAGTTGAAAACCAAGCCAACCCAACATTCAGTCAAGGAACTGCGTTCGATCGGCATCCAGCCCGATATCCTGCTGTGCCGCTCGGACCGTGAAATCCCGGCCGAGGAGCGCCGCAAGCTCGCTTTGTTCTGCAATGTGCGCGAAGGCGCGGTGATCGAGGCACGCGATGTGGCCTCCATCTATGATGTGCCTGCCGCCTATCACAAGGCCGGTCTGGATCAGGAATTGCTGGCCGCTTTCGGCATCGAGCCTGCGCCCAAGCCCGATTTGAGCCGTTGGGATGCGGTTTCCGAAAGCATTTCCAATCCCGAAGGCGAAGTGACGATTGCGATTGTCGGCAAATATACCGGCATGAAAGACGCCTATAAATCGCTGATCGAGGCTTTGGCGCATGGCGGCATCGCCAATCGGGTCAAGGTCAAACTCGACTGGATTGAATCCGAAGTGTTCGAGAGCGAGGATCCGGCTCCGTTGCTGGAACATGTCCACGGAATTCTGGTGCCCGGCGGGTTCGGCCAGCGTGGTGCCGAAGGCAAGATTGCGGCGGCAGGCTTTGCCCGCACCCATAAAGTGCCTTATTTCGGCATTTGCTTCGGGATGCAGATGGCCGTGATCGAGGCCGCACGCAATCTGGCGGGGATCAAGGATGCCAATTCGACCGAATTCGGAGCCTGCAAGGAGCCGCTGGTTGGTCTGATGACCGAATGGATGCGTGGCAACGAGTTGGAAATCCGCGCCCAGGGCGGCGATCTTGGCGGCACCATGCGTCTGGGTGCCTTCAAGGCGAAGCTGGATCCCAACAGCCACATTGCCGCCGTTTATGGCTCGACCGATATCGAAGAGCGCCACCGCCACCGCTACGAGGTCAATATGTCCTATCGCGCGGCTTTGGAGGCCAAGGGCATGCAATTTGCGGGCGTGTCGCCTGATGGGCTATTGCCGGAAACGGTCGAATTCCCCGATCATCCGTGGTTCATCGGCGTGCAGTATCACCCCGAATTGAAATCGCGTCCGTTCGAGCCGCATCCGCTGTTTGCCAGCTTCATTGCGGCGGCTGTCGAGCAAAGCCGGTTGGTTTGATACTCGGTTGCGGGCGTGTCTTGCCCGCAAGTCTGATTGAGGCGCAACCGCAAACGGGGTAAATGGGCCTATGAGCAACGCACACAGCATCCCCGCCATTGTTTCTGCCGGTTCTGTCCGTTTCGGCAACCACTTGCCGTTTTCTCTGATGGCTGGTCCCTGTGCGATGGAAAGCCGCGATCACGCGCTATTCATGGCCTCGGCCCTGCATGAAATCACCCAAAAACTCGGCATCGGGCTGGTGTTCAAGGCCTCCTTCGACAAGGCCAACCGCACCTCGTCGAAAGGGCGGCGCGGGATCGGCCTGTCCAAAGCCATGGATGTCTTTGCCGAGATCAAGAGCAAATACGGCCTGCCTGTCGTCACCGATATTCACGAGCGCGAGCAGTGCAAACCAGTCGCCGAAGTCGTCGATATCCTTCAAATCCCCGCCTTTTTGTGCCGCCAGACCGATCTGTTGATTGCGGCGGCTGAAACGGGGCGGGTGATCAATGTCAAAAAAGGCCAGTTTCTGGCCCCGTGGGACATGAAAAACGTCGTTTCCAAAATCACCGAAACCGGAAACCACAATGTGATGGTGACCGAGCGCGGAGCCTCGTTCGGTTATAACACGCTGGTCACCGATTTTCGCGGTCTGCCTTTGATGGCGCAGGAAACCGGCGCACCGGTGATTTTCGATGCCACCCATTCCGTCCAGCAACCGGGCGGGCAGGGCGCCTCATCGGGCGGCCAACGCGAATATGTGCCGGTTCTGGCCCGTGCCGCCGTGGCTGTGGGTGTGGCAGGTTTGTTTATCGAGAGCCACGACAATCCGTCCGAGGCATTTTCCGACGGCCCAAACATGGTGCCGCTGGATGAGATGGAAGCCCTGTTGAAGCGATTGATGGCGTTTGATGCAGTGGCCAAAAGCGTTTGAAGATTCTCAACGTTTGTTCAGTGCTGACATTTTGATGAAATCAATCAATGTGTTGTGACCGTGGGTGTGCATCCGCACAAAACATGCACCGCCCCAAGACGTGGATGACACCCACAAGGGCGGTCATGACAGGGGTGGTTTTAAAATAAATGTCTCTCAAACTGTCATGGCCGGACTTGTTCCGGCCATCCACGACTTTGATTGATGGTCACAAGACGTGGATGACCGCCACAAGGGCGGTCATGACAAGGGTGGGTTTTAATAAAATATTTCCCAAACTGTCATGGCCGGGCCTGTCCCGGCCATCCACGACTTGCTTTCAACAGGCCAAGAAAGACGTGGATGACCGCCACAAGGGCGGTCATGACAGGGGTGGTTTTAAATTAAATGTCTAAAAAACTGTCATGGCCGGGCCTGTCCCGGCCATCCACGACTTGCTTCCAACAGGCCAAGAAAGACATGGATACCCGCCACAAGGGCGGGCATGTCAAGGCGTGGGTGTGGAAGAGTAATCACCGCCCCCGATAGGGCGCAACGCCTTGATCAGGCAACCACAATCCTTCCGGCGGCTTGCCGGTTTGCCAGAAGACGTCGATCGGGATGCCGCCGCGTGGATACCAGTAGCCGCCGATGCGGAACCATTCCGGCTCCAGCAGATCAACCAGCCGCTTGCCGATGCCGACCGTGCAATCCTCATGGAATGCACCATGGTTGCGGAAAGCGCCGAGATAGAGTTTCAGCGATTTGGATTCCACCAGCCATGCGCCCGGCAGATAATCGATCACCAATATCCCGAAATCCGGCTGGCCGGTGACCGGGCAGATCGAGGTGAATTCGGGGCAAGTAAAGCGAGCCAGATAGGACGTGCCCTGATGCGGGTTCGGCACACGGTCGAGCACCGCCTGTTCAGGTGAGGCGGGCAGGGCCGAGGCTTGGCCCAGATGCAGGGGAGAGCCCTGCTGGATCGTCTCGGTGGTGTGCGAGGTCGGGCCTTGGTGTTTCTGGGTCATGAGCCTGTCACAATCTTGCTGTCAGTGATGCGCGAGTGCAATCGATGGTGGCTTTTATCCTGACGGGTGGCCACAAGTCGAGAGCGGTATAGCGACAAAGCGGCGGGATGAAAACTTTTGGCTCGACCTTTTGCGGCCTTTGCGGTTCGGCACGAATAGCTTATGACGAAACAATCATTTGACGGAGAGCCCCATGACCGAGATTGTTGATATTATCGCCCGTGAAATCCTTGATAGCCGTGGCAACCCGACTGTTGAAGTCGATGTGATTCTTGAAGACGGTTCCTATGGCCGCGCCGCCGTGCCTTCGGGGGCTTCAACCGGCGCCCATGAGGCTGTCGAACTGCGCGATGGCGATAAATCACGCTATGGCGGCAAGGGCGTGCTGAAAGCGGTTGAAGCCGTCAACACCGAAATTCTCGACGCGCTGGAAGGCTTTGATGCCGAAGAACAGGTGCTGATCGACGAAGCGATGATCGAACTGGATGGCACAGCCAACAAATCGCGTCTGGGGGCCAATGCCATGCTGGGCGTGTCGCTGGCTGTTGCCAAAGCGGCCGCAGAAGCACGCGCTTTGCCGATTTACCGTTATGTCGGCGGCACTTCGGCCCGTGTCCTGCCGGTGCCGATGATGAACATCATCAATGGCGGCATGCATGCCGACAATCCGATCGATTTCCAGGAATTCATGATCATGCCGGTTGGCGCTGACAGCTTTTCGGAAGCCTTGCGCATGGGTGCGGAGATTTTCCATACTCTGAAATCCTCGTTGAAACAGGCCGGCCACAACACCAATGTCGGTGACGAGGGCGGCTTTGCGCCCAATCTGCCGTCTGCCGAAGCGGCGCTGGATTTTGTGATGCATGCCATTGGCAGTGCCGGTTTTACGCCCGGCAAGGATGTGATGATCGCACTCGATTGCGCCTCGACCGAATTCTTCAAGGCCAACACCTATCATTACGAAGGCGAAGGCAAGGTGCGCTCCATCGAGGATCAGGTCGCCTATCTCGCCAAATTGGTCAACGCCTATCCGATTGTGTCGATCGAAGACGGCATGTCGGAGGATGATTGGGCAGGCTGGGCCTTGTTGACCAAGACCATCGGTCACCAGTGCCAGTTGGTCGGTGACGATCTGTTCGTGACCAATGTGGCGCGCCTGTCGGACGGGATCCGCAACGGTGTTGCCAATTCCATTCTGGTCAAGGTCAACCAGATCGGCACGCTGACCGAAACACTCGCCGCCGTCGATATGGCGCATCGGGCCGGTTATACGGCTGTCATGTCGCATCGTTCGGGTGAAACGGAAGATTCCACCATTGCCGATCTGGCCGTGGCCACCAATTGCGGACAGATCAAAACCGGCTCTCTGGCCCGTTCCGATCGGACAGCCAAATACAACCAGCTGTTGCGGATCGAGCAGGAATTGGGTTCACAGGCCCGTTTTGCCGGCCGTGAGGCCCTCAAAGCCCTTCGCGTCTGATCACTTCGTCACGTGCATCTTGTGCGGGAGGTCCATCGGGCCTCCCGTTTTTTGTGGGGCTAACACTTTTTCAACCATTGCCGGGTGATAAAGAGCGTTATGGTTGTTCAGAAACGATACAGAGGTTTTGTTCTGTGGCTCGCCCTTTACGGCATTGCGGGCTCGACCTCCTATTATTTCATCTATCATGCCCATAACGGCAATCGCGGTCTGGAAACCAGAGAGATGCTGACCCAGACACTCGATGTGCTGGACAAGGAATTGCAAGCCCAACAGAGCGAGCGCGAGCGCTGGCAGATCCGGGTCAATGCTTTGCGCAACGAGCATGTCGATCGTGATTTGCTTGACGAGCGCGGGCGTATCGGTCTCGGCCGTGTGCAACGCGGCGATGTCGTCATCATGGATCAACCGCGCAACACCAACGACATTCGTTAACCTGATTTAGGTCGTTTTAATAATGAACCACATTCTGGTTCATTATTAAATATCGAGCGTTTTCAATAATTTAGCCTTTCAAATTCTTTTTGTTTTCTGTGTTTTTAGCCCTCGTCATCTTTACGGATTTGGTCTAAAGTTTACGAAACCGTTTTAAAGAGGGGGAAGATCATGGCTGTTGCCGCCAAGGCTGGAAGTCAGAGCAAATCATCACCGGGCAAATCTGCGGCATCGCGTGGTGCGCGGACATTGACGCGCCGCTCCAATGGTCCTGTTGCCTTGAGCCGGGACGAGGAAGTCAGCGCCTATCGCGATATGCTGATGATCCGCCGGTTCGAGGAAAAGGCCGGCCAGATGTATGGCATGGGCCTGATCGGCGGTTTCTGCCACCTCTATATCGGACAGGAAGCGGTCGTGGTCGGTATGCAGATGGCCTCGGCCAAAGGCGACCAGGTGATCACCGGCTATCGCGACCATGGCCATATGCTGGCTTGCGGCATGGATCCCAAAGGCGTGATGGCCGAACTGACCGGACGTTCGGGCGGCCTGTCACGCGGCAAGGGCGGTTCGATGCATATGTTCAGCGTCGAAAGCAATTTTTATGGCGGCCACGGCATTGTCGGTGCGCAGGTCTCGCTCGGCACGGGTCTGGCTTTCGCCAATCACTACCGCAATGATGGCCGTGTCTCCATGACCTATTTCGGTGATGGCGCGGCCAATCAGGGTCAGGTCTATGAATGTTTCAACATGGCCGAACTCTGGAAATTGCCGGTGGTCTATGTGATCGAAAACAATCGCTACGCGATGGGCACGGCTGTCAGCCGCGCCTCGGCGCAGACCGATTTCTCCAAGCGCGGTGTGTCCTTCAACATTCCGGGCGAGCAGGTCGACGGCATGGATGTGCGCGCCGTCAAGGAAGCGGCCGAACGGGCGATCCAGTGGTGCCGTGACGGCAAGGGGCCCTATATTCTCGAAATGCAGACCTACCGCTATCGCGGTCATTCGATGTCCGATCCGGCCAAATACCGCTCCAAGGACGAAGTGCAGAAAATGCGCGAGGAGCATGATCCGATCGAGCAGGTCCGCCGCCGGTTGATCGAGGAATGGAAGGTCAGTGAAGACGAGTTGAAGGCCGTGGACTCCCATGTCCGCGAGATTGTGAATGCGGCGGCCGATTTTGCCACGACCAATCCCGAGCCCGATCCTTCCGAGCTTTATACGGATATCCTTCGCTAACTTATTTGGCCGCCGCCAGCGCGTGACGCGCGGCGCGAACCCTCGGAGCACGAGACATGTCAATCGAAGTTCTAATGCCCGCTCTTTCACCCACCATGGAAAAGGGCAATCTCTCCAAATGGCTGAAAAATGAAGGCGATGCCATTAAGCCCGGTGATGTGATTGCCGAAATCGAAACCGACAAAGCGACCATGGAGGTCGAGGCGGTCGATGAAGGTATTCTGGCCAAGATCCTTGTGCCGGCAGGCACCAATGATGTGCCGGTCAACCAGTTGATCGCCATCATTGCGGCGGAAGGCGAGGACATCAGCAAAGCTGGCAATGCGCCCGCCGCTGCTCCTGTGGCTGTGGCCGCTCCTGCCGCGGCTCCCGCCGTGCATGCCAGCGTGCCCGCGACGGCCCATCACGATATTCCGGCCTATGATGCGTCGGGTGAAATCCCGCATGGCACCGAAATGGTCCCGCAAACCATGCGCGAAGCCTTGCGCGATGCCATGGCCGAAGAAATGCGCTCCAATGACAACGTGTTCGTGATGGGCGAAGAAGTGGCCGAATATCAGGGCGCTTACAAAATCACGCAGGGTCTGTTGCAGGAATTCGGCCCGCGCCGTGTCATCGATACCCCGATTACCGAACATGGTTTTGCCGGTATCGCAGTGGGTGCGGCTTTGACCGGCCTGCGTCCTGTCCTTGAATTCATGACTTTTAACTTTGCGATGCAAGCCATTGATCACATTATCAATTCGGCCGCAAAAACCCTCTATATGTCGGGCGGCCAGATGGGATGTCCGATTGTGTTCCGTGGTCCCAACGGGGCGGCGGCACGTGTGGGTGCGCAACATTCGCAGGATTATTCGGCTTGGTATTCGAACGTCCCCGGCCTGCTGGTTGTCTCGCCATCCAATGCGGCTGATGCCAAAGGCTTGCTGAAAGCCGCCATCCGCAACCCCAATCCGGTTGTGTTCCTTGAAAACGAAATCCTCTACGGCCAGACCGGCATGGTACCGAAGATGGATGATTTCGTGTTGCCGATCGGCAAAGCCCGCATCGCCCGCACCGGCAAGGATGTGACCATCGTGTCCTTCTCGATCGGAATGACCTATGCGCTCAAGGCCGCCGAGGAGCTGGCAACCCTTGGGATCGAGGCTGAAGTGATCGATCTGCGCACCCTCCGCCCGATGGATGTCGACACCATCATTGCCTCGGTCCGCAAAACCGGCCGTTGCATCACGGTGGAAGAAGGTTGGCCGCAATCCGGTATCGGTTCGGAAATTTCGGCGCAGGTGATGGAAAAGGCCTTCGATTATCTCGATGCGCCGGTCATCCGCATCACCGGCAAGGATGTGCCGATGCCTTATGCCGCCAATCTCGAAAAACTGGCTCTACCCAATGTCGGCGAGGTGGTGGAAGCCGCCCGCGCAGTCACCTATCGCTGAGGGGAGGCGACCATGTCCGTCAATGTTTTGATGCCTGCACTGTCGCCTACGATGGAAAAGGGCAATCTGTCCAAGTGGCTGAAAAAGGAAGGCGATGTCATCAAATCCGGTGACGTGCTGGCCGAAATCGAAACCGACAAGGCCACCATGGAGGTCGAGGCGGTCGATGAAGGCATTCTGGCCAAAATCGTTGTGCCTGCCGGTACCAATGATGTGCCAGTGAACCAGTTGATTGCCGTGATCGCGGCCGAGGGCGAGGATGTGTCCTCGGTGGGTTCCGCGCCTGCGCCAGTGGCCTCTGCGGCTTCGGCTCCTGCTCCTGTGCCAGCGCCTGCCGCAACAGCGGCACCGGTTGCGCAAGCCCATGCACCGCAGGTTGCTTCAGGTTCCAAAGTGTTTGCGTCGCCTTTGGCCAAGCGCATTGCCAAAGATGGCGGGCTGGATTTGTCCCGCGTCACCGGCAGTGGTCCGCATGGCCGGATTGTCGAACGTGATGTGCGGGCGGCTCTGGCGGGCGGGGCAACGGCTCCCAAGCCTTCTGCGGCCTCTGTCGCGGCTCCTGTTGCGGCTTCTGCTCCCGCTGTGGCACCTGCCGCCAGCGATGACCAGACCCGCAAGCTGTTTACTCCCGGCAGTTTTGACGAGATCCCGCATGACGGCATGCGCAAGACCATTGCCCGCCGCCTGACCGAGGCACGCCAGACCGTGCCGCAATTCTATCTGACGATGGATTGCGAAATCGACGCTCTGCTCAAATTGCGCGAACAGGTCAACGCCTCCGCCCCCAAAGACAAAGAGGGCAAGGTGGCGTGGAAGGTTTCCGTCAATGATATGGTGATCAAGGCGCTGGCACTCGCCTTGATGCGTGTGCCCGATGCCAATGTGACATGGACTGAAAGTGCGATGCTAAAGCACCATCATGCCGATGTCGGCGTGGCGGTGGCTTTGCCGGGCAATGGCCTGATCACACCGATCATCCGCAAGGCCGATCTGGTGAGCCTGTCGGGCATTGCTTTGGCCATGAAGGATTTTGCCGCCCGCGCCAAATCCCGCAAGCTCAAGCCGGAAGAGTATCAGGGCGGCACAACCGCCGTGTCCAATCTCGGCATGTTCGGTATCAAGGACTTTACCGCTGTGATCAATCCTCCCCATTCCACCATTCTGGCGGTGGGTGCGGGTGAACAGCGCCCCGTTGTCAAAAACGGCGCATTGGCGATTGCCACCGTGATGAGTGTAACCCTGTCATGCGACCATCGGGCCGTCGACGGTGCTTTGGGTGCGGAATTGATTGCCGCCATCAAGGTGTTGATCGAAAACCCGATGAGTTTGTTGGTTTAATTGCTTTTTTCGGTTCCAGCCCTTGTCACCGGCAAGGGCTGGCCTTTTCGGCTGTGTGATCCCAAGGAGCAGCGATCATGTCTGATGCGGTTTATGATGTCCTGATTATCGGTGGCGGTCCGGGTGGCTATGTGACGGCGATCCGCTCAGCCCAACTGGGTTTCAAAACCGCTTTGGTTGAGCGCGAGCATTTAGGCGGCATTTGCCTCAACTGGGGCTGTATTCCGACCAAAGCCCTGTTGCGCTCCGCTGAAATCTATCATTACGCTACCCATGCCAAGGATTACGGCCTGACCTTGAACGGTTCGATGAGCGTCAATGTGGCCGACGTTGTCAAACGCTCGCGCGGTGTATCGCAACAGCTCAACGGCGGCGTGGCGTTCTTGATGAAAAAGAACAAGGTCGACGTGATCTGGGGCGAAGCCAAAATCACCAAAGTGGGTGAGGTGTCGGTTGGCAAATCCACCAAACCGGTGGTCGAGCCGCAAAATCCGATCCCCAAAGGCGTGCTGGGCGAGGGGGTTTACAAGGCCAAACATATCATCGTTGCCACCGGTGCGCGTCCGCGTGTTCTGCCTGGCATCGAACCAGACAAGAACCTGATCTGGACCTATTTCGAAGCCATGGTGCCCAAAACCATGCCGAAATCACTGATCGTGATGGGCTCCGGCGCGATCGGTATCGAATTCGCCTCGTTCTATCGCACCATGGGTGCTGAGGTGACGGTGGTTGAGGTGATGAACCAGATTTTGCCGGTTGAGGATGCCGAAATTGCCGCTTTGGCCCGCAAGAGCTTTGAAAAGCAGGGCATCAAAATTCTGTCCGGTGCCAAGGTGCTGGGTGTCAAAAAGGGCACTGACAGTGTGACGGCGACCATCCAGGATGAAAAGGGCGCAACAACCGAGATTACGGCTGACCGACTGATTTCCGCTGTCGGCGTGGTCGGCAACATCGAAAATCTCGGACTTGAAGCACTGGGTGTCAAAACCGATCGCGGTTGCGTGGTGACCGACGGTCTCGGCCATACCAATATTGCCGGCATCTATGCCATCGGCGATGTGGCAGGCCCGCCGATGCTGGCGCACAAGGCCGAGCATGAGGGCGTCATCTGCATCGAAGGCATCAAGGGCCTGCATGTCCATCCGATGGACAAGCTGAAAATTCCGGGTTGCACCTATTGCCACCCGCAAGTGGCCTCTGTCGGTTTGACCGAAGCCAAGGCGAAAGAGCAGGGCTATACCACCAAAGTGGGCCGCTTCTCCTTCATCGGCAACGGCAAGGCGATTGCTTTGGGCGAGCCGGAAGGCATGGTCAAAACCGTCTTTGATGTCAAAACCGGCAAATTGCTCGGTGCGCATATGATCGGCGCGGAAGTGACAGAACTGATTCAGGGCTATGTTGTCGCCATGACACTGGAAACAACCGAAGAAGATCTGATGCATACCGTGTTCCCGCATCCGACCCTGTCGGAAATGATGCATGAAAGCGTGCTTGATGCCTATGGTCGGGTAATCCACGCCTGACAATTCGGGAACGGCTTTTGTCTGACTGGCCTTTTCCAGTCAGTTGCCCTATCTGATCGGGAGTACCCGATCAGCATTACCAGCGAAACGAGTGTCCTATGGCCACGGTGATTGACCTGCTCAACAAGGATCCGCGCAAAAAGGCCTCTGCCGTGCGCCATCCCGAAAAGGCGCATCGTGCCGACCAGCCGATGATGCAAAAGCCGGACTGGATCAGGGTCAAGGCTCCCGGTTCGCCCAAATGGGCCGAAACCCACGCGATTGTGAAAGAGCACAAGCTCGTCACCGTCTGCGAGGAGGCCAGTTGCCCGAATATCGGCGAGTGCTGGGAGAAAAAGCACGCCACCTTCATGATCATGGGTGACACCTGCACGCGGGCCTGCTCGTTCTGCAACGTCAAAACCGGCATGCCCAATAGCCTCGATGCGCTGGAACCGGAGCATGTGGCCGATGCCGTCGCCAAGCTGAAACTGCATCATGTGGTGATCACCTCGGTCGACCGCGACGATCTGGCCGATGGCGGGGCCGAGCACTTTGCACAGACAATCCGCGCCATCCGTCTTGCGGCCCCCGACACGACGATTGAAATCCTGACCCCCGATTTCCTGCGCAAAGACGGCGCCCTCGAAGTCGTGGTGGCGGCCAAGCCGGATGTGTTCAACCACAATCTGGAAACAGTGGCCTCCAACTATCTGACCGTGCGCCCCGGTGCGCGTTATTTCCACTCCATCCGCCTGCTGCAACGCGTGAAGGAGCTTGATTCAAGCATTTTTACCAAGTCCGGTATCATGGTGGGCTTGGGCGAGGAGCGCAACGAGGTCCTGCAATTGATGGATGATCTGCGCTCCGCTGATGTCGATTTCCTGACCATCGGTCAATATTTGCAACCGACCAAAAAGCATCATCCGGTCTTGGGTTTTGTCACCCCTGACGAATTCAAAGCCTACGAAACCGTGGCCTATACCAAAGGCTTCTTGCTGGTGTCCTCCACGCCGCTGACACGGTCGTCGCATCATGCCGGCGAGGACTTCGCCCGCCTCAAAGCCGCGCGTCTGGCGCACTCTACTGCGGTTTCGGCGCGCTGACATGCCCAGCTTCCAATCCTCGCGCGAGGTCGCCTTCACGCCGCAACAGATGTTCGATCTGGTGGCCGATATCGAGGCCTATCCGCATTTCCTGCCGCTCTGCGAGGGCCTGACCATCCGCCGCCGCCTGACCAATGATGCCGGTCAGCAGGTGATGGTCGCTGATATGAGTGTTGGTTACAAATCCGTGCGTGAAACCTTCACCAGCCGTGTCACGTTGGTGCCTGAATCCATGGACATTCTGGTCAGCTATCTGGAAGGCCCGTTCAGCCATCTCGACAACCGCTGGCACTTTGCCCCGTCCGGGACTGGATGCAAGGTGTCCTTTTCCATCGACTACGAATTCAAAAACCGCATGCTCGGCGTGCTGATGGGCACGATGTTCGACAAGGCTTTCCGGAAGTTTTCGGAAGCCTTCGAGCAAAGGGCGGGGGAGATTTATGGGTAAGAGGTGGGCTGGACAAAATTAATTTTAGTCTCATAATATGAGAGTTCCCTTGTTGCGTTGTGTATCGTTTACAATTCCACAGACAAGGATTTTCATTATGACAATACCAGTGGCTAAGTTGCCAATTTTTTCAACTTCACATGAAATCATGAATTATGTTTTAAAGTTACCATTTATATTATGGAAATCTTATCTTAAATCTTTTTTTATATTATTATTTACATTTGTTTTTTGTCATTTATTGTAAAAAATCCCTATGATTACTCAATCGCCAATGAGAAAATAAAAAATAATATTTTTTTTAATGTTTTTGTTTATAGTTTTTTGTATTACTTTGTCACTTTGCAGATATCAAAAAATATATTTGATTATATTAATTTCGAAGAAAAATCCAGTAGCTTTATAATTAAAATAAGTGACAATTTTAGATATTCAGAATATACTGTATTTACAATAATTATTTCCTTAATTACTTCATTATTTCATATTATTACGTATAATAAAATCAATATAATTATAAATAATCC
>CANGOE010000010.1 GCA_947455455.1 Hyphomicrobiales bacterium
GTTGGAAATCCGCATCACCATTTTCATGTCATGCTCGACCAGCAAAATTGCCGTCCCTTCGGCCGCGACCTGGGCAATCAGATGATCGATTTCTTCCGACTCGACCGCATTGCATCCGGCCGCAGGCTCGTCCAGCAACAGCACTTTCGGATCCAGCGCCAGAGCGCGGGCAATTTCGAGCCGCTTCAGCGAGCCATAGGACAAAGCCCCCGCCTCGCGCTCGGCGGCCCGTTCCAATCCGACACGCTTGAGCAAAGCCCGCGCCCCGTTTTCAGCCGCCTGACTGCGCCTGCGCGAGGATGGCAACCCCAAGAGATCGGACAGGACAGGCCCGCGCTCGTGCAGATGATGGCCGACCATCACATTGTCCAGAACACTCATCGACTGGAAAATCTGCAAATTCTGGAAGGTCCGCGACAGGCCGCGCCGGGCAAGCTGGAACGAGGCCATGCCCGTGACATCCTCGCCGTTCAACCGCACCGCACCCGAATGGGGCAGATAGATGCCGGAAATCATATTGAACAGGGTCGTCTTGCCTGCTCCGTTCGGCCCGATCACCGAGACGATCTCGCCTGCCTTCAGGCTGAAGCTGACATCGCGCACGGCGTGCAAACCGCCGAATTGAATTCCCAATCCTTCAACCGAAAGCAGGCTCATTCTCCCCTCCCCCGCATCAGGCTGACCAGACTGGGCAACAAGCCGTCGCGCAGAAAAATCATCACCAGCATCATGATCAAGCCCAGCATCACCTGCTCATATTGCTGGAACACGGTGAGCACCTGCGGCAACAGTGTCAAAATTCCCGCCCCGAAAATCGCACCCAGCACCGAGCCGGAGCCGCCCAGCACCGCCATGGTCACCATTTCGATCGAGTGCATGTAACCCGCCACATCGGGGGTGACCATCCGGTTCTGCAACGCCAGCAAGGAGCCGGCCAGCGAGGCGTAAATGGCCGAGATGACAAAGGCATTGAGCTTGGCCGCCGCGACATCAATGCCCACGGTGCTTGCCGCCACCTCGGAGCCGTGCAAGGCCCGAAGGGCGCGTCCGCTCGGACTGTCGTAGAGGTTGAGGGCCAGCCACGCGCCGACCAGCAGAAACAACCCGCTCAAGGCATACCAGAACTGCGGATTGGTCAGCGTCAGGCCCCACTCATTCAACACGGCTCTGAGCCCGAGCTCGGGCACTTTCATGCCGTCGGGACCGCCCGTCAAGGCGGTTTCGTTTGACAGCACCATCGACACCAGAATACCGAAACCCAGACTGGCCACAGCCAGATAATAGCCCTTCAGCCGCAAAATCGGGCGGCCGACCACATAAGCGACACTGCCCGACATCGCCGCACCCAACACCATTGCCATTGCCGGATGAACGCCGAATTTCGGCGGCATCAAGGCACAGGCATAGGCTCCGATTCCGGCAAAACCCGCATGGCCAAGGCTGATCTGTCCGGCATAACCTGTCAGGATCACAATGCCTGTCACCGCCAAACCGTTGACAAAGATCAGCGAGCCGATCCGGTAATAATAGCCCGAGGGAAAGAACAAGGGCGACAGCGCCATCAAAGCCACCAGCACCAGCAGTGTTGCCTGTTTGGATGATAAGGTCATGATCACACCCGATCCATCGACTTGCGGCCGTACAGTCCTTGCGGCATGGCAAACAGCACGGCCAGAATCACCACAAAGGCCACCGCATCCTTGTATTGCGAACTGATAAATCCGGCGGTCAGCGATTCCATCAAGCCGAGCATCGCGCCGCCGACCAAAGCCCCCTTGGGATTGCCCATCCCGCCCAGCATGGCCGAGGCAAACCCTTTCAGCGCCAATGCGATACCGACCTGATAGCTGACCAGCGTGATCGGTGTCACCAGCACACCTGCCAAAGCTCCGATTCCGGCCGACAAGGCAAAGGACAGGGTCATCACGAAATTGATATTGATACCGACCAATTGGGCCGCCACGCGGTTATTGGAGGTGGCCAGCACAGCACGGCCCAGCAGGGTTTTGGTAAAAAACAACCACAGACCGGTAAAGATCACCAGCGCACCGGCAATCACCCACAGGCTTTGCGGCAGGATGGTCGCACCCAAGAGCTTGATCGGATCATCGCCTGAGATCGCAGGAAAGCGGTGCAACTGTTTGTCGAAGACGATCTGCGCGACGCCCTGGATGAAAATCGACGCGCCGATGGTGATGATAATCACCGACACAACCGGTGCACCGCGCGCTGTCTCGATCGCCAGCTTGTTGAATCCCACCCCGATGGCCGCCGTGAGCACGATGGCGATCAGCGCCGCCAAAGGCAAAGGCAATCCGGCTTGATGGGTAAAGACCGTGATCATGCCCCCCAGCATCACAAATTCGCCTTGGGCAAAATTGACGACATCCGAGGCATTATAAATAATGGTGAAGCCCAGCGCGACCAGCGCATAGACCGCACCGACTGTAATCCCCGATAGCAGAAACTGCATCGTTTCAGACATGGACGATTCCCCGTTACACCGCTGTTGGACGGCGCCACATCGCAACCCGATAGCGGTTTGCGACAAAGGCCGTATCGGTCAGACTGGCATTGCCTGCCGGATTTGCCCCCGTGACATGATAGTCCGAGAAGGCCGCACTTTGATTGACGAATATATTGCCCGTCAGATTAATCGACAGATTGACACCGGCAAGACCAAACGCCTCGATGGCCCGCCCGATGCGGACCTCATCCAGATCATAAAGCGCCGCCGTGATCGCTCCTTTCTGGCGTGCCAGCTGGGCCGCGCGTGCGATGCCCGCATCAGCATCCCTGACGGCCACCAGAAAGGCAATCGGGCCGAAACATTCATCCTGATAAAGGGTGGTGCTTTCGGCGTTTGCGGCCAGCAACAAAGGCGTGGCGGTGCGGCCACCTGTGGCAAGCTGGGCTGTATCGCGGACCACCCTGCCGCCTTCGCCCAGCCAGCGTTCGCGCAACAGCTGTAAACGCTCCAGAGTGGCGGGATTGGCAATCGCCCCGCAGACACCCGCGGCCCTTGCGGGATCGGACAGCAAATCGTCAATGGCTGTGGCCAGGGCTTGGCAGACCTCGTCGAAACTCTTGTGTCCCTGATCGGTGTCGATCCCGTCCACCGGAATGAACAGCGTCTGCGGCGCAGTGCACATCTGCCCGCTGTAGAGCGACAGCGAAAAGGCGATATTGGCGCACATGCCGGCAAAATCATCGGTGGCGGCAAGGGTCATTGTGTTGACCCCCGCCTCCTCGGTATAGATCTGCGCCTGCGGCGCATGGGCCTTGACCCAGGATCCGAACACATTCGAACCGGTATAATCGATGATCGCCATGTCCGGGTGCCGGACAAGATCCTGCGTGATTTCCTGCCCGGACTGATCGGCCGCCAAGAGCACAATATCCCGTGGCAAGCCGAATTCGGCCAGCACATCGCGCATCAGGGATACGGTCAAAGCCAGAGGCAGAATGGCCGAAGGGTGGGGCTTCACAATCACCGGATTGCCCGTCACCAGACTGGCAAACAGGCCCGGATAGGAATTCCATGTCGGAAAGGTCTGACAGCCGATCACCAGCCCGATCCCGCGCGGAATGATACGCCAGTGTTTTTCCAGCACGATCGGCTCGGCCTTGCCCTGCGGCTTGTTCCAGATCGCTCTGTCCGGCGTGCGGGCCATATCGGCATAGGCGGTGACAATGGCTTCGAGTGCGCGATCCTGCGCATGCGGACCACCGGCCTGAAAGGCCATGGCAAAGGCCTGCCCTGTCGTGTGCGTCACGGCATGGGCCATTGTGAAGCTGAGCCGGTTCAACCGCACCACCATCTCGACACAGAGACCCGTGCGCTGTGAGGGTGTCAAAGCCGTCCAATCCGGCGCGGCCGCCTTGGCCGCCGCAACCAGCATCTCGACTGATGCAACAGGATAATCAATGCCGAGCGCGGGCCCGAAGGGTGAAACCTCGCGGCCCACACGCCCCGTCTCCGGATGGCCCGACAGCACAAAAGCCTTGCCGCGCAAAGCCTCGAACGCGGCCAACCCGTCATCCTTGGCCGTTTCGCCATAGATTTTGCCGCTGGGAATTTCGGAGAAGGGCGCCCAAAATCCACGCGTGGCCTGTGCCGCCAAAGCCGCATCCACAAGTTGGCGATGGCGTGTGAAAAGCCCGTCCATACCCGCTCCCCCATTCCGCAAGACCCGTCCAGACAAGCACCGGTCGGGCTTGTGGAACCTTTGGTCCAAATTTATTTTTCTTATTATTGACTGACCGGTCGGTTTATGCAACACTTTTTTTCAAGAAGCACAAGACGATCCGAACGAGGGAGACAGACATGCAAGGACAGGCTGAGGCTGGGCACGGCCCCGTTTTGGTGCAACTGGACCATGGCGTTTTGCATTTGACGCTCAACCGTCCCGACAAGCTCAACTCGTTCAATCAGGAGATGCATCTGGCCTTGCGGGCCGGCTTCGAACGCGCCCATGCCGATCCCGCCGTCCGCGCCGTGTTGCTGACGGGTGCGGGCCGCGGCTTTTGCGCGGGGCAGGATCTGGGCGACCGCGACCCGAGCAAGCAGGATGGCCCGCCCGATCTCGGCCAGACACTCGAAAACTTCTACAATCCGCTGGTGCGGCTGATCCGCAGTCTGCCCAAGCCGGTCATCTGCGCGGTCAACGGCGTTGCGGCCGGCGCGGGAGCCAATGTGGCGCTGGCTTGCGATATTGTGATTGCCGCCAAATCGGCGCGCTTCATCCAGGCCTTTTCCAAGATCGGGCTGATTCCGGATGCGGGCGGCTCGTGGTCACTGCCGCGTATTCTGGGCGAGCCGCGTGCCAAGGCGCTGGCCCTGACCGCCGAGCCGCTAGATGCCGAAACCGCCGCCCAATGGGGGCTGATCTGGAAATGGGTCGGTGACGACCATCTGCAGGAGGAAGCCACCGCTTTGGCCCAACGCCTTGCAGACGGACCGACACAGGCTCTGGGCATGACCAAGCTGGCGATACAGGATGCCGCCAGCCAGCCGCTCGATGCCCAACTGGATCTGGAACGTGACCTGCAACGCCGCGCCGGCCGCAGTGCCGATTACGCCGAAGGAGTCTCAGCCTTCCTGCAAAAACGCAAACCGGAGTTCAAAGGCCAATGAGCACACCATCCGCCGCCAGCCTTGATCCGCAACAATTGGCGCAAGCCTGTGCCGATGCCATGTGGACGGGTGATCACACCACACAGCATTTCGGCATGATGCTGGACCGGATCGATGCCGGACAGGCCACCATGTCGATGACCGTGCAGGACTGGATGACCAATGGCCATGCCACCTGCCATGGCGGCTGTATTTTCACACTGGCCGATTCCGCCTTCGCCTTTGCCTGCAACAGCTACAACCAGAATGCCGTGGCACAGATGGCCTCGATCACCTTTATCAGCCCCGCTTTTGTCGGCGACAGACTGAGCGCCTCGGCGCGCGAAATCTCGCGCAAAGGCCGTGGCGGCATTTATGACATCACAGTTACCAACCAGAACGGCGAGCACATCGCCGAATTCCGCGGACATTCGCGCACCATCAAAGGCACGCATCTGCCCGATTAAGCCACAGCAAAACCACAAGACCAAGACGAGATTTCGAGGGAGGCTACTATGGAGGATCTGTCACCGCGTCCGGGTGATCTGGAACCGATTGAAACCGCATCGCGCGACGAGATCACCGGCCTGCAACTGGAGCGCATGAAATGGTCGCTCGACCATGCCTATCACAACTCGCCTTTTTACAAAGAACGGTTTGATGCGGCTGGCGTGCATCCGTCCGATTTGAAGACATTGGCCGATCTCGCCAAGTTTCCCTTTACCGTCAAAACCGATCTGCGCGACACCTATCCCTTCGGGATGTTTGCCGTGCCGCGCGAAAAGCTGTCGCGCATCCATGCCTCATCCGGCACCACCGGCAAGCCGACCGTTGTCGGCTATACCGCCAAGGACATCGACACCTGGGCCAATCTGATGGCCCGCTCGATCAGGGCCTCGGGCGGACGCGCCGGCGACATTGCGCATATCGCCTATGGTTACGGCCTGTTCACCGGCGGTCTGGGTGCCCATTACGGCGCGGAGCGGCTGGGATGCACCGTGGTGCCGATTTCGGGCGGGATGACCGAGCGGCAGGTGACGCTGATCAGCGATTTCAAACCACGCATTATCATGGTGACGCCGTCCTACATGCTGTCGATCCTCGACGAATTCCGCAGGCAGGGTCTCGATCCGCGCCAAAGCTCGCTGGCGGTCGGTATTTTCGGGGCCGAGCCATGGACCAATGCCATGCGCGAGGAAATCGAACAGGCTTTCGATATGCATGCCGTCGATATTTACGGATTGTCGGAAATCATGGGGCCGGGCGTTGCCAATGAATGTGTCGAAACCAAAGACGGTTTGCACATCTGGGAAGACCATTTCTATCCCGAGATCATTGATCCGGTGACCGGCGCGGTCCTGCCCGATGGCGAGATCGGCGAACTGGTGTTCACCACCCTGACCAAAGAAGGCCTGCCGATCATCCGCTATCGCACCCGTGATCTGACCCGCCTGTTGCCGGGGACGGCCCGCTCGATGCGGCGGATCGAAAAGATCACCGGACGCTCGGATGACATGATGATCCTGCGCGGGGTGAATGTGTTTCCAACCCAGATCGAGGAGCAGATTTTGAAATGCCGTGGCCTTGCCCCGCATTTCCAGATCGAGCTGGTCCGCTCGGGTCGCATGGACAATATGATCGTGCATGTGGAATGCACCCCCCATGCCGCCGATGCCCCGAGCCGGGATGCCTCGGCCAAAGAACTGGCCCACCACATCAAGAGCATTGTCGGGGTTTCGACAAAAATCAACATCAAGGATCCCGACAGCATGGCCCGCTCAGAAGGCAAGGCCAAGCGCGTCATCGACAACCGCCCCAAAGGGCAATAACCGCGCGGCAAGGTGTGGTCTGTCATGGCTTCATGACAGACCCCCAAGGGAACCGACGATAAAGGACTGAACCGATGGCCCGCACCCGCGCCAGTGACTTTGAGGAAAAGCGGCAGTTGATCCTGACCAGTGCCGCCGCTGTCTTTGCCGAACAGGGCATGGAAAAGGCGTCGATGTCACAGATCGCCACGCATTGCCATGTCTCGAAGGCCTTGCTCTACCATTACTACCCGTCCAAGGGCGCGCTGATTCTCGGCATTATCCACGCCCATCTGAGCGATCTTGATGCGGCGGTGGAGGCGGCCAATGATGCCGCTTTGTCGCCCGAAAACCGGTTGCACGGCCTGATCTGGGCGGTGCTGGATTCCTATCGCGGGGCTGACAACCACCACAAGGTCCAGCTCAACGGCATGGACGCACTGTCCGACGAGCAGAAAAGCGAAATCCGCCGGATCGAGCGACGGATTGTCGAGCCCTTCACGCAGGTGATCCGCGAGCTCAACCCCGCGCTCGACAACAAGGACCGGCCGCTGATCATGCCGGTCGCCATGTCGCTGTTCGGCATGCTGAACTGGGTCTATATGTGGTTCCGCGATGGCGGCGCGATGACCCGCGAGGACTATGCGCGACTTGCCACGACCCTGATCATGGAAGGGTTGAAGGCGGTCCGCTGAACCGCCATTCCCTAGTCAGTGCGGCCAGCTTTTGGCCACCATGGTCAGCACATCATATTGGGCCACCACTTTGGCGTGCTGGTTGGTCACACGGCAATCCCACCGCACCTCGCCATGATCGGCAGAGCCGCGCGGATTGATCTCCTTGCAGGTCAGTTGCACCTGCAACGTATCGCCCGGATTGACCGGCGTCAGAAAACGCAAATGATCCACCCCGTAATTGGCCAGAACGGGACCCGGTGCAGGATCGACAAACAACCCGGCCGCAAAGGACACGATCAGATAGCCATGCGCGACCCGTCCGTCGAAAAACGGGTTCTGGCGGGCGGCTTCCTCGTCCATATGGGCATAGAATGTATCACCGGTGAAATGGGCGAAATGCTCGATATCCTCCAGCGTCACCGTGCGGGTTGCCGTCGTCAACTGCTCGCCGATTCTCAATTCGGCCAGTGATTTGCGGAACGGATGCACCGTATCGTTATGCGCGGGCGCACCCGGTATCCAGCGGCCTGTGACCGCGCCCAGCAAATGCGGCGCGCCCTGCACGGCCGTGCGTTGCATGTAATGCTTGACGCCGCGCATGCCGCCCATTTCCTCGCCGCCACCGGCGCGGCCCGGACCGCCATGCACCAGACCCGGCAAAGGCGAGCCGTGTCCGGTCGAGCTTTTCGCGCTGACCCGATTGCCGATCATCACACGGCCATGGAACGAGGCCAGTCCCACAACCATTTCGCGGGCGGTATCGGCATCATTGGTAAAGACCGAGGAGACCAGCGAACCGCGTCCGCGCCGCGCCAACGCCACCGCTTCCTCGAGCGAATGATAGGGCATCACCGTGCTGACGGGGCCGAAGGCTTCCACATCATGCACCATCTGTGCCGCCAGCGGACGGGCGCAATAGAGCAGAACGGGATTCATGAACGCGCCATGCTCGGCATCCCCCGATGCCAGATGGCATTGATCGGGATGGCCCGACACGATCTCGGCCTCATGGGCCAGTTCCCGGATCCGCCCGCGCACTTCCTCGCGTTGCGACAGGCTGGCCAGCGGCCCCATCCTGATCCCCTCATCCGCCGGATTGCCCAACGCAATCGCACCCAATTTGGCATCAAGAGCCGCAACCAGCGCCTCGCAATAGGCCTGCGGCGCAATGACGCGGCGGATGGCCGTGCATTTCTGTCCGGCTTTCACTGTCATTTCGCGCACGACCTCGCGCACGAACAGATCGAATTCCTCGGTGCCCGGCGCGGCATCCTCGCCCAGAATGGCGGCATTGAGGCTGTCGGCCTCCATCGTGAAGCGCACCGCATTGGAGACAATGGCGGGATGGGTTTTCAGCATCCGTCCGGTGGCGGCCGAACCGGTAAAGGTCACCGCGTCCTGCTCGTTGACATGATCGAGCAGATCACCGACCGAACCGCAGACAAGTTGCAAGGCCCCTTCGGGCAACAGGCCGCTGTCGATGATGGCACGCACCATCAATTCGGTCAGATAGGCCGTCTGGCTGGCCGGTTTGATCAGCACGGGCATGCCGGCCAGCAAGGTCGGCGCCATTTTTTCCAGCATGCCCCAGCACGGGAAATTATAGGCATTGATATGCACCGCCACGCCTTCGAGCGGGGTCAAAATATGCTGGGCAGAAAAACTGCCGTCGCGCGAGAGTTCCTCGACATCGCCATCCACCAGCACGCGGGTATTGGGCAATTCGCGCCGGCCTTTCGAGGCATAGGCCAATAAAGTGCCGATGCCGCCTTCAATATCGATCCAGCTATCGGGCCGCGTCGCACCTGTGGCCGTGGAGAGGCTGTAGAACTCTTCCTTGCGTTCCATCAGATATTGGCCAAGCGCCTTCAGCATCGCCGCACGCTCATGGAACCCCATGCGCCTGAGGCTATGCCCGCCCTGCGCGCGTCCATGCGCGAGGGCTGTGGCAAAATCGATTCCGCTGGCATCGATGCTGGCAACGGGCGCACCGGTTGCGGCATCCAGCAGGACGGATCCGGCTTTGGCCCCACGGATCCATTGGCCGCACAAATAGTTTTCAAGGGCGCGGGGCGCGGCACTGGCTGTCGTCATTATCGCTGTTCCTGTCGGCTGTGATCAGTTCAATTTCAAGGCGGCAAGCTGTTGGCCGGTCGCCAGCATCCATGCGTCCAGCAAGGCTTCGTTGGGCTGGTGGCGCAGGCCGAACCGTTTCAGGGTTTCAAACCGTGCCGACCCCGCCTGACCGAAACTGGCGGCCACCCGCGGTTGCCAGAAAGCCACGGCTTTGCGGGCTTCAAGTCGACCCTCTTCGCTGGCCACAATCCGGGCCAAGCCCTCCACGCCCAATTCGGCATGGCGTTGCTCGCGCGGGGCAATCGCATGGAACACCTCGGCCAGAGGTGCATAGGAGATGCGCGAGAATTCTTTCAATTGCACGCCGACCGCAAGGCCCATCAATACATTCATCACCACTGCATCGGTCCAGCCTTGCAAAGGATAGTGGAACACCGAGAGCCGCATGTCACTGCCCTGTCGCGTAGCCCCGATTTCGACATCACGGCCCATCCGCGCGGCCCATGGATGATGCACCGCATAGCGACCCTGATCGGCTCCGAATTCACCCATCACCGCCAGCACGCGTTCGGCGTGATCGGTTTTCTCCAGCACGATGCGGGCGGCGGCAATGCGCTCCTTGATCCCGGGTGCCTCGTTGATCACCTCGGCAAAACCGGCAGAGCCTGCCAGTTCGCTATCGACAAAGGTTGCCATCAGCCGCAACAGCTCGCCGCGATAACGCGGCGGCACATTATGCGGTGCAGAGAGCACGCCGCCTTGCGCCAGATAATCCTCAATCGGCATGGATTCTGTAGGACCGGATTCAGACATGATGACTCCTCCTCCTTGTTACTGGTCGTAGCTGACAACCAGCTTGTCGGTCAGCGGATAGCATTGGCAGGTCAGCACATAGCCCTGTTGGACCTCGTAATCCTCAAGGGCGTGGTTGGTGTGCATTTCGACTTCGCCTTCCAGCACTTTGGCGCGGCAGGTCGAACACACACCCGCCTTGCAGGCATAGGGCGCATCAAGACTGTTTTCGAGCGCGGCATCCAGCAGGCTCTGGCCCTGTTTGGGCATTTTGAAACTGCGGGTCGCCCCGTCCAGTGTCACCATCGCCTCGCACGTGTCGGCGCGATCGGTCACCGAGGCACTGACGGTTCGGGCCTTGGCGCGGCCCGGCTGGCCGGAGGCAAACAGTTCGAATTTGATCTGGCGGTCTGTCATGCCATGCGCACGCAAAGCGGCGGCAATCGCCAGCATCATCGGTTCGGGACCGCAGATGAAAGCGGTGTCGACAGACGGCAAGTCGATCCATGCCTCGAACAGCTGGCGGCATTTATCGCCGTCGATCCGGCCGGTAAACAGATCGATCTCCTGCGATTCCGTCTCCAGAATATGCAAGAGCGACAAGCGGCCCAGATAGAGATTTTTGATGTCCTCCAGCTCCTCGCGGAACATGATCGAGGAAATCTGCCGATTGGCATAGACCAGCGTAAAGCGCGATTTCGGTTCGCGTTCCAGCACTGTCTTGATGATCGACAAAAGCGGTGTGATCCCGCTTCCGCCGGCAAAACCCAGATAGTTTTTGGACTGGTCCGGCTCGATCGGCGTATGGAAATTGCCCATCGGCGGCATGGCCTCGATGACCTCGCCCGCCTTCAGATGCTCGTTGGCCCAGGTGGAAAAGGCTCCGCCATCGACCCGTTTGATTCCGACCTTCAGCACGCCCTCGTCCTTGCCCGCACAAATCGAATAGGAGCGGCGCAATTCGGTGCCGTCGAACTGGCGGCGGAAGGTCAGATACTGGCCTTGCGTGAAATCGAACAGCGCACGCTCGTCCTCGCGCGGCTTCAGGGTGACCACGACAGCATCGCGCGTTTCGCGCCGCACATCGGTCACTTCAAGAGAATGAAAACGTGCCATGGACACCCGCTCCTTCCGGATTGTGGATCGTTAGATACATTTGAAATAATCAAAGGGTTCGAGACAGTCGGTGCAACGATAGCTGGCCTTGCACGGCGTCGAGCCGAACTGGCTAATCTTTTCGGTGGCCATCGACCGGCAACGCGGACAGGCAATCGCCAGATTCCCCCCCGATACCATGCTCTCAAGACGCGCCTGCAAACGCCCGTCGGCGGCCGTGCCGTCGATGGGCGGTGCAATGCCGTAAGCCAACAGCTTGTCGCGGCCCGACGGGCTGATCCAGTCGGTTGTCCACGGCGGCGACAATTGCCGCTCCAGCCGCAACCGTTCCACGCCATGACCGCGCAAGGCGGTTTCGATGTCCAGATTGATGATGCTGGTCGCCGGACAACCCGAATAGGTCGGGGTCACGGTCACGACCAGCTCGTCATCGAGATAGCGCACGGCGCGGATGATCCCCAATTCCGTCAGCGAGATCACCGGAATTTCCGGATCCTTCACCTCGTCCAGCCATTGCCAGACCTGTTCGACCGACGGAGGGGATGTCATAGAGCTCATGCCCTTACCAGACCGCGCCGGGATAAGCGCGTTGCAGAAACTGCATCTGGGCCAGAATGAAACCCAGATGCTCGGTATGGATGCCGCGCTTGCCGCCTTTATGCACAAAGGTACCGGCCGGCACCGTCAGGGTCGCCTCGCTCAGCACCCGCAACACCGTCTGCTCCCATTTCGGTTTCAGATCGGCCGGATTGGGGGCAATGCCTGCCGCGGCCAGCCGCTCGTCATGGGCATCTGCCACAAACAACTCGCCGGCATAGGACCACAGATCATCAAGAGCCGCCTGCATGCGGCGGTGGCTTTCGTCGGTACCATCCCCCAGACGGATCACCAGATCGGCGGACCGCTCGACATGGTAATAGACCTCCTTGACAGCCTTGGCGGCAATCTCGGCAAGACGCGGATGGGTTGAAGTCTGAAGTGCTTTCAACAATTCCAGATGCCAGACATCGAACAAGAATTGCCGCATCAGCGTCTGTCCGAAATCGCCGTTGGGCCGTTCGACCAGCAGGACATTTCTGAACTGGGCGGCATCACGCAGATAGGCCAGCTGGTCGGCCGTGCGGGCTTGGCCGTTCACCGATGCTTCCAGCTCGCCCGCCAGTCCCAGCCACAACTGTGTCTGGCCGATCAGATCGAGGGCCGAATTGGCCAATGCGATATCTTCCTCCAGCACGGGGGAATGGCCGCACCATTCCGACACGCGATGGCCGAGCACAAGTGTATTGTCGCCGGTGCGCAACAGGAATTCGATCACGTCCGCAGTTTCGGTCTCAGGTCGGGATTGTTGGGCCATTACATATGCCCCACTTCTTCCGGAATATCGAAAAAGGTCGGATGCCGGTAGACCTTGGCATTGGCAGGCTCGAACAGCGGTCCCTTGTCGGAGGGGCTGGAGGCCGCGATGTCGTTGGATTTCACAACCCAGATGCTGACCCCTTCGTTGCGGCGGGTATAGACATCACGGGCATGTTTGATCGCCATCTCGGAGTCCGGCGCATGGAGCGAGCCGACATGACGGTGGTTGAGGCCATGCTGGCCGCGGATAAACACTTCCCAAAGAGGCCATTCACTCGACATAGGGGTTCCTCCCGTATGATGACAGGACGGCAGATCATCCGCCGTCGGGATTGATCACTTATTCGGCGGCCAAAGGCTGGCGGGTCCGGCGGGCCTCTGCCTTTTTGGCATAGGCGGTCAGACCGTCACGGAACCATGCCCCGTCGTCCCATGCCTTGACGCGGGCGGCCAGACGCTCCTTGTTGCACGGACCGTTGCCGGCCAGCACCTCGAAAAATTCCGTCCAGTCCGGCTCGGAGAAGTCATAGCCCTGCTTCTCCTCGTTCCACGCCAGATGCTCGTCGGGCACGGTCAGACCCAGATATTTGGCCTGCGGCACGGTCTGGTCGACAAATTTCTGGCGCAACTCGTCATTGGTGTTGATCTTGATTTTCCACGCCATGGATTGGGCTGAATGCACCGATTCCTTGTCGGACGGGCCGAACATCATCAAAGACGGATACCAGAAGCGGTTCAACGCATCCTGCGCCATCGCCTTTTGCTCGGGCGACCCTTGCGCCATCTTCATCATGATGTCGTAACCCTGACGCTGATGGAAACTTTCTTCCTTGCAGATACGGACCATCGCGCGGCTGTAAGGGCCGAACGAGGTGCGTTGCAACGGCACCTGATTCATGATCGCCGCGCCGTCGACCAGCCAGCCGACCGCGCCGATATCGGCCCATGTCAAAGTCGGATAATTGAAAATGGACGAATATTTCATCTTGCCCGAATGGAGCAATCCGATCAGCTCGTCGCGGCTCACCCCAAGGGTTTCGGCCGCGCAATAGAGGTAGAGCCCATGGCCTGCCTCGTCCTGCACCTTGGCCAGCAAAATCGCCTTGCGCTCCAATGTCGGGGCGCGGGTGATCCAGTTGCCTTCCGGCAATTGGCCGACAATTTCGGAATGGGCGTGCTGGCCGATCTGGCGGATCAGCGTTTTGCGATAGCCTTCCGGCATGTATTCCTTCGGCTCGATCTTTTCACCCCGATCGATCCGCTCCTGAAAGGCGCGATCCTCGGGCGACATTTCGCTCAGGTCTTTGACCCGGTCACTGTCGGTCTTGATCATTTGTGCATACATAGCCAATCCCTCCGAAGTGATGTCAGACGCGTTCGATAATCAATGCAATGCCTTGGCCCACGCCGATGCACATCGTGCACAAAGCGTAACGGCCACCCTGCCGGTGCAGTTGGTACATCGCGGATGTGACAAGGCGTGATCCGCTCATGCCGAGCGGATGACCCAGCGCAATCGCTCCGCCATTGGGGTTCACATGCGCGGCATCATCGGGCAGGCCGAGATCGCGCGTCACCGCCAGAGCCTGCGCGGCAAAGGCCTCGTTCAATTCGATCACATCCATCTGGTCGAGACGCAGGCCGGTGCGTTCCAGTACTTTGCGGACAGCCGGCGCAGGACCAAAGCCCATCACACGCGGCTCAAGCCCCGCCGCCGCCATCCCGACAATGCGGGCACGCGGGGTCAGGCCCTGCTGTTCGGCCATCTGTTGCGAGGCAATCAGCAAAGCCGCCGCACCGTCATTGACCCCCGACGCATTGCCCGCCGTCACCGTCAGATCGGGACCGTTGATGCCTTTCAGCTTGGCCATCTGTTCAACCGTCGTGCCGGGGCGCGGATGCTCGTCGGTGTCGATCACCAAAGGATCACCCTTTTTCTGGGGCAGGATCACCGGCGCAATTTCATCCTTGAACAGACCAGCCGCCTGTGCGGCGGCCCAACGCGCCTGCGAGCGGGCCGCAAAGGCATCCTGATCGGCGCGGCCGATATGGTAATCGGCGGCCACATTGTCGGCCGTTTCGGGCATCGAATGGGTGCCGTAGAGGCTCTTCATTTTCGGATTGGTAAAACGCCAGCCGATGGTGGTGTCATAGACCGCATTGGAGCGCGAAAAGGCCGTATCGGCCTTGGGCATCACAAACGGCGCACGGCTCATGCTTTCGACACCGCCGGCAATCATCATGTCGCAATCGCCCGAACGGATGGCGCGTGCCGCCATGCCCACCGCATCCATGCCCGACCCGCACAACCGGTTGACGGTATTGCCAGGCACGCTGACCGGCAGGCCCGACAGCAAAATCGCCATGCGCCCGACATTGCGGTTGTCTTCGCCCGCCTGGTTGGCGCAACCATAAATCAGGTCGTCCACCTTGGTCCAATCGACCGAGGGATTACGTTGCATCAGCGCCGTCAGGGGCAGTGCCGCCAGATCATCGGCACGGATGGAGGACAGAGCACCGCCATAACGGCCAATGGGTGTGCGCACCGCATCACAAATAAAGGCTTCAGCCATCTTATCCTCCCGTTCGTCGTTCCGATCGTCCTGAACAGTCTTGTGCCCGGACCCGTGTCATTGCCACAATTCATTGACCGACCGGTTAGTTATATCGGTCATAGCATCCCAAACATCACACTTCAAGCGCATTTTTAAGTTTTTGTGTGATGTTTGGACATGCGTTGATCGGACATCTCCAAACGGCCATTCAGCGCCATATCGGGATTGATTATGATTTAGCCCGCCAACAATTCAAGTCGTCTTTCGACCATCACCGTTCTGGCAGGCAGAGCGCCTTGGGCCGATACGAAATGCTTGGAGACATAGGCATCCGCCCCCGCCGACAAAGCCCGATAGAGCTCGGCAAACAAAGCGCGGGCGCGATGGCCGATCCAGGCATCAGGCAAGGCCTGATCGGGCAAGTCAGGATCGCGCAGGGCCACCTGCCGGAACTGGTGGACCAGCAACAGGCGCAATTGCAACATTTGGTACGGAGAAAAATCCTCGCTCAAACCGAGACGGTGTTGCACGGGCCCAAAACCGTCGACAAAGAGCTGATAGGCCTCGGCCAAGGGGGCCAGATCCCAGTGCGTTGCCGCCATGGCCTGAAACATGGCACGCGGACCTTGGGCCTGCGCATCGAAGACGACAGCATGGGCCTGCGGCGGCAGATGCGCCTGCGGACCGAGAAACCAATTGGCCGCCAGACGGCGAAAACCCGCCAGCTCCAGATGCGCCAATGCGGGCTCGTGGCCGGTCTCGGCCAACCAGACGAAACACCAGTCCTGTCGGGCGCGCCGCTCGAAAATCCGCGAGGCGGCGAGGAGAAATTCGGTCTGGGCGGTCTCCGACAGGCGGTAATAACTGCGCCGTCCCTCGCGCTCACCCTTCAACCTGTCGGCCGCAACCAGACGCGACACTGCCGTGCGCACCAGACTCTCGCTGATTCCGACACTGGCGCAGGTCTCGATCAGATTGCCGATCCACAAATGCCCGCCGCGCGGTTCCACCACATCGCCGTAAATGGTCACGATAAAACCGCCCGCCCGCAACCGGATGGTTTTGATCAATGCATCGATTACGGATGCAGGATCGCCTGCCGCGATCTTGGCGCTGTCGGTTGTCTTGCTCATGCGTCACTGCTGTAAGTGAAGTCGTGTCATGAGGCAAACCCGATCACATTAGGCCGGCTCAGGTTTGTTCCACACCGCCATCTTGCAAACGATACAGGGCGATCACGGCGGCGAGTCCCAAGCGGCGGAAGGCATGGAAGGGAAACGGCTTGATCGGCCTGAGCGGGAATGGCAACACGGCCTCGTTGCTGTCCAGCACATAGGCCGCCAGTCTGGCCCCCATCGCTGTCTGCATCCCGACACCGCGCCCCATGCAACCGATGTCGATCAGCAAGCCCGGTTCGGGTTCGTGCAAATGGGGCAACATGTCCTGGGTAATCGCCACCCGTCCCCCCCAGCGATAAGCGAAAGGAACGCCCTTGACCTGCGGGAACATTTTGCCGACCACCCGCTCCAGATGCGCCCAATCATCATCGCTGACCGGTTCGCGGAATGGACCACGCCCGCCCATCAACAAACGGCCTTCATGGTCGAGCCTGAAATACAGCAGTAATTTGCGGGTATCGGAGGACACATGCCCGTTGGGGAAAATGGTTTTGCGGACATTGTCCGTCAAAGGTTCCGTTGCAATCTGGAACGAATTCACATCGATGATGGTGCGCTTCAAAGCGGGGATCAGGTGATCGGAATAGCCGTTGGTGCAGATCACAACCTTGCGGGCCAGAACCTGATGCCCGCTTGCAGTGGTCACGCAGAACCGCTCGCCCTGCTTGCTGAGCGACACCACGGGCGTATCGCCATGGATGCGGGCCCCGAGTCCTTGCGCGATACGGGCCATTTCACGCGCATAGGACAAAGGCTGGACCGCCCCGCCGCGCGGATCCATCCAGCCGCCCTGATAGGATTGCGTGCCCAGATTGTGCACCATCTCGTCACGGCTCATCATCTGTGCATCAACGCCGTGCTTGGTCCATTGCCGGACCCGTGATTGAGCCAGCGCCAGCCCCTCTGCTGAATGGGCGGCCTGAATCCAGCCCTTGCGGGCCAAGGGCACCTTCATCTGGTATTTGGCGATCAGATCAAAAGCGCAATCGGCCGTGGTCGCGGCAAATTGAAGCAATGCGCGGCCTTTGTCCTCGCCATAAATATCGAGCATCTCGTCGGGATCATATTTGAGGCCGGGAATGACCTGCCCGCCATTGCGGCCCGAAGCGCCCCAGCCGGGCTCGCGCGCTTCGAGCACAACCGGCTTCACGCCCGCCTCGGCCAGATGCAGGGCGGTCGACAATCCGGCATAGCCGCCCCCGATGATGCAAACCTCGGCCTCGATGGTTTCAGCCAAGGCAGGGGTGGAGGGAGCGGCCACAGCGGTCGCGGCCCAAAGCGATGGTGCAAGCGGGAAAGGCGCGGTCATGGAGCTTCTCTCGGTTCTGGCAGTGGGACGGGGGCCTATGCGGGATCGATCGGATGGGTGACACGGCGCAGAAAATCCTGCGTGCGCGGATGGGCCGGATGCGACAGCGTCGAACGCGCCGGACCCTGTTCGACAATCACGCCCTGATCCATGAAAATCACCCGGTCGGCCACTTCGCGGGCGAAGGCGATTTCATGGGTCACGATGATCATGGTCATGCCCTCTTTTGCCAGATCACGCATCACCGACAGCACCTCGCCGACCAGTTCGGGATCAAGGGCCGAGGTCGGCTCGTCGAATAGAATGGCCTGCGGCTCCATCGCCAGCGCGCGCGCAATCGCGACACGCTGTTGCTGTCCGCCTGACAGTTCGCGCGGAAAGGCATTTTCCTTGTCCGACAGTCCGACACGGGCCAGCAAATCGCGGCCACGTTGCTGGGCTTTGGCCACATCCTCGCCTTTGACGAACACCGGTCCTTCGGTGACATTGTCGAGCACAGAGCGGTGGGGAAACAGATTGAAGCGCTGGAACACCATCGACACATTCTGGCGGATCGCCACAATGCTTTTGGCCTTGTTGTCGACCAGCGTGCCATTGACATGGATGGTCCCGCCATCATAGGCCTCAAGCCCGTTGATACAGCGCAGAACCGTCGATTTGCCCGAGCCCGACGGGCCGATGATGCAGACAATTTCACCCTTGGTGATGGCCATCGAAAAGCCGCGCAAGACATGATTGGTGCCGAAGCTCTTATGCACATCATGCAGATGGATCATGGCAGTCTGGCTCATCAGCGCTGTCCCGAGGAGAAACGTTTTTCAAGATAGGTCACCAGCGCCATCAACGGCAGGCTCATGCACAGATACATCAACGCGACCAGTGTAAACACCGAGGTGTTTTTGAAGGTTGACGAGGCAATCAGCTTGCCCTGCATTGCCAGTTCGGCCACCGTAATGGTCGAGGCCTGCGAGGAATCCTTGAGCATCATGATCATGATATTGCCATAGGGCGGCAGGACGATACGGATCGCCTGCGGCAGAATGACCCGCCGCATCACCATCCACCAGCCCATGCCGATCGATTGCGCGGCCTCGATCTGCCCATGGTCGATGGCCTCGATCCCCGCCCTGAAATTTTCCGAATGATAGGCGGAATAGGCAATGCCCAAACCGATAATCGCGGCCTGCATCGCCGTCAGGGTAATGCCGAGATCGGGCAACACAAAATAGATGTAGAACAATTGCACGATGATCGGGATACCGCGGATGAAATTGACGAACAGCTTGGCCGTGCCGTTCAAAACCCAAACGCCCGACACCCGCATCAAAGCCCAGACCAGACCCAGCACTGTCGAAATGACCAAAGAGCCGATGGTGAGGCCGATCGTCAGCACAACCCCTTGAAACAGGATCGGGATGAATTCGGCGGCATCGGCAAGAAATTTCTGCATTCCATTCACCCGCTTGACAGATCAGACGGACACCGGCCCCGTGAGAAGCCGGTGTCCATGATGTTGAGGCACCCGTGATATTTGGGTTTCGGGAGTGCCTGGGTGACGCTTATTCCAGACCCCATTTGGCAAGGATTTTCTTGACCGTGCCATCGGCCTGCATGGCGGCCAGCGCCGTGTTGATTTTGCCCAGCAATTCGGTTTCGCCCTTGCGCACACCGATGCCGATGGAACCGGCCATGGTCGCCTTGTAGCTGTTGACCACACGGGCTTCGGGGAAATTGCCCTGCTGGATATTATAGGCGGCAATCGGATAATCGGCGAAACCGGCCTGCAGACGGCCTGCATTCACATCGCGCAGAATATCGGGAATGGTGTCATAGATCTTGACGTCGCCGAAGGCTTTTTTCAGGGGTTCGACATAGGCCGTGCCGACCTGCGCGCCGACCGCATAGCCCTTCATATCGTCAAAGGATGTGTAGGCTTTGGTGTCCTTTTTAGAGACAATCAGCCCTTCGCCATAGGTGTAGATCGGATCCGAGAAATCGATCTGCTCCTTGCGGGGCGGGGTGATATACATGGCGGCCGAGATCAGATCGATCTTGCTGGTGGTCAGCGCAGCGATCAGGGTCGAAAACTGCATCGGCTCGATTTGCACCTGAAAACCCGCACGCTTGCCGGCCTCGGTGACCATGTCGACCATCACACCCTGGATCGTGTTGGTTTTGGTGTCGAGGAAGGTAAACGGAATGCCCGTAGGCGTGGAGCCGACTTTCAAAGTCTGCTGGGCCATGGCCGGCGTGGCCAGCATCAAGCCGATAACAGCGGTTTGGACGAGACGTTTCAAGGACATTTTGACCCCCGGTTCATGATACGATCGCCAAAGTCTACGATGAGGACTCGAACTTGTGCAAGCTATTGATTTCCCGCCCTTTCAAGTAAAGGCTTTGCAATGGAAAATCCTGCAATCATGGTACAACCAGACACAGTGACAGCCAGAAACCAGACGGACAGATGATGAAAAAGCCGGTCTATTCCGAAGCGTTGATCAGCGAGGCGATCGGTATGGCCTGGGCGGATGATGTGTCCTTCGACGATATCAAACGCAAAATCGGGCTTGCGGAAGCCGACATCATCGATCTGATGCGCGCCAACCTCAAACCCTCCAGCTTCAGACTGTGGCGCAAACGTGTCTCCGGCCGCAAAACCAAACATGCCAAATTGTTGCGCCCGCAGGATTGATGTGCCGCCCTTGCCCCGTCAGAACGGATGGGGACGACCATCCCAGCATTCAAAACAGCCGGTTGTCTTGATCGATAACGCCGAAAACCGCTGTAACAGCCCCTCAGCCGCTTCCTGCGGGGTAATCTGGGCATAATGCCCGCCCATATCGGTTTGCACCCAACCCGGATGATAGATGCCGACAGGAATACCCTCGACGCGCAAATCGACCGCCAGATTGCGCCCGAGATTGAGCGCCGCTGCTTTCGAGGCGCGATAGATATAACTGCCTCCCGAGGCCGTGTTGTCGGACCCCATTTGCGAGGAAATGATCGCAATCTTGCCCTTGCCGGCCCTGACTTGCGGCAGGAACGACTGGATCGTCAGAAAAACGCCCGTGACATTGACCGCAAAAGTGGTGGCCCAATCCTCGGCCGGATAATCCCGTTCGAGCTGTTGGCCTTTTTCGAGATAGATCCCGGCATTGCAAACCAGCAGTGCCAAAGGCTTTTCGGACAACCGGTCGGACAGACGGCTTGGGCCATCAGGATCGGTCACATCCAGCCCGTGCCATTCGATCCCCTTGATCTGCGGCGGTTCGGCACCGCGAAACGTGGCTATCACGTGCTGGCCCTGAGCGGCGGCATTTTGCGCCAGCGCCCGACCGATCCCCCGTGTTGCACCGGTGATAAGAACTGTCATGGTCGCCCCCGCTGGTTACACACACTCCACACCGCCTCACTAGAAGACTGGTGCCCAAATGCAACGATAAAATCGCTTTGGATGTTGCCATGGCCTTCGGCATCTGGCTAAAAGACACAGGTTGATCCTATGCCGCGCCGCACCATCACTGGCCGCCAGAAAAGGGGATATCCCCTGAATGTGTACAAATTACCGCCCGACCAGAGAGTCGGAATGGGTTCGTCATCGGCTGGGGGTGGATTTGCCTGCCGACTATCCGGACGAGATTTACCCCGGCCAAGCCTCGCCGCTTGTCGTCAAAAGCCATCAATCAGGGCGCGTTGCCTGCGGATTGGCCCGCTTCGGCCTGATCCCGCCATGGGCCAAAGACACCAAGATCAGCCGCCACACCTATAATGCCAGAAGCGAAACCGCTTCCCAAAAGCCCAGCTTCAAAACCGCCTGGCGGCAGAGGCAATTCGGTCTGGTGCTGGTCGACCATTTTTATGAGCCGAGCTACCAGACAGGCCGGCCGGTCCGCTGGAAAATCGCACTGGAATCGGGTGAGCCCTTCGCCATCGGCTGTTTATGGGACCGCTGGAACGATCCGGACACCGGTGACATCATTGCCAGCTTTGCAATGCTGACCATCAATGCCGATCCGCATCCGGTCATGAACCGGTTTCACAAGGCGCAGGACGAAAAGCGCACGCCTGTGGTCATCCCCGCCCATTTACACCATGACTGGCTAGGCGCGGACCATGATCGCGCAACCCGCTTGATGGCACTGCAGACCATGCCAATCCTGACCTCAAGCGCCGCCCCGAGCGGTCCGAAAAATCCGCGCTTGACCGATCCGGCCTAATCCGCCGGTGAGGCTTGCAGATCAGGAGATCGGAAAATAGCAGGCCACGTGACGGCCTGATAGAGGCAGGGACGGATGGTCGCTGAAATCCGGCACAACGGTTTTGCAACGCTCTTGCACAAAGGGACACCGCAAATGGAAATGGCATCCCGCAGGCGGAGCCAGCGGCGAGGGCAATTCACCCTCGATGGCCTTGAACACGACCAGCTCGTCTCCCTCGGTGACCAGACGGGGAATCGAATCCAGCAAGGCGCGGGTATAGGGATGTTGGGGATGGTCATAGACCTGCAAGGTCGGCCCGCTTTCGACAATGCGTCCCAGATACATGACGGCGACCCTGTCCGTCATATGGCGGATCACACCGAGATCATGGCTGATAAACAGCATGGTGAGATTCAAAGTCTGTTTCAAAGTCAAAAACAGATTGATGATCTGCGCCTGGATCGACACATCCAGCGAGGCGACCGGCTCGTCGCAAATCAGCACATCGGGTTGCATGGCCAGCGCGCGGGCGATGGCCACACGCTGTCTCTGGCCACCGGAAAACTGGTGGGGAAACCTGTCGGCGGCTTCAGCCGGCAGGCCGACGGTTTCGAGCCATTGCGCGACATAGGCACCGACATTGGCAGGATCGACAAGACCGTGGACCAGTGGCCCCTCGCCGATCGTCTCGCCGATGCGCACCCGAGGATCAAGCGAGGCAAACGGATCCTGAAACACCATCTGGATGCGGGTGGTGGTTTTGAGCGGCTTTTTGCCAGCCCCCATCACCGGCACCCCATCAAGCTGGACGGTTCCCTGGCTTGGGGGATAAATCCCTGCCATCATGCGGCCCAGCGTTGATTTGCCACAGCCGGATTCACCGACAAGGCCCAGCACCTCGCCGCGATGCAGATCAAGCGACACACCATCCACCGCATGGACAATGCGTTGGTCGACCTCCTGCCCCAGCCAGCCGGCAATATGGTCGCCGAAGCTCAAAGCCGGTGCAAATTGTTTGGATGCTTTGCTGACGCGCAACAAAGGCCTGTCCGTCATGATCGGGGCTTGCGCTAACAACATTACTGCCAATCTCCTGCAACCGGATGGTGGCACCTGACGCGCCGCGCCCCTTTGCTTCGCAAGGCGGGCGAGGTTTGGCACAGCGCATCGGACTGGTTGCACCGCGACACAAAGGCACATTCTGCCCCCAGCCCGATCAGCGACGGCATCTGTCCGGGAATTTGCACAAGCGGTTGTCCGGGGCTGGCATGGTCGGGCAGGGAATTGAGCAGGCCGCGCGTATAGGGATGATCGGGCACCCGCAACAAATCCCGCACCGGACCGCTTTCGATGATCCGGCCCGCATACATCACAAGCAATTGGGAGGCGACCGAGGAGACGGTCGATAGATCATGCGAAATCCAGATCATCGCGGTGCCGAAATCCTGTGCCAGCGTTTTCATCTGCAACAGGATTTGCGCCTGGATCGAGACATCCAGTGCCGTGGTCGGCTCGTCGCAAATGATCAGCTTGGGGTGGTTGAGCAAAGCAATGGCAATCGCCACCCGCTGGCGCATCCCGCCGGAAAACTGGTGCGGGAAATAGCCCAGCCGGCGCGCCGCATCGGGGATGCCGACCTTGTTGAGCACATCGATGCACCGCGCATCGGCCGCTTGACGCGACAGGGTTTCGTGCGCTTCAAGCGCCAAGCGCATTTGCGTGCCGATTGAAAGCACAGGGTTGAGTGTCGTGGACGGGTCCTGAAAAACCATCGAGATTTCACGCCCGCGCACGGCTCTGAGGTCAGGCTCGCTCATGCCGATCAACTCGCGGCCCTGCAGGCGCACGGATCCGGCAACAATTTTGCCGGGCGGGTCCACAAGTCCGAGAATGGAAAAACCGGTCACGCTTTTGCCCGAACCGGACTCACCGACCAGACCGATGATTTCACCCTCATGAAGGGTGAACGACACATCGTTGACGGCCTTCAGCACGCCGTTTCGGGTCATGAAATGGGTGGACAGGCCTTCGACTTCGAGGAGAATCCTGCTCATCGTTTCAACCTCGGATTCAACTGGTCCCTGACCTGGTCGCCGACCAGATTGATCGCAACAATCAGCACGATCAGGGCAATCCCCGGATAAATCGAAATCCAGTAGCGACCGGACAACATATATTGGAAGCCGTTGGCAATCAGCATCCCCAGAGAGGGTTCGGTCACCGGCAAGCCCAATCCCAGAAAGGACAGCGTCGCCTCCAGTGCAATCGCATTGGCAATCTGCACCGTGGCCACCACAATCAGGGGCGGCAGACAATTGGGCAGGATATGGCGAAACACCACCCGTGATGCGGAGAGAGGGGTTGAAAGCGCCGCCTCGATATAATCCTTGGACCGTTCGGTGGCGGCCGCCCCATGGGTGGTGCGGGCGAAATAGGCATATTGGGCGGTGACCAAAGCGGTGATCAACGGCCACTTGCCCTGCCCCAGCAAAGCCGCCAGCACAAGCGCCAGCAAAATCGCGGGGAAAGAAAGCTGCAGATCGATGATCCGCATGATCAGGGTTTCGATGCGCCCGCCGAAATAGGCCGCAACCGCGCCAAGCGTCGCCCCGAGCGAAAAGGCGATAAAACCGGCGGTCAGACTGATCTGGATCGACACCCGCAACCCGTACAGAATAGCCGACAGAATATCGCGGCCTTGCGCATCGGTACCGAGCCAATGGGTAAATCCGGCTGAACCGACATAGCCGGGCGGACGGCGCGCATCCATCAAAACCAGCTTGGACAATTCATAAGGATCCTGCGGGGTAATCCACGGAGCCAGCACAGCCAGTGCGATGATCAGCACCACGACAATCAGCGCACCCAAAGCAAGGTGACTGCTTCTGAACTCGTTCCAGAAAACACGGGCGGGGGTCTCGACCTGCGGGCGGTTTGACATGGTTAGCTCCTGCGGTGCCGCAAGCGCGGATCAAGGAAGACATACACAATGTCGACAGTCAGATTGATCATGATGAACAACAGCGCCACCAGCATCAGATAGGCGACCATCACGGGCCGGTCGAGGGTGGAGATGGAATCGATGATCAGCTTGCCAACCCCGGGCCATGAAAAAATGGTCTCGGTCACCACCGCAAAGGCCAGTGTCGATCCCAATTCCAGCCCGAACACTGTGACAATCGGGATCGAGATCAGCCTCAGCACATGGCGATAGAGAATGGTCAATTCGCTTTCCCCCGATGCACGGGCAAATTTGACCGTATCCGTCAGCATGGTTTCGCGTGTGCCCGCACGGGCAAGCCTGACCATCATGGCGAATTTGAACAGGGACAGATTGAGCGCAGGCAGAAACAGATAGGCCAGCCCCTCCCCCGTCAGAAAGCTCCATTCGATCCCGAACAAAGACGCGGTCGGTCCGCGATTGCCTGCGGGAAACCATCCCAATGTCACAGCGAAAGTAAAAATCAGCACCAGGCCGATCCAGAAGGTCGGCACCGAAAACCCGAAAATCGACAGGCCCATGATCATCTTTGACAACACTGTGTCAGGACGGTAGCCCGCATAAATCCCGAGCGGCACACCCAGCACCGTTGCTCCCAACACCGCCGTCAATGTCAATTCGATTGTCGCAGGGAGTCTGGAAAAGATAAGGTCGATCACCGGCATGTTATAGACAAAGGACCGGCCGAAATCGCCTTGCACCAGACGCACGAGAAAATCGAAATATTGCTTCCACAAAGGCTGGTCGAGCCCATAGGCCTTGATCGTCTGTTCGCGGATCAGTTGGGTTGCATCGGGTGAAATCAGCACATCGATCGGATTGCCGACGGCATAGACACCGACAAAAACCAGCACCGAAATGATCAGCATGACCACCACAGCCTGACATACGCGCTGGATTACAAAACCTAGCATGCAAACCGTTCCTTTGATGCGCGGATCAAGCCCAATCCTGCATGATCACGTGCCGTGTTTCTGCGACGGCTGTCGCCCAGATCGCCAGCATCTCGTCATCCGGCCGCTGGTAGAAACCGCCATAATTGCCATCGCCGAGCAATTGCTTTTTGGCGAGCGGATCAAGCTGCTGGAACCGCGCAATCGGCATCATCGGCTTTTGGTGGTCGGGCATCGCAATGCCGGGCAAGCGGGTCCACGGAAAATTTTCCATCCACGAGGCATGGGAGGCCACCGGATCGATTTTTTGCACATGCGCCATGGTTTGCGGCGCGCTCCACCAGTTATGCCATTTGACCTGCACCCCGTGGTGACGGTCGAGCCATTCCAGCACGGCCCCATGGGCAGGCGAATTGCCGCCATGGCCGTTGACGATGGTGATCTTTTTGAACCCCGACCGCACCATGCCATCCAGCACATCGGTGATCACGGCGCACAGTGTTGATAGTTTCAAGGTGACCGTGCCGGGATATTCGACGAAATTAGGGGTCAGCCCGTAATTGATCACAGGAAACACCGGAATGTTCTGCCCCTCGCAAGCATCCAGCGCGACCCGCTCCGACAGAATGGCATCCACACACAGGCTCAGATAGGCATGTTGTTCGGTCGAACCGATCGGCAAAACCGCACGGTCATCACGACCCGCATGGTCAGCCACCTGCATCCAGTTCATGTCCGCTATACGCATCTCAAACCCCGTGCTTTGCTGTTATGGAATGACGCTCGTGATCACTTTCGGTGTCGCTGTCATTGTCTTGTGCGAACATCGACAGCATGACTTTCGCCATCAACGCATTGAGCGTTTCTTGTTCGACCAGTGACAGCGGCGCCAGCATTTCCTGCTCGAAAGCGACAAAGCGCGGCAAAGCCGCGTCATAGATCGCCTGACCGAACGGCGTGAGCGAAAGATATTGCATCCGGCGGTCCAGCGCCTGTGTAGAGCGGACGATATAACCGAGCTTGGACAAGCGGTTGACCGCCCGGCTCAAGGTGTTTTTCGGAAAGGCCGTCGAGGAGGCAATTTCGCTGGCGGTTACGCCCTCCATCAGGGCCAGCGAATAAATCACCACAAATTCCACCCGTGACAGACCGAACTCCTGCTCGACCCAACTGTAAAGCGGCTGGTTGTAGCGCAAGGCGAGATAGTTGAAGCGGGCGGCAAAACCGCACGGGTTTTTCCAAAGGCGCGTATGGGTAAAGGCATCAAGCCTGTCCCGCGACAGCAATTCCGAACCTGTTCCATATGGGATGATACCGGAATTGGCAGACCCGATGTCCAAGGGCGGTGCAACACCATGTTCTGCAGTGTAATTATTAGCCATTAGCCGCTCTTTTAAATCAGGTCATATCCAGCCGTGAATTCCACTATAGAGCGAAAAATTAGTTCCACAAGGAATTGACTACCCTGAATTTAAGGAATTGAATACGAAACCTGCTCTGGTCCGTGGCGGATCAGACTGCTGAGATACGAGGGGGTTCTCATGAGTATGATTTCGCATCGTTTGGCCATCGGACTGGCACTGGCGACCATCACGGTTGCGCCCGCAACCTTGCTGTCACAATCCGTTTCTGCCCAGACGCTGACAATCGGCGTGCGCGGTGGTCCCGATTCGATCGACCCGCATTTCACCGCCACCGGCACCCATGCGGAATCCCTCAAGCATGTCTTCGATACGCTGGTCTGGTCCGGCGACGGGCTGGAGGTTGAACCCCGCCTCGCTGAAAGCTGGAAGGCGGTCAATGACACCACATGGGAATTCAAACTCCGTAAAGGGGTCAAATTCCATGACGGCTCCGACTTCACCGCAGAGGATGTGAAGTTTTCCATCGAGCGTATTCCGGTTGTGTCCGGTCCCAACCCCACAACCATCTATGTCCGCCGCGTCAAGGAAACCAAGATCATCGATGCCCACACCATCCATGTGGTCACAGACGGACCTTCGCCGATCCTGCCCAACGACTTCATCCGCCTGTTTATCGTCTCCTCGAAAGCGGCCGCAGGCCTGACCAAGGAAACCGCCAACGAGGCCTTCAACTCCGGCAAGGCCGCCATTGGGACCGGCCCCTATAAATTTGTCTCGTGGCAACCCAAGGGCGATCTGGTGATGGACCGCTTCGACGGCTATTGGGGCCAGAAAGAGCCTTGGGCCCGCCATGTCCGCAAAGAGATCCCCAATGATGCCGCCCGCGTGGCCCAACTCAAGGCAGGCCAGCTTGATCTGATCACCCGCGTGCCGGCCACCGATGTCGCCAGCCTAAAAACCGATCCGAAGCTGACGGTCAAGACCATTGATACGGTTTATGTTTTCAACGTCGAAATCGACATGCGCGACAAGGCATTGAATGTCACAGCCAAAGACGGCTCGGCGCTCGACAAGAACCCCTTCCTCGATCTGCGCGTCCGTCAGGCCATCGATATGGCGATTGACCGCAAGGCTTTGGCCGAAATCGCTATGGAAGGGCTGGGCCAGCCCGTCAACCAGCTTGTGACTTCGTCGATTTTCGGCTTCAACAAGAGCCTGCCTCCGCGCCGTTACGATGTCGCGGCCGCCAAGAAACTGTTGGCCGATGCCGGTTATCCCAATGGCTTCAAACTGCAGTTCACCTTCACGCAGGATCGCCTGCCGGGTGACCGTCAGGTCGGTACCTCGATTGCGCAGATGCTTGCCGCCATCGGCATTGATGCGCAAGCCAATGCCCAGCCGGCCGCAGTGTTCTTCCCTGCCCGTACCCGTGGCGAATATTCCATCTCGATGTCGGGTTGGGGTACTTTGACAGGCGAGGCCCATTATACCCTGTCCTCGCTGGTCCATTCCAACGACAAAGACAAGAAAATGGGCGCTTTCAACGTGCTCAATTACAAGAATGAGGAAGCCGACAAACTGCTTCAGCAAGCCGCCATTGAAATGAATGACGACAAGCGCCGCAAGCAATTGGAAGATGTCAACGCCATCGTCGAAAAAGACATGCAGAGACTGCCGATTGTCGCGGTCGGTTCGGCCTGGGCCATGCAGAAAGACAAGGTGACCATCAAAGCGCGTGTCGACGAAGATACGCTGGCGATGAACATCAAACCGGCCCGCTGATCATGGCCGGTCTTGCATTGGGCTTGCACGGGGGCTGCGGGACACTGGACCGCAGCCTGATGTCCGAAGCCGATTGGGCTGAAAGCCGCGATCACATCGCACAGGCCCTGCGCGCAGGCTGGGCGGTCCTCAAGGCGGACGGGCGGGCCATCGATGCCGTGCAGGCCACCATCATGGTGCTTGAGGATAGCCCGCATTTCAATGCGGGCTATGGTGCGGCACTGACCGAGAATTTCAACCACGAGCTTGATGCCTCCATCATGGATGGTGAAACGCTCAATGCCGGTGCTGTCACCTCCATCACCCGCGTGCGCAACCCTATCCAGGCGGCCCGCGCCGTGCTGGAGGGCGGCAAAGCCGTGTTGTTGACGGGTTCGGCCGCCGATGCCTTTGCCGAACAGGCCGGATTGACGATGGTCAAACCGGATTATTTTACCACCCAACGCCGCATCGATGCCGTCAAAAGCCTCAAGCAACGCGCTTTGACGGGCACCATCGCCAAAGCCTCCGAAGCCGAGAAGCACGGCACGGTGGGTGCTGTTGCCCGCGACAGCCACGGCCATCTTGCCGCTGGCACCTCGACCGGTGGCTTCAACAACAAGCCGCAGGGCCGCGTCGGTGACAGCCCGATCATCGGGGCGGGAACCTATGCCAGAGACGGTGTCTGTGCGGTCTCCTGCACCGGACAGGGCGAGGTCTTCATCCGGCGTGTCGCGGCCTATGATGTCGCCGCCCGCATGGTCTACGGCCAGCAAAGCCTGAAACAGGCTTCCGATATTCTGGTCCACGAGACGCTGGCGAGCCACGGGATCGGGGCGGGCATGATCGTGCTGGGTGCGCAGGGCGATCCCCTTGCCCCTTATAACACCTTGGGCATGTATCGCGGCTGGATCGGCACCGATGGCCGCATGACGGTTGCCACCCATCACGAGTTGCACGAGTTAGGAGACGTCTGATGTCCCATCCTTCCATTCTGGTTTGGGGAGCCGGTGCCATTGGCGGCACGCTCGGGGCCTATTGGGCGCGTGCGGGCCTGCCGGTCACCATGGTCGATCTGGATCAGGCCCATGCACAGGCATGTTCCACCACCGGCTTGCAGATCACCGGACCAGTCGAGCAGTTCCGTCAGGTCATCCCGACCTTCACGCCGCAGACCATCACCGGCCAGTTCGATATCATCGTGCTGGCGGTCAAAGCGCAGGCAACCGAGGCCGCGCTGGGCCATCTGGTCTCCCATCTTGCCCCGGAGGGTTATGTCCTGTCCGCCCAGAACGGATTGAATGAAATCCTGATCGAACGGGTGTTGGGCGCGCACAGGACCATGGGTTGCTTCGTCAATTTCGGGGCTGATTGGCAAGCGCCGGGCGAGGTCATGTTCGGCAATCGTGGTGCCGTGGTGGTGGGCGAGATCGACGGCACGATCAAACCGCGCACCCAAGCCATGCATGCCCTGCTCAAAGTCTTCGAGCCTGATGCCGTGCTGACCGACAATATCTGGGGCTATCTCTGGGGCAAGCTGGCCTATGGCGCGATGCTGTTTGCCACCGCCCTGACACCCGATTCGATGACCGACAATTTCAAAGACCCGCGCCGCTTTGTGGTGTTCGACAGGCTCGGCCGCGAGGTCATGGCCGTCGCCCATGCCAGAGGGGTCAAACCCATCGGCTTCAACGGCTTTGACCCCGAATGCTTTTCAAGCACGGCTCCTGAAAGTGCCGCCAAAGCCTCGATACAACGGCTTGCGGAATTCAACAGCAAAACGGCCAAGACCCATAGCGGGATCTACCGCGATCTGGCGGTGCGCAAGCGCAAGACCGAGGTGGATCCGCAGATCGGGATTATCTGTGAACTTGGCGAGGAGGCAGGGATCAAAACACCGGCCCTGAAACATCTGGTTGCCCTGATCCACGATCTGGAAAACGGCACCAAACCCATGGCCTATGAAACCTTCGCTTTGCTCATCCAGACCTGCGAGGAGACAGCATGACCAGCCCGTTTGATCAACGGGTTGTTCTGGTCACCGGTTGCGCACAAGGCATCGGTCAGGCCATCGCACTGGAATTCCAGCGTGCCGGCGCAGTGGTCTTTGCCGCCGATCTTGATGCCGCCGCCCTCAAGGCCTTCGCATCCCGACACGGCATGCATGATCTGGCGTTCAATGTCGGCGATCAGGCCCAATGTCATCAGGCCATCGAACAGATCAGCCGGCAAACCAGCCGCCTCGATATTCTCGTCAATGCGGCAGGCGGTGTCAGGGGGCAGGTCGGCGGACCTGTCGCCAATGTCACGCCAGCGGCATGGCATGCGATTTTCGAGGCCAATGTCGACGGGGCTTTCTGGTTGTCGCAAGCGGCTTCAAGCCTGATGCAGGCCAAGAGTTTCGGCCGCATCATCAACATCGCATCGGGCGCGGGATTGCGGCCCAGCCTCACCGGCATCCAGGCCTATACAGCGGCCAAACATGCGCTGGTCGGCCTCACCAAGCAACTCTCGCAGGATCTCGGCCCGATGGGCATCACCTGCAACGCCGTTGCACCGGGTTTTGTGCGCTCCAACCCCTCGACCGAAAAACAATGGGAGGCCTATGGCGCGGATGGACAGGCCCGCTTGATTGCGGGCATCCATACCCGCCGGCTCGGCACGGCGCAGGATATTGCCCATGCCGTGCTGTTCTTTGCCAGCGAGCAATCGGGCTGGATCTCGGGCCAGATTCTATCCGTCGACGGCGGACGCTCCTAATCGGGACATATGCCCAATCGTCAGACATGCCTAATCGTGAGACATGGGTTCGACCGGTCGCGCTTCAGCCTTTGTCCAGACTTGATACGGTGGCCACAACAAGGCAACAATTGCCCGGACGCACACGGCCCGGCTGGCGGCGGCCGTAGAGAATGCCATCGGCATTGTAATAGACCGTTTCAGGAGCGCGCGACAAATCCCACAGGCAATGGATGCGCCCCGCAGGCTGGCCTGCTGTGACGGCTGTGCCGTTCTTGTGGAATGGCTCGAATACGCCGTCCATGGTGGCATAGACATAGGCCTTGCTGCCGGGCAATTCCAGAATGGTCGAAGGCTCGGACGCGACAGCCATCTCGCTTGGCAAGACACCCAAATGCGCCAGAACATTGCGCACGCCACGGCGGCACACCTCCAGCGCGTCGAGTGAAACCGTCCCCCCTCCGCCCATTTCGGTGCCGACCGTAATCATACCGGCGCGGACAGCGGCGGCGGTTGCCGTGCGGGGATCACCCATATTGGCAATTACCACGGTCATCGGCGCACCGAAGGCCTGGACGGCCGCAACATTCTTCTTCGTCAGTTCGGGATCAAGACTCGGTTCGATGATCGCACTGGGAATGATATCGAGCGAGGAGCCTCCCGAATGAAGATCGAGAAAGGCATCCCCGTGCGGGAAAATGTAATCATGCACATAGGCCGTGATTTGATGGGTGATGGTCCCGAGCGGATCACCGGGAAAGGTGCGGTTGAAATTCAACCCGTCAACCGGTGAAACGCGCTGGCCGGCCATGGCCGCATGCACATTGTTGGATGGCATCAGGATCAGCCGCCCCTGCACCATCGCAGGATCAAGATCGCGCATCAGTTCCGAAATAACAATCGGCCCCTCATATTCGTCGCCGTGATTGCCGCCTTCGAGGATCACCGTCGGGCCGGTGCCATTGCTGATGATCCCGACAGGAACCTGTGTCACGCCCCAGGCATCCTCATGCGGCGAATGGGGAATACGGATATAGCCCGTCTGCCGCCCCTGCTTGTCGAGATCGACGGTCATAAATCCGGTTGACGGACGCACCTGAATTGTCTGGCTCATAACGACACCCCGCAAAAATCGACCGTAAAGAGGTTCAAGGCATTGATTGGAACGGGCCGGACGACAGCCTGCTTGCTCGCGTCCGGCCCGATTGTGGTTTAGAGGGTCGGCAATGGATCCATCGGCATATCCAGATATTTCTGGTGCAACCGGTCCAGCTCGCCATTCATGGTGTTAAAGAAGATAAAACCATCGAGCCAGCGCACAAGATTGTGCTGGTCCATCTGCACACCCATATGGGCAGGCGAACGGCGGATCACGAATTTGCGGTCAAATTCCTTGTTGGGATTTTGCTTGGCAAGCGATTGCGCCACAATCGAATTGGTCGCAATCAGATCGGCCTGACCGGAAATATAGGCGGCGGCGGCTGTCGCATCGTCTTCGGTGCGCATGATATTGGCTTTGGCATTGGCCGAGGAAATCGCCAATTCCTGTGTCGACCCTTTGGCGGCGGCAATCTTCAAAGTGCCGATGGCAGAGGCGGCATCAACCATTGCGGATTTGGGGCCATAGACAGCCAGAAATGTATTGGCATAGGGCGCTGTGAACTGGATCTGCTTGGCGCGCTCCGGTGTCAGACCCATCACGGAAATCACAATATCGACTTTGTCGGTCAGCAAAAACGGGATCCGGTTCGCGCCGGTAATTTGCTGCATTTCGAGTTTCACACCCAAGCCCTTGGCCACCATTTCGGCCAGTTCGATATCAAAGCCGACAGGATTACGATTGGCATCTTGCGAGCCGAAGGGCGGCGCATCCAAAGGAACACCGATCCGCACAACCCCTTTGGAAATAATATCCTGCAACTTGTCGGCTTTGGCTTGGGGAGCCCCGAATACCAAAGCTCCCAGAGCCAGCAGACCGAAAACAAATTTCTTCATCGCATCTCTCCCTGTTAAGTGGGGTTCAATCCCCATAGGCTTGTCATCATTGCAGTTTTCCGGCCCGAAGCAGGGGAACCCTAATTCAGGACGGCATCAAGAAAACTTTTTAATTCGGCTGTTTGCGGGTTCGACAACGTGTCTGCCACCGCTCCTTGCTCCCAGACCTTCCCCTCATGCATGAACACAATGCGGGTGGCGAAGTGCCGCGCAAATCCCATCTCGTGTGTGACCAGAATCATGGTCATGCCATCACGCGCCACCCCTTCAAGCACGCGCAAGACTTCACCGGTCAATTCCGGATCCAGTGCCGAGGTCACCTCGTCGAACAGCATCAATTGGGGGTTCATCGCCAGCGAGCGCGCAATGGCGACGCGCTGTTGCTGGCCACCCGAGAGCTGTTGCGGCATGGCATCGATTTTATCGGCCAGTCCCACCCGTGCCAGCACATCGGAAGCGATCTTGCGGGCCTGATCGGGGCTCTGCTTGAGCACGAGACGGGGGGCCAGCGTGATATTGTCGCTGACGCTCAGATGCGGAAACAGATTGAAACTCTGGAACACGATCCCGACATTCTGGCGCAGTTTGCGCAGGTCGGTATCGGGATCATTGACCTTGACACCATCGATCAAAATCTCGCCGCTCTGGATAGGTTCCAAACCGTTCAGACAGCGCAGAAGCGTCGACTTGCCCGATCCGGACCGCCCGATAATCGCAATCACCTCGCCCGTCTCGATCGACAGACTGACATCGTTGAGAACGCGCAAGGGTCCGTAATTCTTGCTGACATTGATCAATTCAACGCGCGACATTGAAACGCTCCTCCAGCCGCCGGCTCCATTGGGTCAACGGAAAACAGATCAGGAAATAGATGCAGGCCACTGTGATATAGACGGCAAAGGGTTTGTAGGTGGAGGCCGAGGTCAATTGGCCCTCGCGGGTCAATTCGACAAAACCGATGGTGGCGGCCAGCGAGGTGTTTTTGATCAATTGCACCAGAAAGCCGATGGTCGGCGGCGTTGCAATGCGGACCGCCTGCGGCATGATGATGTGCCGCATCTGTTGAATATAGCTCAGACCAAGCGAGGCACCGGCTTCCCATTGGGTGGGGGCAACGGCGATCAACGCGCCCCGCCAGATTTCACCCAGAAAGGCCCCGCCATAGATGGAATAGGCAAAGGCCGCCGCTGTCCAGGCATTGACCGGCAGACCCGCGATAGACAGCCCGAAATAGAACAAAAACAGCCAGACCAGCAAAGGCGTGCCCTGCACAATCTGGATGTAGATCGAGGCCGCAACACGCAAGGGCGCAAAGGACGAAATCCGCATCACCGCCAGAACCAGCCCGACCATGGCCCCGCCGGTAAAGGCCAGTGCCGTCAGCGCCAGTGTCCAGCGGGCCGCAAACACCAGATAGACAATATCGCCGGTTCCGAATTCCCTGATCATCGTGCAAACACCTGACGGTAGATCACGGCAAAAACACCGCGCATCAGAAAGGCCAGAGCAAGATAGATCGCCCCAATGACGGTATAGACCTCGAAATCCCGGAAGGTGCGCGATTGGATGATCGAACCGACATGGAACAGGTCCTGCACCGAAATTTGCGAGACCACACTGGTCGCCAGCATCAACAGGATGAACTGGCTGGACAAGGCCGGATACATGGCTTTGAGGGCCGGAAACACGATGACATAGCGGAAGATCTGCCAGGGGGTGAGCCCCAGAGCCTGCCCGGCCTCGATTTGCGATTTCGGGATGGCTTCCAGTCCGGCGCGGATGATCTCGGTTGAGTAGGCCCCCAGATTGATCACCAGAGCAATCAAGGCCGCATCAAACCCTTCCAGACGCAGGCCGAGCGACGGCAAACCGAAATACAGCAGAAAGATCTGGACCAGCAAAGGGGTGTTGCGGATGGTCTCGATATAGACCGTCACCGCCTGTCGGGCGCGCGAGCCGCCATAGGTTTTGGCGCAAGCACAGGCAAGGCCGAGGAAAAACCCCAAAACCATCGTGCACACCGATAAAACCAGCGTAACAGCCAAGCCTTCGAGTAAAAACTCCCAAGCCGCAAATACATCGCGGAACTGCAGACCGTATTTCATGCCTTACGCGTCCGTCCCCAATTGTTAAACTCGCTCTATTGGCCAGCTATTCAACCAGACAAACAAATGGACGCACAAAGGTCAATCCTTAATGTGGGAACGCGCACGCATGGCACAGTTGCCGGATGCGGCTTCGGCCAGAATTGACTCGTCACAAGCCCCGTCCATACTGGACCTTCAAAATACGGAGGATTGGATATGGATCGCACCATCACCGGAGGCTGTCTGTGCGGAAAGCTGGCCTATGAAGTGCCCGGCTCTGTAACAGCCATCGATTATTGCCATTGCGCGCGGTGCAGAAAAGCCAGCGGCAGTGCCTTTGCGGCTGTCACCTCTGTGTCCAAATCACGGTTCAAAATCACCAAGGGCCAGGAATATCTCAAATCCTACAAGACCGATGCCGATTTCGAGCGCGTATTTTGTTCCGAATGCGGCTCACAGCTGTACAGCATCCGGCCCGCTCTGGTTGACACCATCAGATTGCGAGTGGGTACGATCGATACGGCGATCGAAGGCAAAGTCTCGGCCCATATTTTCGCCTCGTCCAAAGCCCCGTGGCATGACATCTGCGATCAAGCCCCCCAATATGAGGAAAGGCCGCCTGTCCCGACGCCATCTGGTCTTTAACCTGCAGGTCATCGGTCCTTCATGGCCACATTCTGTTTGAACCCGCGCGGAGCCTGTGGCCGGTTGTGCTGATATTATCTGCTGGACATATCGAAAAGCAGGCCCTTAAATGTATTGGCTTTGAAACGTTTTGTGCAAAAGGGTCCCCGGCATGACGCACTATCTGTTTAAGAATTTCCAACTGCTCGAACCCTCCTTCGGTGATGTGCAAAGCGGTTTTGAAGTGCTGGTCGAGAATGATCTGATCCGCGAAGTGTCGGACAAGCCGATCAAAAGCGACAGCGCCACGGTGATCGATTGCGGCGGGCAGACTTTGATGCCGGGCTTGATCGACAGCCATGTGCATGTGTTCTTGAGCGATGTCTCCATCCGCAACATGGAAAACGTCCCCCTGACCCTGATGACAGCCCGTGCGGTATCCTTGATGAAGGGGATGATCGATCGCGGCTTTACCAGCGTGCGCGATACCGGCGGGGCCGATTGGGGCATCAAGGAGGCGGTGGATCGCCATGATGTGGCGGGTCCGCGTCTGTTTATTGCCGGTCAGGCGATCGGCCCGACAGGCGGACACTCCGATTCGCGCCGCAGAACCGATTACGGCCTGCGTTGCCATTGCTGTAATGCCATGTCCTACACCATGAATGTCTCGGACGGCGTGACCGAGGTGCGGCGCGCGGCACGCGAGCAGATGCGTCAGGGTGCCGACCAGATCAAGATCATGATGTCGGGCGGTGTCGCCTCGCCCTATGATCCGCTGACCAGCCTGCAATTCAGCATGGAAGAAGCCCGTGCGGCGGTAGAAGAGGCCCATGCCTTTGGCCGCTATGTCTGCGCCCATGCCTATACGCCCGAAGCCATTACCCGCGCCGCCCATGCCGGTGTCCGCACCATCGAACACGGCAATCTGATCGACGAGCCTGCGGCCAAACTGATGGCCGAAAAAGGCATGTTCCTGATCGCCAATCTGGTGGCCTATTATGCGATGAAAGAGCGCGCGGCCGAATTCGGCATGTCGGCCGAGATGCTGGAAAAGAATGATCTGGTGATCGACGGCGCGTTGAAATCACTCGAAATCTGCAAGCGTGCCGGTGTCCCTGTCGGCTACGGTTCGGATTTGCTTGGCCAGTTGCAGGTGGATCAATCGCGTGAATTCCTGTTGCGCTCCGAAGTGCTGTCGCCCATCGATATCATCCGCTCTGCCACCACGGTTGGTGCGCAGATCGTGCGGATGGAGGGCAAGCTGGGCACCATCAAGGCCGGTGCTTTTGCCGATCTGTTGCTGGTGAATGGCAATCCGCTCAAAAATCTGGGTCTGATGCAAAATCAGGGTCGCGATCTCTCGGTGATCATGAAAGCCGGACGGTTCCACAAAAACACCCTGACCCATTAAGGCGGGTTGACCGGAAATGCAGATGCTGGCGTTGCGAGAAGGTTGGTTTGGTCGTCTGGCCTTGAAAGGCACAGCCAGTCTGGCCATGGCCTATATTCTGCTTCCGCTGGTCTTTGTGATCTGGCTGTCGTTTTTTGCGCAAGAGATTCCGAGCTTTCCGCCCGATGGCTATTCCTTGCGGTGGTTTCTCGCGATTGCCGATCACAAGGTTTTTGCACAGGGCTTTGTGCTGTCCTTGCAGGTCGGCTGTCTGGCCACTGTGCTGGGGCTGGTATTGGGCGTGCCGGCCAGCCTTGTTGTGGTGCGCTATCCGTTCAAGGGCCGCAACATTGCCAACGGACTGTTGCTTGCCCCTCTGATCGTGCCGGGCGTGGTGCTGGGCACATCCCTTTATGTGTTCCAGATCGAAACCGAGATTGCCACCGGCTATCCGATGATGGGCTCGTTCTGGGGGCTTGTTCTGGCCCATACGCTGATTGTGATTCCGTGGACCATGCGTCTGGTCACTGCCAATCTGCAGGGGTTGGATCGCAGTATCGAGGAAGCGGCTTCCAATCTGGGTGCGCCGCCTTTGACAACCTTTTATCGGGTGACCCTGCCGATGATCCGCCCCGGCATTGTTGCCGCCGCCTTGTTCGGTTTTGTCAATTCCTTCGGCAATCTGGAAATGTCGCTGTTTCTGGTCGGACCGGGCCGGACCACCCTGCCGATTGCGATCTTGCAATATCTCGAATGGAAAATTGATCCGACCGTCGCCGCCGCCTCGGTCCTGCAAATTGCCCTGATTGCCACGGCTTTGCTGATCACCGACCATTACGTCAAATTGTCACGGGTGGTTTAAATGGCCAAACTTTCGCTCGACAGTCTAACCCGCAGTTATGGTGATCTGACCGTCGTGAATTCTGTGTCTCTGGCTGTACCGCATGGCGAATTTCTTGTTCTGCTCGGCCCCAGCGGGTGCGGCAAAACCACCACCTTGCGGATGATCGCCGGTTTTGTCGAACCCAGTTCCGGGTCGATCCATATCGGCGATCAGAACGTGACGGCCAAGCCGCCCTGGAAACGCAATTGCGGGCTGGTGTTCCAAAACTACGCGCTGTTTCCGCATATGACGGTGGCCGAGAATGTCGCTTTCGGGCTTGAAATGCGACAGGTCGAAAAATCCGAGATGGGCAAGCGCGTCAATGATGCTTTGCGCATGGTCCGGCTCGACCATCTGGGGCACCGTTATCCCCGCCAAATGTCGGGCGGACAGCAACAGCGTGTCGCTCTGGCGCGTGCGCTCGCCATCCAGCCGGATGTCTTGTTGCTCGACGAACCTCTGTCCAATCTCGATGCCAAATTGCGCGAGGAAGTGCGGATCGAAATCCGCGAATTGCAACGCAAACTCGGTTTGACGACCATTCTGGTAACCCATGACCAGGAAGAAGCCCTGACCGTGGCCGACCGGCTGGTGGTGATGCAGGACGGCCATGTCAGACAGATCGGCACCAAGCGCGATCTGTACGAGCGGCCTGCCGACCGCTTCATTGCCTCCTTTATCGGCCGCAGTTGTTTCAACGAGGGGGTCATTACCCGATCCGGTCGGTTCGAGACCGAGGATGGGTTGGTGTTCAAAGTCCTTGATACGGGAGCTTCAGGCCCCGCCAGTCTGGCTTTGCGGCCCGAACGTTTTGTGATCGGTGATCAGGCGCACAGCATGGACAACCACTTCACCGGTACGGTGGAATTTGTATCCTATCTGGGCTCCTCGATTGATGCGCATGTCCGTTTGGGATCCTCCACCAAGATGGTGGTGCAAATGGCCAATCGCGACGGGTTTATCGAACCCTCCGAAGGGGACGCATTAACGATAGGTTGGGCTCAATCGGCCGGTCTGACCTATCCACGCAATCAAGGCTCGATCTCGCAAGGGGGACAAGTATCATGACCAAGCATAACCCAATGCTGTTGAACCGCCGCCATTTCATGCAGATGACCGCGCTGGCCTCTGGCACAATGGCCCTGACGGCGGCAGGCACCTCGCAGGTGTTTGCGCAACAAGCCAAAGTCGTCGTCGGCACCTGGGGTGGGGACTACGCCCGCCTGCTGACCAAAAACATCGAAGACCCCATCCTGAAGCCGAAGGGCATCGAGAGCGTGCAGGATCAGGCATCGGATGCGCCGCGCCGCGCCAAGATGGTGGCCGAAAAGCGCCTGCCGCGCGGCACCACGGATATCCAGGGTTTCTCCTCCGCCAATATGTTCGAGATGAACGAGGCCGAGGTTGTCGAAAAGCTCGATTACTCCAAAATTCCCAATGCCGCCAACCTCCTGCCCGCGATGAAATATCCATACGGGATCGGGCAGATCTATTCGGGCAAGGTGGTTGTCTATAATCCCAAGATGATTTCACCCGCCCCGACCAGCTTCAAGGATGCGTTCGATCCGAAATGGGGCAACAAAAACGGCGTGATCGACATTCAATATATCTATGTCGTCATGGCGGCTTCGCTGGCCGCCACCAATGGCGCCTCGATGACCGATTTCGAAAAAGCCAAAGACGTGCTGATGGCCGCCAAAAAAGCCGGCATCCGTGTGTATCCGACCAATGAGGCGTTTGCACAGGCGCTCAAAACCGAAGAAATCGGCATGGGCATCATGTGGAAAGCCCGCGCCGTGCAATGGCAGAATTCCGGCATTGCTGTGGAGTCTGCGGCACCGAGCGAAGGGATTCCTCTCTATATTTCCGGCTTCTCGATTGCCAAGAATGCCCCCAACAAGGATGCGGCCTATGCCTATCTGAATGCGATGCTCGAAAAGAGCGCGCAGGAGGCCTTTGCTGTCGACATGGGCTACAATCCGACGGTCACCAACGCCGTGGTTGCCCCCGATCTGCAGAAGCGTATCGGCTTTACACCTGATGAAATGAAGCGCCTGAAAGACCTGAATTACGACTACATCGCCAAGAATGATGCGGTGATCAAGGAATGGTGGGACAAGGTGTTCAAAGCCTGAGCATGACCCCTTCATCCGCACAGACACAGCGGGGCCTTACGGCCTCGCTGTTGATCGGTCCGGCCACAGTATTTGTGGCCGTGAGCCTCCTCGTGCCGATGGCCATTCTGTTCCGCTACAGCCTGAATGCCTTTGTGCCGGGCAAATTCATGGTCGATGCGCTGACCCTCGACAATTACATCAAATTTTTCACCGACCCATATTACTCCTCGGTTTTGTTGCGCACGGTGCGGGTTGCCATGATTTGCACGGTCGTGTGCTTCGTCCTTGGTTTTCCGCTGGCCTATGTACTGGCGCGCAGTCAGTCGCGCTTCAAAAATCTGCTGGTGATTCTCGTCGTCCTGCCGCTGTTTGTCGGCAATGCCGTGCGCGCGGCGGGCTGGATGGTCTCGCTGGGCAACAAAGGCGCTTTCAACCAGTTGATGATCGGGTTTGGCTGGATCGATCAGCCGATCGAGATCATGTATACGGAAGCGGCTGTGCTGATCGGCATTATTGCCGTCAATCTGCCCTATATGGTTTTGACACTGCAAGGCGTGCTGGAAGGCATTGCGCGCTCGACCGAGGAGGCCGCTTTCAGTCTGGGTGCCACGCCTCTGGTAATGGCGCGACGGATCTTATGGCCCTTGGCAATGCCCGGCATCCTGGCCGGCAGTATCCTGACCTTCATTCTGGCAATGAACGCCTATGCTACCCCGGCTTTGCTGGGCGGCCCCAAATTCCAGATGATGGGCACGCTGGTTTACGGCCAGTTTTCGCAACAGAACAACTGGCCATTCGGCGGCGCGATTTCCTTTATCCTGATGACAGCCACGCTGGTACTCACCAGCCTCTCGCAAATGCTGATTGCCCGCCGCTATCACGTCTCGTGAGAAGCGAGATTGCTATCGCGACTTGTAAAGTGCACGCCTTTAAAGCCACGAGAAGGCAAAAGACAGATTGATCAGTGGAAAATTCTTGTCGACCTCTTTCGGATATATCGTGTTTCAACAAGCAGGATACCGCCCAAGCCTGACGCTCACCGACCCAATTCGGTGAACACATCCGATACAGATCAACCGATGTGTGCACGCAGTGCCCTATCTGGGCCCGCCCATCCAAAGGCTCAAATCGCGTTGTAATAATTTTTCAAGCAACAAGATGTCATTGGAGAATTCCTGACGCATTTCATCTTGCAATTGAGCTGAAAGGACTGCTTTTTTGTCGCGCTTGGCGACAAATAACTGCCGCAAACGGGGTTGAATATCCAACCGCTCGATATGCAAAAGCCGTTTTACAAAACCAACAATCTTCATCAACCAAGGGTTCGGGATAGAAATCTCTTGATACAACCATCTCAATTTGACTTGTTGTCCCTCGTTGATCCTCGGAAATACACTCCGGCCATCGTCGGGAACATTTAAAAAATCAAGCACACTGCGATAAACGTCACCGGTGTGAGAGATAAAATCATCGAAAACGATCAGTTTCAATTGATTTGCCGGTATCAGTTTCATGGCCCGCTCAAGTTGCTCACCCATTCTGGCAACATCGGCATAGATCAGCATAGACGCATGTTTGCAGTGTTTCGGGATCTGCTTTCCCAGCTTGCGCTGGCTTTGGAGATGCCAGGCTTTCTCGAAACTCGAGCAATTTTCCTGAAGCGATTCTATGTATTTTTCATAAAGCGCTTGAACCATATCCCGTGGATTTCGGATCATCACTATAAATTTGGCATTGGGATCAAATGCCAAAATCTGCTCGATGGCTTCCTTCGAGTAGAGATACCAGACAGAGGCCTCGCCAACTGCCGCGTATTCACCGCCCTCCAAGTGGCCGAAGCAGGTTTTGAGATAATCGCTTTCATGCTCGACACACCGCAAATTAGGCAAATCGGACGCAAAGAAGTGTGGTTCCTTGGGGATCGAAAAGCCAATCCGGGGGTGTGACTTCAAATATTCACTTAATGCCGTTGTGCCGCAACGCGGGGCGCCGATAATGAAAAAATTGGGTTTCGGGATCATTGGCGCACCTCAAGAAACGTTCAGACGATGGCAATGCGAATGGCCAGTCGCTTGCGCACCAACCGCACCAAGCCCATATTCCAGAGCATTAACGAGATCGCTGAGGCCATTGCGGCGCCGATTTCCTGCCATAAAGGGACCAGCACAAGACACAATACGATATTCAGCAATGTCGAAAGCATCAACGTCTTCATACTATCGCGTTCAAACCCCGTCATATTCAGTATGAGCGCGACTGATCCGCATCCGACATTCACCAACTGCCCCAAGGACAGAATGATCAGCGCGTTATAGCTCCCGATATAAGACGTTCCGTACAATAACTCCAATATAGAGTGGCCAAAAATAACCAATATTATAATGAATAGACCTGATAATAAAAAAGTGATCCGGGCTGATTTTTTACCCAGATCTTCAATTCCTGCTAAATCTTTCACTGCATATAATGCTACAAACCGTGGACCAATGAGCATATTGATTAAAAGCAACGGCAATGAAGCCATTAAAGAAATGCTTTCAGAGACTTTGTAAATCCCGAGTGAATAATCGCTTGTCATCAAGCCGAGCATTAAAGAAGGAATATAGTTATTCAACGATCCTGCCAATTTCAAAAACAGAAATGGCAAAAAAACAACCAGCCATTTCCTATCGGGTTTGGATTTGAACAATTCTATTAAGTTGAAATGACCTTTTGATAGATTGGATAATATTTTTACATTTTTCCTAATCATCAATATAAATGAAATAAATATCGACAATAAAGAACCAATAATTGCTGTTTCTATTGTCAGATATTGATTGACCCACAATATTAAAATAATAGATAGATAAATGAATGGTGTCAGCACCCACTCCAGTGATTGGGAATATATTGCTTGTCCGAACCCCTGCAGGACTGATGAATAGATCACCGTATATGAAATAAGCGGGATAAACAGCACACTTAAAATTAATGAAATTTTTCTATTTTCAACATCTATATAATAAAAAGACCAAAAGATAATTGCTGAAATAGCCAGTATGGAAATAACAGCAGTCCATATATTTGCCTTGGACAGCATAGAAGACAATGAATACCAGTCATGTGTCTGCTTGCATTGCGCCGCCTCCCGCACCATCAAAGGAGCCATCCCGCTCATGGCCGGCAAAGCACAGAGCCCGACGATCGACATTGCAAAGGCAAGGGCTCCATAGGAATCCGGCCCAAGTGTACGCGATACCAGAACCGACGTCACAGTCTGAACCAGCAACAAGAAAAATCTCTGCCCGCCAAGAACGGACATGTCTCTGGAAAACCGAGGCACCATAGAAATTCCAAGCGTATGAGAGGGACCAGTCAAAATTGATTGATCCCTTATAGTCTATTTCGATAGCCGGTATCCCATGCCGCTGAAACAGGAACAGCCATGAGACCAACCCTTTCCGCCTTTTACAGCTTGGCCGCCAGCAACCGGACAGTTTCGGAATAATCCCCAAGAGTCCCATCAACGATCAAATCGGGGCTTTTCGGAGCCTCGTAGGGGCTGCTTATTCCGGTCATATTGGGCAGTTGTCCGGTCCTTGCCTTTTTGTAAAGCCCTTTGGGGTCGCGTTCCTCGCATAGAGCCAGCGGCGTATCGACAAAGACCTCTAAGAAATGGTCCGGCCCGATCAATTCGCGGGCCATTTGCCGTTCGGCACGGAACGGGCTGATGAACGCCGTGATTACGATCAAGCCGGCATCCATCATCAAACGGGCAACCTCGGTCACCCTGCGGATGTTTTCCACACGATCAGCCTCTGTAAATCCCAGATCCCTGTTAATGCCCTGCCGGATGTTATCGCCATCAAGAATATAGGTGCGCTTGCCCTGTGCGTAGAGTTCCTTTTCAAGGGCATTGGCGAGTGTCGATTTTCCGGACCCCGAGAGGCCGGTGAGCCAGACCACTTTACCGGCATGGCCGTTCATCCTTTCGCGATCGGGCCTGCTGATGCCCAAGGCCTGCCGATGCACATTTTGTGCGCGCCTGAGATTATGGCGGATCAGCCCTGCCGCTACGGTCACATGGCTTTGTTTATCCACCAGAATAAAGGCCCCCAATACGTTTGATTGCGCATAGGGAGCGAAGACCACTGGTTTGCCCAGCGCCAGATTGGCAACGGCGATATCGTTGAGACCCAGTTGACGGCATGTCTCATGGGCCTGGCTGTTGACATTGATCCTGTATTTGAGGCTCGTCAGGCTTGCCCCTGCCCATTGATTGGCCAGCTTGATGTCGTAATTCCGGCCGATCAGCCCCGCCTCGTCATGTAACCAGATGATCGTCGCCTCGAACTGGTCGGTCATTTCCAAAGGTTGGTTGGCCCGTCCGATCACATCGCCACGGGATGCATCGACCTCCCTATCCAGCACCAGCGTCACAGCATCCCGGGCTGTCGCAACAGCCAAGTCGCCATCGGAAGTGACGATGCGGGCAATTTTGGCGGTTTGACCGGAGGCTGTCACACGAACCTCGTCGCCGACAGCAATATGCCCGCTTGCCAAAGTCCCTGAAACGCCCCGAAATTCGGCATTCGGACGATTGACCCACTGCACCGGAAAGACCGTTTGCGTGTCAACAGGATGCTCGATCGCCAGCGTTTCCAGACAGCCCAACAGGGTCGGGCCGACATACCACGGCGTGCGGGCCGAGCGGGTTGTCACATTGTCACCCTTCAGGGCGGACAAAGGGATGGCAACAACTGTCTTGAACCCGAATGCATCGAAAGATGATTTGAATTCGGCATGGATGGCATCAAAGATAGTCCTGTCATAATTGACAAGATCGATCTTGTTGATGGCCAAAACCACATGCCTGATGCCCATCAAGGATGCCAGAAAAGCATGGCGGCGGGTTTGTGCCAGAACGCCTTTGCGTGCATCGATCAGAATGATCGCCGCATCGGCCGTGGAGGCACCAGTCACCATATTGCGTGTATATTGCTCATGGCCGGGTGTATCGGCGACAATGAATTTGCGGTTTGGCGTGGCAAAAAACCGATAAGCCACATCAATGGTGATCCCCTGCTCGCGCTCGGCCGTCAGCCCGTCGACCAGCAATGCAAAATCGATTTCGTTGCCCTGCGTTCCATGACGTTTTGAATCGGCTTGCAGTGCATTGATCTGGTCATCGAATATTTGCTGTGTTTCCCACAAGAGCCGGCCGATCAGCGTGCTTTTGCCGTCATCGACACTGCCGCAGGTGATGAAGCGCAGTAAATCCATATTGGCTTGATGCTTGATCCAGTCAGCAACCGAATGGGTTCTTGCAACGGTCTTCGGGGAAGTCCGGGAGATTTTGGAGCGGGCCATCAGAAATACCCCTCCTGCTTTTTCTTTTCCATCGAGCCGGAACTGTCGGTGTCGATCTTGCGGCCCTGACGCTCGGATTGGCGGGCATTGATCGTTTCAAGCAAAATATCTTCGAGGGTTTCGGCCTCGGATTCGACAGCACCTGTCAGCGGGTAACAACCGAGGGTTCTAAAGCGCACTTTACGGATCTGGATCGTCTCGCCATCAGAAATCTGACAGCGATCGTCATCAACCATCATGATCATGTCCGGGCGCATGATGACCGGTCTGGGTTTGGCAAAATAGAGCGGCACAACCGGTATCCCCTCTTGATAGATATATTGCCAGATATCGAGCTCGGTCCAGTTGGACAGGGGAAACACCCGGATGCTTTCATCCGGTGCTTTACGCGTATTGTAGAGATTCCATAATTCCGGCCGCTGGTTTTTGGGGTCCCAACGATGCGAGCTGGTTCTGAAAGAAAAGACACGCTCCTTGGCACGGGACTTCTCCTCGTCGCGTCGTGCCCCGCCGAAAACCACATCAAAACGATATTTGTCGAGCGCCTGCTTCAGGCCTTCGGTTTTGGTGATGTCGGTGTGGAGTGACGAGCCGTGATCGAAAGGATTGATGTTCTTCTCGATCGCTTCGGGATTGATATGGACCAGCAATTCCATGCCTGTTTCCCGCACCATCGCATCGCGGAACCGATACATGTCCTGAAATTTCCATGCTGTATCGACATGCAACAGCGGGAACGGCGGGGGTGACGGATAAAAAGCCTTGCGGGCCAGATGGAGCATCACGCCGCTGTCCTTGCCGACGGAATAGAGCATGACAGGGTTTTGGGCCTCGGCGACAGCCTCGCGCAAGATATGGATGCTCTCGGCCTCAAGCCGTTTGAGATGCGGCGAAGGACTTGTTTGCAAACCGGCCGGTTTCGATAGGCTTGCAATCACGGGCATGGAAGATTGATAGGCTTGCGGACACATATGCAGGGTGTCGGACCCGGCCAGCTTGTCCAACATCGTGACAAGTTCACCATGTGCAAACACCGCAATGGCGTTGCCAATATGGCTTTGCAACAGATGCAATGCGGACTGCACCGTATCAGATTGCCGATCAGGCAATGGTATCCAGAAGCGAGCTTCCCTGGCATCATTGGCAAAAAGGCACGGTGCCTGATCAGGCAAGCGGCCCATTTGCACGAAGAGAACCCTGTCCCGCCTGCGACGCGCCTGCTCGATGGCCCAATCCAGCACCAGGGCAATCGGCGGGCGACCCAGTTCGTCGCGCAGAGTGTCCGGTGTCAAAATATCGGGTAAAAAACCCAAACTGGCAATCTTGCGTTCGGCCGTACGCTTGGTGTCGGCCAACCCTTTGGCTTGCAGATCGGCAAAAGCCAGAGTCAGATCCCAAACCTTGCAATCCGACAGCCGCTGTCCTTCAAATGTCGCAAAAACAGGAAGATGGTTTGTCGCGATTTTCATATTAATCCGCTCAATCAACACATAGAGATCCATTTAAAGCAAATTTATAATTTATTCAATAAAAATGCATATTGCGACATTTTTAAAATACATCCCCCTATATTCACAGTTTACAATGCAATCTATCCCGCTCCGACCTGTGTTTTAGCATCGGAAAAGCAAATGCTGTTTGATCGGGCGCTTCACATGGATGCGCTCATCTGTCATTCAGAGCACTTAAACATCCAATAGCATGACAATCGGAACCAAGACATGCAATCCGACCATCTCTATCGACAGCTGCGAGTGGCCCTTGTGATACCCTGTTACAACGAGGCTGGAACAATCGGAGCCGTGATTGACGGTTTTCATTCGGCCATGCCGGGCATTGGCATCACGGTGTTCGATAATGGCTCAATCGACAACACGGCAGACGTCGCACGCGCTAAGGGTGTGGATGTCGTCCATGTCGCTGTCAAAGGCAAAGGCAATGTCGTCAGGCGAATGTTTGCTGACATTGATGCCGATGTCTATGTCATGGTTGATGGCGATCTGACCTATGATCCTGCCAGCATGAAAAGCATGATCGACAAATTGATCGATGATAAGCTGGATATGGTCGTTGGATGCCGTCAAACACCCTCTGAAACCATCAGGACTGCATATAGACGCGGCCATCAATGGGGCAACCGCGTCCTGACCGAGAGTGTTTGCCGGATCTTCGGTGGTTCATTCATGGATATGCTGTCGGGCTATCGGGTCTTGTCGCGCCGGTTTGTCAAATCATTCCCTGTTCTGTCTGACGGCTTCGGTATCGAAACCGAACTCACGATCCATGCCCTGGAACTGAAGATGCCGGTCGGGGAAGTCATCACACCCTATGGCGCGCGTCCGGAAGGTTCGGTTAGTAAATTATCGACCTATCGGGACGGCTGGGGGATCCTGATGACCATCTTGCGTCTGTATATGCTGGAGCGCCCACTGCAATTCTATGGCCTGATAGGCGCGGTTCTTGCGCTCACCTCCATCGGCTTGTCGTTACCGATCCTGATCGAATTCCTGAATTCGGGGCTGGTTCCCCGACTGCCGACGGCGGTGCTATGTGCTTCGATGATGTTGCTTGCGGCCATGTCACTGCAATGCGGTATGATCCTTGACAGCGTGGCCCGTGGACGAAAGGAAACCAAGCGCCTGTTCTACCTGTTCGCGCCGAAAAAGTAGCACTGCCATGGCCATGTCTGGGATCCAAGCGTTCTGCCGGCGGAGGATGAAAAATCCTGCCAATCCGGCGAGGCTTGATCGCAGTGTCATCAGCCCCGACGAGACAATGCCTTAGCAATCATGATTGGAAGCCTACTCAAAAATCTGTTTCTATCGATCACCAGACCCAGAATCTGTGACTTTCTGGTCGTGGTGATTACCCTTGCCGCCTTGATCAATCTGGTTTCGAGCGGGCGGGGTTTTGTATTCTGGCCGGATTCAATCGGCTATTTTGGCCCCTTGGCTGATTGGCAGACCGGGCAGGGTTTCACCGCATGGTATGGGCGGGGCTTTGTGTACCCATTGTTTCTGACTGGCCTGATTCAGGACAGCACGCATTATCTTCGCGTGCTTGACGCACAGATGCTGTTATTGGCTGGCACCTATCTATTCGCGGGATGGGTGGTGTGGCGTTGCGGGCATAGGCTGGATCGTTTGCCGGCTTCCAGAGCGATACCGGCCATGGGCCTATTGATGCTCGGACTGATCAGTTTCGATTTCAACGCCGCCCAACTCGCCTTGATGCATTCTGCACTGCCCGAAATCATGTTTATTGCGGTATTGGCCCTGCAACTTGTCTTGGTGTGGAAGACACTGCACGCGACCGAAAAGCGGATGCAATATGCCGGACTGGCGGGTGTCACTTTCATCGGCTTCATGCTGATCCTGATCAAGCCACACTATCTTTTGACCGCATTGGCGCTTCCGCCTGTTTTGGCGTTGATGTTGCGACAAAAATTAGCAGGCAAACCGCTAGTCTTAGCCTTGCTGGTCGGTTGTCTATCCGCCACACCCTTTCACCTGTTCGATCTGCATCAGAAAGCATCATATGATCGGCTTGCCGCAAAAACCTTCGGACCCAGAACCCTCTTCTGCAACAATCTCAATGTCCTTGATCTGGGATTTGAACGAGGACTGGAAGACAGACTGAACATCCGGCCGCAGATTGAACAAATCCTCAAAGACGGACCACAAGGTTGGGATGCATTGGGCTTTAATGGTGATGCCTGTATGTATGGCGAACTAGGCCGCACGATCAGAAACCAATACAAGGATGATCCCGATAAAGAGGCCAATTATTATCTCTCAACCACGGCTTGGGCCGCTCTGATCGCGCCGGATATGGTTTTAAATCGGTTGATGCGCCAGTTCAGACTGGCGCTGTCCTCTCCTTTCTTTCGCCATCGCATCCATATCAGCGACTGCCACCCGTTGGAGGCAGGCCTGAAACGAAGCGCCTTCTTCGAGAGACTGCAAACCGAATGCCTCAGGCACAAGGACGACCGGATCTCCTATTACGATTTCAAACCTCTCTTGTTCAACTGGATCTACCCCCTGCTTCTCGGCCTCGGCATGTGCAAGTTGGTCTTGATTGGGTTTAAAAGAGGCACAAAAAACAGCTCCACCCCCTCACCTTGCGGGAATTTGGCGGCGGCAACATTGCTTGCCATTTTCTCGTTTGTTTTGTTTGTCGGGCTTGTACATTCCTTTGATGTCTTCCGCTATATGATGATGATTTCACCTCTCATACTGGTATCATTCTGTTGCATCACGGTATGGCTGTTCACGACAGGGAGCCGAGATTCTGAATTTGTTGACAGTGATTAATGGCAATATTATAGAAATGCATGCTTATTCGGATTAATAGTTGTTAAAGTTTTAAAACTGAACTGTGGTTTTAACTTTAAAAACGATTTAATTCTTGCACATTCAATTCATTCGCGGACTTTAAATTGATTTTGATCAGTCAACCCAATTTACTGTTTTTAAAACCCAGAAAGGTTGCGGGAACATCTTTTGAAATTGCACTTTCAAATTTCACTGATGACACCTCGATCATCACTCCTATTACCGACACGGATGAAGCCATCCGCGCAAGCCTGAGTTTTCGGGGGCCTCAAAATTATCACATGTCCATTGTCGAGGTCATGAAAACATGCAATTTGGGGATCTGGAAAGAACTCATCCAAAATCGCAAGCCATTGAAATTCTGGAACCATATCCCTGCGACACTGGTCAAGGAGCGATTGGGACATAGCCAGTGGTCAAGCGCCTTCAAGATTTCGATCGTCCGCAACCCTTATGACATGGCCATTTCACGATATTTTTTCACAACCCAGACAGTCGATTATTCGCCCCAGGATTTTGAAAATTTTTGTGTCTCCCAAGGAACAGCTTTCAAACAAAATCTGGAACAATATTTTATCGGACATGAAGAAATCATCGATTTTTATATCAAGTATGAATCCATCAATGACGACATTTTAAAACTAGAAAATCAATTCAATGAATTAAAAGGGCTCTCGGACATTTTTTCCCGGATAAAAGCCAAAGGGCAATTTCGGCCGCCCAATGCCATAGCCGGTGAAATGTTTGCGCAGGCACCTTTGGCGAAAAAAATCATTACCGAGACATGCCGTTTTGAAATTGAAAAATTCGGCTATGAAAGCCCCTGATTGAATCGGGCCGAATGAATTGGAAGAGAACCAACAAGCCCTTTTGGTTCATTCTTACCCTTGGCCCTTAACCCGACAATGCTTCATGCTGTTCCATTGACTGCAGATATAATCAGCCTGTGCCATTGATCAAAAACCAGATCCGGCGCAAAGCGGTCGCAGACCTCGGGCGCTCGCTGTGCAAGCTGTACCCGCTTCAGGGGATCTTCCATCAGACTTTTCATCGCACCGGCCAGTGCATTCACATCGTTCGGAGGCACCAACAGTCCGTCTATCCCATGACGAATAATATCGCGGGGCCCACTGGGACAGTCAAAGCTGATGACAGGAAGCCCGCAAGCCATTGCTTCGGCCAATGCCAAGCCGAAACCCTCGTAGAGAGAACTGAATACAAAGAGATCACCCGCATGAAGCCAGTCGAATGGCGGGGAGACAACGCCTGCCATGAAAACCCTGTCTGCCAGTGCAAGGTGTTCGATGAGCTTGAACAAGTTAGCCAACTCCGGCCCCTCGCCGATGATCACCAATGTCCAATCGGGAAAGTCATCTGCAACCTGTCTGAATGCGTGAAGCAACAAGTCAAAACCCTTTTCAGGCGCCAATCGCCCCATGGCCATGACTGTGAACTGTCCGAATTGTTCAGGTTTTACAATGTCCTTGCACATGATGCGAGGAACCGGATTCGGTATGCGGACACCCCGCCACAAAGTTTGGCGATGCGTGACTTCTTTCTCCAGCGCGCTGGAAAGCACAACCACACTGTGAGCATATGGGTATAGCAATTGGCGCATCAGGCGCCATCGCAGGCTGACGGGATGGTAACGCCAGTCGGTTTGTTCCGACACGATCACAGGGATGCCTGTGCCGATGAGAGCCTGCAAGACCTGTACATTCACCGAATCTATAAACGAAATCACCACATCCGGTGCGCTTTCCGAAAGCGTGTGGCGCAAGACTTTTATCGAGCGGAATTGTCCCGCCAGATCGAACCAGCGATAGGTCGAACCGATCGTTTGCGAAGCCTTGATGCGGGGGACCTCTGGAGGTATGTCATAGAAATCTGCCGTCGCATCATGCAGTGTCATCACTGTCGGCTTATGTCCCGCTTGGGCAAGTGCACCGGCCAGCCATAAAACAATGCGTTCGGTTCCCCCACTGCCAAGCGAGCCTGTCACCAACGTCACGCGTAGGCCATTTTTCATCACAAGACTGTCAAGCATGGGGAGGGTTCACTTCAATCGTTTCAAAGCATCCCGTACGGTATCCAATTCCCACAACGCGATTGATTTATCAGAATATCTGCCCTCATCCCATTAGAGATCTTCATTGATTATCTCCAAAGGCATGCCGAGGGGGTTCAATCGAGGCTGACTGGCTTTCCAGCCAGGATTGAAACATCAAAACGTTCCATAATTGGTACTGCCAGTTGCGCTTGCCGGAGAGATGTTCCTCCCATTTGGTGCGGATAGGTCCCACATGGAAGTAACCCTCGCGCTTCAATCTTTCTTCATCCAGCAAGGCTTCGGCCCAATCCCTCAACGGTCCGCGCAACCACGCAGCGATTGGCACGCCAAAGCCCATTTTAGGCCGCTCGATCAGTTCTTTGGGAACATATTTGTAGAGAACCTGCCGCAAAATCCATTTGCCGCTCCCATCCCGCAACTTCATGGATTGCGGGATACGCCATGCATATTCAACGACACGATGATCAAGAAACGGCATGCGGCTTTCCAGAGATGCACCCATCGAAGCCCTATCGACTTTCACCAGAATATCGTCAGGCAGATAAGACAGGCTATCCATTGCCATCATCCGCTGGACATCATCCAGCCCTGAAAGCGAGAATTCATTGTCTTGCATCACGGTGAAAGGTTCTTGCCCTCCAATGACCACCTCAGCAGGATCTAGATGACTGATCAACCGGAAATAGAGATCGTCGATCCTTTGAAAATCCAGAATCTGCGCGCCCTTGTGGAGTTTGAGGCCTATATTTGTTTGATTAAAGGATTGGGGCAGAACATTCTCAAAGGGTCCGAGTATGAAATTCCACACAGAAGGAGAAATAGAACGAATTATACTTGCTGCAAAGAGCCGAAGCACACGCGGCACTCGTGAAAGTTTGTTCCAAAGGCTTTGGGTGAAAATATAACGATTATAGCCCGCAAACAATTCATCGCCTGCATCACCGGAAAGCGAAACGGTGACGTGGCGGCGCGCGAGTTCGGACACGAGGACTGTGGCGATTTGCGACGAGTCCGCAAAGGGCTCGCAATACAGCTTGGGCAATCGGGCGATGACATCCAGCACCTGATCCGGTGTGACATAGAGCTCCGTATGATCGGTTCCTAAATGGGCCGCAACTGCTTTGGCGTATCCGGCCTCGTCATAGCCTTGCTCACTGAACCCGATCGTAAAGGTTTTTATCGGACTGGCGGATTGGGATTGCATCAGGGCTACGATGGCCGAGGAATCAATGCCACCGGACAAAAAAGCTCCCAGCGGGACGTCTGCCAACATTTGTTGCTTGACCGCAGATCGGAGCAAGCCTTCGAGCTCGTCTGCAATGTCCTCAGCCGAGCCCGTGAGGGGGGACCGATTGCCTGACACGGCAATCCCGGCCATCGACCAGTATGTCTCAACCTTAATCGTCTTGCTTGCCACAGAAAGTGTGAGCAATTGCCCCGGTTGTAGTTTGTGAATGCCTTGATAAATCGAATGTGGTGCGGGGATGTAATTGTGGCGCATGAAAAGTGCCAGAGCGTCGCGGTTGATATCCGCACGAAAGGATGGATGGACCCTCAGCGCTTTTAATTCCGACCCGAACAGAAAGCAGTCATTTTCGCCATCACCCTGCCAGCCGTAATAGAGTGGCTTCTCACCCAGCCGATCCCGCCCCAATGTGAGACTCCGCTCATTTTTATCCCACACGGCAAATGCAAACATGCCTATGCAACGCTCTATTGTGGCTTTGATGCCCCAAACAGCAAAGCCCATGAGCAGGGTTTCAGTGTCGGATGTCCCTTTCCATGACGGGCGGGGAAATGCATCATAACGGGTGCTTTCAAGCTCTCCGCGCAGTGCGAGATGATTATAGATCTCACCATTGTAGACGAGCACAAACCGCCCGTCACAACTTGTCATAGGTTGGTGCCCGGCTGTCGAGAGGTCGATCACCGACAAGCGGCGATGGGCCAGCGCTACTCCGGCTTCGTCATCAATCCAGATGCCATCATCATCAGGCCCGCGATGGGCAAGGGTATTGCCCATTCGCGATACAATGTCCTGCGCGAGTAGAGCGTTAAACCCGTTTAACTCTATAAAACCTGCCAGACCACACATTCTCTTATAAAACACCCACACATGATTTAAACATCTATTCTCATGTATAACATATTCAGAATTAATTATTCACTCTCCTTTTGGCGTGATCTCTTATGCAAAAATCTCATATTTTCAACCTATATCAAATATTTTAAATAATATAAAATAGTATAGATATTAAAATATAATTATACTATAATAAATTTAGTAAAATTTCTATTAAAATTTATTTTATATAAATAATAATTCAAATTTTATAGCTGATTGAATTATTATTATATATTATAATTTTATTTATTTTTAAAAGTTTATAATTTCAAGAAAAAATAAAATATTTTAGCAAAAAATATTTTTAAAATTA
>CANGOE010000011.1 GCA_947455455.1 Hyphomicrobiales bacterium
CCTTTGACTGATTCGAGACGGTGTTAGCAAAGTCATGATTGCCGAGCGTTATAACGCGCGTGAAGCCGAACCAAAATGGCAGCGCATCTGGGACCAGAAATCACTTTTTGAAACCCAAAATGATGATCCTCGTCCCAAATACTATGTTTTAGAAATGTTTCCCTATCCGTCCGGCCGCATCCATATGGGCCATGTGCGCAATTATGCGATGGGCGATGTGGTAGCGCGTTACAAGCGGGCACGCGGCTTCAATGTTCTGCATCCGATGGGATGGGATGCATTCGGCATGCCTGCCGAAAATGCAGCCATGGCCAACAAGACCCATCCTGCCGCCTGGACCTATGCCAATATCGCGACCATGCGAGACCAGTTGAAGTCCATGGGACTGTCGCTGGACTGGAAGCGCGAACTGGCGACCTGCGACCCGCGTTACTACCGCCACCAGCAACATATGTTTCTGGATTTCCTCAAAGCCGGTCTGATCGACCGTAAAACCGCCAAAGTGAATTGGGATCCGGTCGACCAGACCGTGCTGGCCAATGAACAGGTGATCGACGGACGCGGCTGGCGCTCGGGCGCACCGGTCGAACAGCGCGAATTGACGCAATGGTTCTTCAAAATTTCCGATTATGCGCAAGAATTGCTGGATGCGCTGGACGGGCTCGACCGCTGGCCCGAAAAAGTCCGCACCATGCAACAAAACTGGATTGGCCGGTCGGAAGGTCTCTCGGTCCGGTTTGCCCTGCAATCGGGCACAGTCCCCAATAGCGATACCTCGCTTGATATCTATACAACCCGGCCCGATACGCTGTTCGGCGCCCGTTTTCTGGCTTTGGCACCCGATCACCCGCTGGCGCGGGCCGCCTCGCTGAACAATCCCGAACTGGCCGCTTTCATCGAGGAATGCAAACGCATCGGCACCGCGCAGGAAGCCATTGCCAAGGCCGACAAGAAGGGCTTCGACACCGGCATCCGTGCCGTACATCCCTTTGATCCGTCATGGGAATTGCCGGTTTATGTTGCCAATTTCATTTTGATGGATTACGGCACCGGCGCTATTTTCGGCTGTCCGGCGCATGACCAGCGCGATCTTGATTTCGTCAATGCCTATGGCTTGGGTGTTACTCCGGTTGTCTGCCCGACAGGCAGTTCTGCTGACACATTCTCCGTCACCGATGTTGCTTATGACGGCGACGGGGTGATGATCAATTCGCGCTTTCTGGACGGCATGACTCCCGCCCAAGCCCGCGAAGAGGTTGCCAAACGTCTTGAAGCGACCATGCTGGATGGCTTGCCGGTCGGCAAACGCAAGGTCAATTTCCGCCTGCGCGATTGGGGCATTTCCCGCCAGCGTTATTGGGGTTGCCCGATTCCGGTCATTCATTGCGATGATTGCGGGACTGTTCCGGTCCCGAAACAAGATCTGCCTGTTGTCCTTCCCGATGATGTCACCTTCGATGTGCCGGGCAATCCGCTCGACCGTCATCCGACCTGGAAACATGTCGGTTGCCCGCAATGCGGCAAGCAGGCGCGGCGTGAAACCGACACGATGGATACATTTGTCGATTCATCATGGTATTTCGCCCGTTTCACCAATCCATGGAACGAGACCGATCCGACCGTGCCTGCCACGGTCGATCACTGGTTGCCGGTCGATCAATATATCGGCGGTATCGAACACGCGATCCTGCATCTGCTCTATTCGCGCTTTTTCACCCGTGCCATGCACAAGACCGGTCATGCGGGCATCGACGAGCCGTTTGCGGGTCTGTTCACCCAAGGCATGGTTGTCCATGAAACCTATCGGGATGTCGATGGGCAGTGGATTTCACCGGCTGAAATCTCGATCCTGACCGAAGGCAACCAGCGTCAGGCCAGCCGTTTGAGCGACAACACGCCTGTCAGCATCGGCGCCATCGAGAAAATGTCGAAATCGAAGCGCAATACCGTTGATCCGGATGACATTATCGGCAGTTTCGGGGCCGATACTGCCCGCTGGTTCATGCTGTCGGATTCCCCGCCCGAACGCGATGTGATCTGGACCGAAGAAGGCGTGCAGGGTGCGGCCCGTTTTGTCCAGCGTTTGTGGCGTGTGGTCTGCGATATTGCCACCCTTGAAGATGGCCACACCGCCGATCACAAGGAACAATCCGCTTTGGCCATCCGCAAAGCGGCCCATCGTGCTTTGGCCCGGACTGAAGATGATGTGGAGCGCCTGCGATTCAACCGTTGCGTGGCCCATGTCTATGAATTATCCAACGCCCTGCAATCGGCAATGGCCGAATGCGAGGGTCCGGCCTCGCAGGATCTTGTTACAGCCTTGCGCGAAGCGGGATTGATTCTGGTCCAGATTGTCGCTCCGATGATGCCGCATCTGGCGGAGGAGTGCTGGTCGGTCTTGGGTGGTCACGGTCTTGTCGCGGAAGCGGCCTGGCCTGTGGCCGATCGCAGTCTGATTATCGAGAATGAATTCACCTATCCTGTTCAAATCAACGGCAAGAAACGCGCTGATCTGACGATTGCCCGTGATGCTGATCAAAAAACCGTTGAGATGGCTGTTTTAGCACTCGACGCGGTGCAAAAGGCATTGGACAATCAGGTTCCGAAGAAGATCATCGTTGTTCCGCAAAGGATCGTCAATGTGGTCGTCTAAAACCTCTAAAATCATCATCACAGGCTTGATGGCGTTGGCGCTGGCGGGTTGTTTCCGTCCCCTCAACGGTGAATTCGGCAAGAATAACACCACCATTGCCAGTGAACTGGCTTTGGTGGATGTCGAGCCGATGCAGGATAGTTTGGGTCATTTTCTGGTCCAGAATGTGCTGTTTGAACTCAATGGCGGCACTTTGCCCAGCAAACCACGCTACAAGCTGACGATGAAGGCCACCAATTCCCTCTCGACACCGGTGATTGACTCCTCGTCGGGCCGTGCGGATGTCGGCTCCGTCCTCACTTCTGTGCGGTTTACCCTGACCCGGACTGATACAGGTGCGGAAATCGGCAATGGTGTGGTCAATTCCTCGGCCACCTATGACCGGATGTCCCAACGTTTTTCAGCGGCCCGCGCCCGACGCGATGCTGAAACCCGTGTGGCACAAGCCATGGCAGAGGAAATCCGCACGCGGGTTGCCACCCTGTTGCTCAACCAAAAATGATCCGATGACGGCACTCAAAGCGGGAGAAGTCGAGAGTTTTCTCAGGCGACCCGATCCGCGTTATCCCCTCGTTCTGATCTATGGGCCGGATCACGGTCTGGTTTCCGAGCGGGCGCGTTTTTTGGCGCGCTCTGCTGTTGAAAATCCCGATGACCCGTTCCAGTTGATCCGTATGGATGGCGACCAGCTGGCCAGTGATCCCATGCGGCTGGTCGATGAAGCCCATACCGTTCCGATGTTTGGCGGCAAGCGCAGTATCTGGGTTCGGATGGGAAGCAATCCTTTGGCCGAAGCCATCGGACAACTCTGCGCTGTTCCACCCCGTGATGTGCTGATCGTGCTTGAAGCGGGTGAATTGACACCCAAAAGCCCTCTGCGCAGTCTGGTCGAAAAAGCCTCCACGGCGGCCGCCTTGCCTTGTTACAGCGACGAGGGAAGAGGTCTGGGGGATTTGGTCGACCAGAGCTTGAAACAGCACGGCCTACAGATAGATCGCGAGGCCAAAGAGGTTCTGATCGAGCGTTTGGGCGCTGACCGTTTGATGTCGCGCAACGAAATCGACAAATTGGTTCTTTATGTGACGGGCCGCACTCGTATCACTCTGGCCGATGTCGATGCCATGATGGCTGATACCGGCACGGTGAATCTCGATCAGTTGATTGATGCGGTTTTTGTCGGGGCCAGCGGCAATGCCGATGAAATGCTTCGCCGGTGTCTGGCCGAACATATGGATGCCGGTATGATTGTCGGTGCTTTATTGCGCCATGCCATGCAGTTGCAACAATCCCGCGCCTCTTTGGATCAGGGCAAGGACCTGGCGGCCATTACCCAAGCCTCTCGCATCCATTTCAAGCGGAAAAACGCATTCGAACAGCAAGTCCGGCACTGGAAGCGCGAGGCCTTGGAGACCGCGATAGCCCATCTGTTCGAAGCCCAGACCATGGCGCGCAAAACACCTGCTTTGGCAGACAGCATCCTGTCACGGTGCTGTTTGCAACTCTCGCTTGCGGCCAAACGACGGGGCTAGGCCCTAGCGACGCAATCTCTGGCAGAGATCTTCCAGCTGATCGAGTGTCTTATAGCGGATTTTCAATTCGCCGCCCTGTCCAATATGGGTAATGCTGACGGTCATGCCGAGTTGATCTTCTAGAATCTTCTCGATGGCCCTTGTATCGGCATCCTTTTGCGCCACCGGGCGCGTATGATTTTCGTCACCCTGCCCATCAACAGGCTGGCGTGAGAGCTTTTCGAGATCACGGACACTCGATCCGCGCTCGACAGCCAGTTTGGCCACCTGTTCCGGATTGGTGACAGCCAGCAATGCCCGCCCGTGGCCTGCCGACAATTGACCCGAACGAAGCAATTCTTTCACGCTATCAGGCAATTTCATCAAACGCAGGGTGTTGGCAATGTGCGAACGGCTTTTGCCGATCATCTTGCCTAGGTCAGCCTGCGCATAATCGAATTCTGCCATCAACCGCTCGTAACCGGCGGCTTCTTCAATCGGATTGAGATCGGCACGCTGGACGTTTTCGATAATGGCCATTTCGAGCGCATCACGATCACTGGCTTCGATGACAATGATCGGCACTTCGTGCAAACCGGCCCGTTGGGCGGCCCGCCAGCGGCGTTCACCGGCAATGATTTCAAACACATCGGCCAGACCGGCCTGTTCGCGCACCACAATCGGCTGGATAATACCCTTTTCCCGGATCGAACCCGCCAATTCCTCGAGATCGACCTCTTCAAAGGTCTTGCGCGGATTACGGGCATTGGGACGGAGAAACTCTGTCGGAACCTTGCGTGTTCCTGAACGGTTGCGACTGGACTCATTCGTTTCGCTACCGACATCACCCATAAGGGCAGCGAGACCACGGCCCAAGCGTGATCGTGTTTCTTCCGCCATTGACAATATTCCTTCCGGTCTCATCCTCAAGCCGCAACAGCGGCCTGTCTTTCACGACGGATCACTTCCGAGGCCAATTTTAAATAGGCCTGGGATCCCGTGCACTTCAAATCATAGAGGAGGACAGGCTTTCCGTATGAAGGGGCCTCAGAGACCCTGACATTGCGGGGAATGACCGTGTCATAGACCTTGTCTCCCATAAAATCACGAACGTCCTTGACGACCTGGCCCGACAAATTGTTGCGCGGATCAAACATGGTCAGCACAATGCCCTGTATCGTCAAACGCGGATTGAGCGAGGAACGCACCTGCTCGACGGTTTTAAGCAATTGGCTCAAACCTTCGAGCGCGAAAAACTCGCACTGCAACGGCACCAACACAGCATCGGCCGCCACCATGGCATTGATGGTCAACAGATTGAACGAAGGCGGGCAATCAACAAGAATGTAGGAATAAGGCGGCAGACCGGCGGCAATCCGCGATTCATGCAACACCAGCACAGCACGGCGCAACCGGTGCGCACGGTCCTTCTCGGAGGAAATCTCCATTTCAACGCCCAACAGATCAAGCGTTGACGGTGCGACCATCAGGCGCGGCACATCGGTCGGCAAAATCGCCTGGTCAAGACTGGCTGTCCCCACCAACACGTCATAGGTCGACACACGACGGTCCTTGCGTGCCACACCCAGCCCGGTGGAGGCATTGCCCTGCGGGTCAAGATCGACGATCAGCACATCTTCGCCAATAGCCGCCAGCGCAGTGCCCAGATTGATGGCTGTGGTGGTTTTACCAACGCCGCCCTTCTGATTGGCGACAACGAGAACCCGTGGGGCGGATCCGACCGGACGAAGGCAATTGGCAAGTATGGTCATTTCGATCAGAGCTCCTGCTCGCTCTCAACTCTGGCAACCTGTGTCAGGCTGACAATGCGGCCTGCAAGATCAGTCTTGCTAGGCAGTAGAGACGCCCTGAATATCCAACATTTAGTGGCTTTGGTCAATTCATTATCTACATCTTGACCCTTTAGAAACAAGCCTTGAGCCCCTTTTTTCAACAGGGGTTCGGCCATCTCGATCAGGTTATCCAGACTGGTCAATGCACGGGCTGAGACAAGCTGGATGTCACGCAACAAAAGGGCGGGCATCGCCTCGTCAACCCGACAATCATGGACAACCACTGACAATCCGAGTGTGCGGGCGGCTTCGCGCAAAAAAGCCGCCTTGCGGCCATTGCTCTCGACCAGATGCATTTCGCGATCCTGATCCGCCCATGTGCATGCCACAACCAAACCGGGGAAACCCGCACCGGAACCGAAATCAGCCCATCGGCGGATATCGGGGCGCAAAAAAGCCAGTTGCAGAGAATCGGCAATATGGCGTGTCCAAACCTCGTCGAGCGTCCTTGGACCCACCAAATTCTTGATGGTCTGCCACCGTCGCAACAGATCGACCAACTGATCCAACCGCTGTTCTGTTTCACGTGAAACAGGACAGAGAGACAATGCGTGTAATTTATCAGCAGACATGGACATCAAGCCGCACAATCGCGATCACGTTGCCGTTTGGCATGGGCGGCCAAAAGGGTCAACGCCGCAGGGGTCATCCCTTCGATCCGCGCCGCATGGCCAACCGTCAAGGGTTTCACGGTGACAAGTTTAACCTGCAATTCGGTTGAAAGACCCGGCAGGCCGGTAAAATCAAAACCCTCCGGCAGAAGAAGATTCTCATCGGCACGGAACGTTTCAATATCCCTATTCTGGCGGTCGAGATAAACCGAATAACGGGCATCAGAACTGATGCGGTCGATAATAGCGGGTTTAATTGCGGACAATGCAGGCCAGATTTCGGCCAGATGGGTCCATTCAATGTCGGGATGGGCCAGCAGGTCAAAGGCCGATCTGCGGATGCCATCGAGATTGATATTCAACCCCTTGGCGCGTCCTTCATTGGGCGTGATGTTCAACCCTTCGACCAAAGCACGGGCTGTGGCCAATTCCGATTGGACGCGTTGGTGATGATGAGCCCGCGCGGGACGCACACAGCCAACCGACAAGCCCCAATCGGTCAAGCGCTCGCCGGCATTGTCACTGCGTAAACTCAAACGGTATTCCGAGCGCGAGGTAAACATCCGGTAGGGCTCGGTCACACCATGGGTGACCAGATCATCCACCATCACACCCAGATAGGCACGGGCGCGATCGATAATCACACCCTCTTCGCCACGCGCGCGACGGGCGGCATTGATACCGGCCAATAGACCTTGGGCGGCGGCTTCCTCGTAACCGGTAGTGCCGTTGATCTGACCCGCCAGAAACAAACCACGGCGGGATTTGGTTTCGAGCGTCGCAGACAATTCGCGCGGATCGATATAATCATATTCAATCGCATAGCCGGGACGGATTATCACAACCTGTTCCAGACCGGGGATCGACCGTAAAAACGCTTCCTGCACATCGGCAGGCAAAGAGGTCGATAAACCGTTCGGATAGACCGTCGGATCATCCAGACCCTCCGGCTCAAGAAAAATCTGGTGGCGGTCGCGGTCGGCAAAACGGACAATCTTGTCTTCGACAGAGGGGCAGTAACGCGGCCCGCGACCTTCGATCTGTCCGCTATACATGGCCGAACGATGCAAATTCTCGCGGATAATCCGATGGGTTTCTGGCGTGGTATAGGTAATCCCGCAGGCAATTTGCGGCGTTGTGATAGCCTCGGTCAGAGCGGAAAACGGTTCTGGAACCTCATCACCATCCTGCCGTTCAAGCTGGCTCCAATCAATAGTCCGGCCATCAAGACGGGCGGGTGTGCCGGTTTTCAAACGTCCCATTTTAAAACCAAGCGCACGCAAACTGAGCGCCAAACTCTTTGAGGGAGGATCACCGACCCGACCGGCCTCCTCGCGCTCATCGCCACGATGGATCAAGCCATTGAGAAATGTGCCTGTGGTCATGACAACAGCACCCGCCCGGATCACTGACCCGTCAGCAAGCGTCACACCACAAATCGCGGCATCATCAACAATCAGGCCAGCCACTTCAGCGGCATGTAAGGTCAAATTCTCTGTCTCGGACAATAGATTTTGCACCGCTTGTGCATAAAGTTTGCGGTCAGCCTGCGCACGCGGACCACGGACCGCGGGACCCTTGCGCTTGTTCAGGACGCGAAACTGGATACCGCCACGATCGGCGGCCAATCCCATCACTCCGTCCAGCGCATCAATCTCGCGGACCAGATGACCTTTGCCCAATCCGCCGATTGCCGGATTGCACGACATCGCGCCGATCGTGTCCAATTTATGGGTAATCAGAACCGTCGATGCGCCCATCCGCGCCGCCGCCGCCGCGGCTTCGGTACCCGCATGTCCCCCACCGATGACAATCACATCATAAAAATCGGACATCGACTTCCCGTTCATTCGTCATGATACCAAGACAATCTTGAGTCATTTGAGCCGTTTAGCGAGATATGTTTCACGTGAAACATTCAGAGGTGCAAATCCCTGTTATTTACCGATACAGAATTGGGCAAACAAAGTATCCAGCATGGCTTCAACACCCACCACGCCAATGATCTCCCCGAAATACCGCGCGGCCAATCTTAGGTCCTCGGCGATCAGTTCCGTATCACGACCCTGGTCCAAACCTTTCCGAGCCTGAATTAAAGAAAGCAAAGCCCGCGTCAAGGCCTGTTTTTGCCTTTCACGCGTGATCAAAGCATCACCTGATCCCAAACGCTGTTCGATTTCAGTCTTGAGGCGATCGCGCAAGCCATCCATGCCAGCACCTGTCAAAACCGAAATAGCGAGATTTTCATGGTCGGTTAAGCCCAGATCGGCTTTGGTTCGGATACGAATCCAATCAGGGCCAATCGGGGGTTGCTCGTTAAAACCGGGTGGCATCAACCATAGACCCAGATCGGCTTGCGCCACACGCTGGCGGGCTTTGGCAATGCCCTGGCTTTCGATCTCGTCGGTGCTGTCACGCAATCCGGCTGTATCGATCAGCACCACAGGCAAACCATCCAGATCAAGCGGCACCTCGATCAGATCACGGGTTGTCCCCGCAATGGATGACACAATCGCAATATCGCGATTGGCCAGAGCGTTCACCAAAGTCGATTTTCCAGCATTGGGAGGGCCTGCAACAATCAGCACAATCCCCTCGCGCAGACGCTGGCCTTGATGGGCCTTTGCAAGAACCCCTTCGATATCGGTGATCAATCCGGCGATAAATCGTTGTGCATGTCTGGCCGTTTCCGGCTCGATATCCCCCTCATCGGAAAAATCAATATCGCTTTCAACCAGTGCCATGGCCGATAACAGGGATTGCCGCCATTCCGATACACGGTATGACAAACCGCCTTCCATCTGCCGCAAGGCCTGTTTGCGCTGACGTTCCGTTTCCGAATCGATGAGGTCGGCCAATCCCTCGATGGTGGACAGATCCATTTTGCCATGCTCGAAAGCACGACGGGCAAATTCACCCGGTTGGGCCAAGCGGCAATCGTCAAAACCTGACAAACAGGACAACAAAGACCTGACAACAGCCAAGGAGCCATGCAGATGACATTCCGCACAATCTTCACCGGTAAAGCTGTGGGGTGCGGGAAACCAGACAATCAAGGCCCGATCGATCGGACCATCAGATCCCTTGATGATCCGTAAAGTGGCCTGACGGGGCTTGGGAAGAGATCCGGCGATCGTTTCGAGTACGAATCGAGTCTTGGGGCCGCTGATGCGGACAATCGAGATGGCCGCTTTGCCGGAACCGGATGCAGGCGCAAAAATGGTCTCGCGCTGCATGTCCGGTTCCTTTCAATGTCTGTAATTCGATGAGATCAGGTGTTCATCGAATCGAAGAATTCACCATTGCTCTTGGTCTGGCGCAGTTTATCGAGCAGGAATTCAATGGCATCGACTGTGCCCATCGGATTGAGAATACGCCGCAGAACATACATTTTCTTGAGCGTATCGGGAGCCACAAGAAGCTCTTCCTTGCGGGTCCCCGAGCGGGTGATATCGATCGACGGGAAGACCCGCTTGTCCGAGACCTTGCGGTCGAGAATGATTTCGGAATTGCCGGTGCCTTTGAATTCTTCAAAGATCACTTCATCCATGCGGCTTCCGGTGTCGATCAAAGCGGTCGCGATGATGGTCAGCGAACCCCCTTCTTCAATGTTACGGGCGGCACCAAAGAAACGCTTGGGCCGTTGCAAAGCATTGGCATCGACACCACCGGTCAGCACCTTGCCCGATGATGGCACAACAGTGTTGTAGGCCCGACCCAGACGGGTAATCGAATCGAGCAGGATCACCACATCGCGCCCATGTTCGACCAGGCGCTTGGCCTTCTCGATCACCATTTCGGCCACTTGCACATGGCGTGAAGCGGGTTCATCGAAGGTGGACGATACCACTTCACCACGCACCGAGCGTTGCATATCGGTCACTTCTTCAGGACGCTCGTCGATCAGCAACACAATCAGATAACATTCTGGATGATTGGACGTGATCGATTGCGCAATATTTTGCAACAAGACGGTCTTGCCGGTGCGTGGCGGCGCGACAATCAAAGCGCGCTGGCCCTTACCGATCGGCGAGACAATATCGATGATACGGGGTGAAAAATCCTTGCGGGTCGGATCCTCGATTTCCAGTTTCAACCGCTCATTGGGATAGAGCGGGGTCAGGTTGTCGAAATTGACCTTGTGTTTGGTCTGCTCCGGATCCTCGAAATTGATCGTATTGACCTTGAGCAAAGCGAAATAGCGCTCGCCTTCTTTGGGACTGCGGATTTCGCCTTCCACCGTATCGCCCGTTCGCAGGCTGAACTTACGGATTTGCGAGGGAGAAATATAAATATCATCCGGTCCCGCCAGATAGTTGGAATCAGGGGAACGCAGGAAGCCAAAGCCATCGGGCAGAACTTCCACAACGCCTTCACCGATAATATCGATGTCATTGGTGGCAAGTTGTTTCAAAATCGCAAACATCAATTCCTGTTTGCGCATCGTGCTGGCGGCTTCCACCTCGTGCTCTTCTGCAAAAGCAAGCAATTCGGTCGGGGCCTTGGCTTTAAGGTCTTTGAGTTTAATCTCTGGCATTGATATCGCCTGATTGAGAACGGATTCGTGATCCGCTCTGGCATGGGGAAAGACATTTGAATGCATGACAGAGAACCGGGGGACTTACGGGTTCTCTGTTCCGTAATCGATCAGACTGGAGTGCTCGGCCTCTTTAGGGCGAGGACTCATTCACGATTAAAGGGAACGCCCTATCGATAGCTGTTTTTGCTGATCCAGACAAGCCCCTCGTTAAAAAGGCTTCACCACGACCAAAACAACGATCACAATCATCAAAACAGTCGGAATTTCGTTCACAAAGCGGAAATAACGTCCAGATTTGAGGTTCTGATCGGAAGCGAATCGTTTCACGCAAACAGCCAACCAACCATGAACACCGCTCAGGATCAGCACAAGCAGAAGTTTAGCATGCATCCATGGCGCTTTGAGCCAGCCGGCACTGATCACCATGGCAAGACCGAAAATCCAGCTAACGATCATTGCGGGGGTCATGATGAACCGCAACAAACGGCGCTCCATCACTTTGAACGTGTCAGTCAAAGCAGAATTGCCCTGATTTTCGGCATGATAAACGAACAAACGTGGAAGATAGAGCATACCCGCCATCCAGCTGATGACAGCAATGATATGGATCGATTTGACGATCAGATATGTGGTTTCACTCATCACCTTAACCTCTCACACGTTTCAGCAACCGTTCGACATGATCGGGTGATGTTTCCGGCACAATACCATGGCCAAGATTAAAAATATGCGGTCCCTTTGAAAAAGCCTCGATGATCTCGTCAACGCGACGATCCATCATGTCACCGCCATTCACAACCAGCAAAGGATCAAGATGACCCTGTACCGCTGACTGGTTCTGAACATGTTTGGCGGCCCATAATTCATCAACTGCCCAATCAAGCCCAACCGCATTGGCTCCGGTGGCCTTGGCAACCTGATCATGACGGGCTCCCGCGCCACGGCAAAAGACAATAAATCTTGCATCCGGTCGTTCGGCCCGCACCCGCGCAATGATGCGCTGGATCGGCTCGAATGAAAACCTGTTCAACATATTGGCAGGCAAAGCACCGGCAAAACTCTCGAAAATTTGGGCGGCATCAATTCCGGCTTCGAATTGCTTGAGAAGATAAGCCACAGAGGCATCTTCCAGTTTCTGGATCAATCGGGCAAAAAATACAGGATCGGCATAGGCTTTCAAACGGGAAGGGGCCAGTTCCGGTGTCCCTTTTCCCGCAACCATATAGCTCGCTACGGTCCAGGGAGCGCCACAGAACCCCAACAGCGTTGTTGATGCAGAGAGATTGCTTTTAACCCCTCTGATGGTCTCAAAGACCGGTCCTAGATGTTCCAGATCCACTTCCGGCTTCAAACGATCCAGATCATCCATACCCAGTACGGGCTCCAGCCTTGGACCTTCCCCTTCTTGAAAAGATACTTTCTGTCCCAATGCATCGGGAATGACCAGAATATCCGAGAACAATATTGCGGCATCAAAGCCATAACGACGGATCGGTTGTAACGTCGCCTCGATTGCCATTTCAGGACGATAGCAGAAATCCAGAAAGTTTTTGGCTTTGGTTCTCAAAGCCCGATATTCGGGTAAATAACGGCCAGCCTGACGCATGATCCAGATTGGCGGTCTTTTGAGTGTTTGACCATCCAAAACCTGTAAAATTGGCTTCATCTGACTTATCCCCTGATCGGTCTTCTAAATGATTCTTATATAAAGAATCTTTTGATGTTGTTGTTTGAGCACCTCAAACCAGTGATTCTGATTGATACACAAACCATCCACATCAGACAAAGATTCATTCCCGATGCTAACCTGTCGATAAGTGATGAGGATGCTTTTGTTCTCTTCAGATTCAGTTAATAAAAACAATTGGTTAGCCTTGTGAATTTGTTGGAGCCCTTTTGGTCGCCCGCGCTGTTGATAAGAAGCCGTTCTTCAAGGCCTTGCTGTTTTGGGTTGGGGATGATTCAAAGGGGTTTGTTTCACGTGAAACAGGCGCGGATCAAAAGGAGCCGGGTTATACCCTGCTATCCACAGTGATCCACAGACGCATTAATGGAAGAAGGATCGGGACAAGTGACAACACGCAGTTATTTCCATCTGCATCTGGTCTCGGATTCAACCGGTGAAACCCTGATTGCTGTTTCGCGTGCGGTCGCTTCCCAATATACTGGCATATCGGCGATCGAGCATGTCTATCCATTGGTGCGCACCGCCCAGCAATTGGATCGTGTGCTCAATGAATTGGAAGAAAGCCCCGGAATTGTCCTTTATACGCTCGTCGAACCCGAATTATCGGAAAAACTCGAACAGGTATGTCGTGAACATGGTTGCCCCTGTCTGTCGGTGCTCGATCCGGTCATGGCGCTGTTCCAATCCTATCTGGGAACAGTTTCCAATCACCGCCCAGGCGCACAGCATGTTTTGAATGCCGAATATTTCAAACGCATTGATGCGCTCAATTACACCATGTTGCACGATGACGGCCAATTGCCGGATGATCTGGAAAGCGCGGATGTCATTCTGGTCGGGATCAGCCGCACCTCGAAAACACCAACCAGCATGTATCTGGCCAATCGCGGCATCAAAACCGCCAATGTCCCATTGGTCCCGGATATTCCACCCCCGCCCGATTTGAAACTGGTGCGCCGGCCTTTGGTGGTCGGTTTGATTGCCAGTCCGGAACGGATCATTCAAATCCGGCAAAACCGTCTCCTGTCGCTCAATGCCTCCGATGATACTTCTTATGTCGACCGGCAGGCCGTCAGTTCCGAAGTGTCGCAATCACGCCGGATGTTCCAGCAAAACAATTGGCCGGTTATTGATGTGACGCGCCGTTCTATCGAGGAAACAGCCGCCGCCATTATCGATCTGTACAAAGAGCGGCAGAACCAGCTTATGGCGCAATAATGATCTGGCTCCATGACAAACCACTGATCCTCGCTTCAAAAAGCCAGGCCCGACAAAGGCTGTTGGTCGAAGCCGGATTGGATTTTGTCAGTATTCCTGCAGGGGTTGATGAACGCGTGCTCAATCTCAAGCACGAAAATAGCCCTATACCGGAACAGGCGACGAGACTGGCGCGCGCCAAGGCTTTGGCGGTTTCGCATGCTCATCCTGATCACTGGGTGATCGGTTCGGATCAGATGCTTGATTGCGAAGGCCGGATTTTCCATCAGATCAGCAATCGAATGGATGCTTTGGCACAATTACAAGCCCTGAATGGACGACAGCACCGGTTGACCAGTGCCCTTTGTCTGGCTTTTGGCGGACAGATCGAGGCTGAAAACCATGATGTGGCTGATTTAACAATGAAACACTGGGCGACCACAGATTTGGAAATTTATCTCGATGAGGCCGGTGAGACAGTGTTTGGCAGTGTCGGATGCTATCACATCGAAGGCATCGGGGTCCGCTTGTTCGCGCAGATCGAAGGTTCGCGCAGTACCATTATGGGTCTGCCGATCGATCAACTGCTTCGGCTCCTGCAACAAAAGGGATTGATTGCCGTATGACCTTTGTGCTTGGCTTGACCGGTTCGATCGGCATGGGGAAATCGACGACCAGTGCGATGTTTCAAAAGCATCTGGTGCCGGTTTATGATGCCGATGCCACAGTGCATGCCTTGTATCGGGGTGCCGCGGCCCATCTGATCGAACAGCGGTTTCCGGGTACGGTGAGTGATGGCGTTGTTGATCGCAAACGCTTGGGGGCGCAGGTTTTGGGCCATCCTGAAGCGTTGAAGGATCTGGAAGCCATCATCCATCCTTTGGTGCGTGCGGCTGAACAGCAATTTATTCGTGAACACGCCCGGCAACAGACCCCGTTGATTGTGCTGGATATCCCATTGCTGTTTGAAACAGGCGGTCAACAACGGGTCGATGCGATTTGTGTGGTCACAGCGCCAGCGGATATACAGAGACAGCGTGTTCTGGAACGGCAAACCATGACCGAAGAGCAGTTTAACGTTATTCTTGCCAAACAATGGCCCGACGATCAAAAACGCAAACAGGCCGATTGTCTGGTTGATACCTCGCAAGGGTTGGAATTTGCCGAACAGCAGGTTCAACAGATTATCGAAACCTATCGGCATCAGACCGGAACGGTCGCAAGCGCCATGCTGAACCAGAAAGATCATCCGACCCATGCGTGAAATTGTTTTTGATACGGAAACAACCGGATTGAGTCCGCAATCGGGAGATCGCGTGGTCGAAATCGGCTGTGTCGAGCTGATCAACCATCTGCCTTCCGGCCAGACATTTCATTGCTATATCAATCCGCAACGCGACATGCCGGAAGAGGCTTTCAAGGTCCATGGTCTGTCAGCGGCATTTTTGTCGGATAAACCGCTTTTTGCAGACATTGCCGCTTCCTTTATCGAATTTATCGGCGATGCGACGATGATCGCGCATAATGCCTCGTTCGATATGATGTTCCTCAATCACGAACTGGCACAATTGGGCCATCCTCCGATTGCCCAGGAGCGGATCATCGATACCCTTGTGATGGCCCGCCGCCGCCATCCGTTCGGACCCAACAGTCTCGATGCCTTGTGCCAGCGTTACGGTATCGACAATTCCCGCCGCACCAAGCATGGCGCCTTGCTGGATTCCGAAATTCTGGCCGAAGTCTATCTGGAATTACTGGGCGGGCGGCAAACCGATCTGGGCTTGGGGAGCGAGCCGGTGGTGCAAAATAAAAATACACTTGAACCTGTGGCCCGCCAAAAAGCCCTCACGCGTCCCGAGCCCCTGCCCAATCGGCTTGATGCCGATACTTTGGCGCAACACACAGCCTTTGTGGGCACGCTTAAAGAGGCTGTGTGGGCCGATTATATCAAAGAGGCCGATCAGGCGTGAGAGACCTCTTTGCTGGCCACGGTTGAATCGGCGTTGAGCCGATAGATCAGCGGAATACCGGTTTCCAGCTCCATCGACGGAATGGTTTGTGGTGACAGCCGATCCAAAACCATGACCAGAGCCCGCAGGGAATTGCCGTGGGCCGCAACCAAAACACGTTTGCCAGCCAGCACCTGCGGCAGAATATCCTGACAGTAATAAGGCAGGACACGGGCCACCGTATCCTTCAGGCTTTCGCCATTGGGCGGTGGCACATCATAGGACCGCCGCCAGATATGAACCTGATCCTCGCCCCAGCGGATGCGGGCATCATCCTTGTTGAGACCTGAGAGATCGCCATAATCACGCTCGTTCAAGGCCTGGTTATGGGTAACAGGGATGGATGACTGGTTCATTTCCGACAGGATGAGCCCGCAGGTTTTCTGTGCGCGGGTCAAATCGGAGGTGAAGGCCATATCGAAATGCAAATCGAGGGCTTTCAGGCGTTGACCCGCCGCTTTGGCTTCACTCACGCCTTGGGCGGTGAGATCGGGGTCTTTCCAACCGGTGAACAGGTTTTTGAGATTCCAATCACTCTGACCATGCCGTACCAGAACCAGAAGCCGTTCCATCGCGCAAAACCCCGTTTTCAAATCGTTGTGGTGCCATCCACTATCAAGAAAGACCCAAAACATCCATCATGGAATAAAGTCCAACAGGCTGGCCCCTGCTCCACAACGCGGCTTTCACCGCACCGGAAGCAAACAGACTGCGGTCCTCGGCATGATGGGACAGGGTAATGCGTTCGCCATTGCCGGCAAAAATCACCGAATGGTCACCAATCACGGTGCCGCCGCGCAGGGTCGCAAAACCGATATCGCCTTCGGGCCGCTTGCCGGTTTCACCGTCACGGCTCCGAATCGAATGGTCTGCCAGTGCAATCTGGCGGCCTGCGGCCGCGGCCTCGCCCAACAAATAGGCGGTTCCGGACGGGGCATCGATTTTCATGCGGTGGTGCATTTCGACGATTTCGATATCGAAACTCGGATCGAGCGCCGCCGCCACTTTTTGCACCATCGCCGCCAGAAGATTGACCCCCAGGCTCATATTGCCTGACCGGATGATACAGGTCCGGCGTGCCTGTTCGGCAATGAAAGCCAGATCATCGGCAGACAGGCCCGTGGTCCCGATAATATGGGCCACATGATGCTGTGCGGCCAGTTCGGCATAAAGGCGGGTGGCGGCCGGTATGGTGAAATCGATCATCGCATCGGCTTTGATCGTCGAATCCGGAAAATCCGGGCTGATGGTCACACCCAAAGCACCCACACCTGCGACAAGACCCGCATCCTGCCCCAAAAGGGCAGAATTCGGGGCATCCAGAGCGGCCACCAGCACAGTCTCCGGATGGTCCGCAATGGCTTTGACCAGCATCCGGCCCATGCGACCGGATGCGCCGGTGACAATCAATCGCAAGGGTGGGGCTGAATGATCGGTCATGGGGTGAATCCTTCTATTCAGGCAGGTTGCGGCCCGTCATAGCCGTTGATGATGATCAGATCGACAAAGGCGGCATCCTTGCGTGCGGCAATGGCGGCCGCATATTCGGGAGAATGGTAGCAGGCGACGGCCTGTTCATAGGAGGGGAATTCGATCACGACATTGCGGCTTTTGGCTCCTCCTTCGGCCACTTCGAAAGAGCCGCCGCGGACCAGAAAATGCGCGCCATATTTGGAAAAGGCAGCGCCATTCAAAGCCACGTAATTTTTATAGGAATCCATATTGGTCACTTCGACGCGACCGATCCAATAGCCTTTGCTTGTCATGGTGTCTTCCTCTGATTGTGTGTTGCTTATGAGTGGGTGGCCGTTTCAATTTCGGCCAGAATCGCCTCTGCCGCGGCTTTGGGGTCGGGGCTTTGGGTGACTGGACGACCGACCACCAGACGATCCGCTCCCGCTGTGATGGCTCTTTGCGGGGTCATCACGCGTTTTTGATCACCGATTGCGGTCGAAGCGGGACGGATGCCCGGCGTGATCAGTGTCATACGCGGACCCAGCATGGTCCGCATGGCTCCGACCTCTTCGGGTGACAGGATCAGGCCATCAATGCCGATCCGGTTAGCGGCCAATGCCCGCAGTGTCACCAATTCGGTGACCGTTTTGTCATAGCCTGCCTCGACCAGATCCTGGTTGTCATAGGAGGTCATGACGGTCACGGCCAACAGCTTCAGATCACTGCCCGCTTTACCGGCCATTGCGGCTTTCATGGTTTGCGGAAAGGCGTGAACGGTCAGAAAAGTCATACCCAGACCGGCAATCTGCTCCGTCGCCCGCTGAACCGTATTGGGAATATCGTGCAATTTCAGATCGAGAAACACCTGCTTGCCGGATTTGACCAGATCGCGGGCAAATTCCAGCCCGCCCGCATAGGTCAGTTCCATCCCGATCTTGTAAAAGGATACGGTGTCACCCAGTGTCTTGACCAGATGTTCGGCATCACGTGTCGAAGGAACATCAAGGGCGACAATCAAACGATCACGCGGCGTTAGCGACATCAAACGGCTCCGGACAGCTCATGGTTCACACTGTGCCTCTTTATGGCACAGCGAATCAATGTCTGTCTTGTTTGATCATTGGCTGTCCGATCTAGTCGGCCGGTTTTGAAAAGAATTCCTTGATCCGCGAGAAAAAGCCGTCGCTTTCCGGTTGGGTATCGGCCGAGCTTTGCCCGTCGAATTCCCGCAACAGTTCTTTCTGGCGCGCATTGAGCTTTTGCGGGGTTTCGACCACGGTTTGCAGATAGAGATCACCGACATCGCGCGATTGCAGAACCGGCATTCCCTGACCGCGCAAACGGATCTGTTTGCCGGTTTGCGTGCCTTCGGGAATGGTCACGATCTTTTCCTTGCCGGACAAGGTCGGCATGCGGATTTCACCGCCCAAAGCCGCAGTCACCATCGAAATCGGCACGCGGCAATAGAGGTCTGCGCCATCGCGCTGGAAGAAATTATGGGCTTTCAGCGAGATGAAAATATAGAGATCGCCGGGCGGGCCGCCGCGCAAACCGCCTTCTCCCTCACCGGCCAAGCGGATACGCGTGCCGTCATCAACCCCTGCCGGAACATTGACCGACAACGTCCGTTCCCGCGTGGTGCGGCCTGAACCGGAGCAGGTCGGGCAAGGATTTTCGATCATCTCGCCACGGCCCTGACAATGGGGGCAGGTCCGCTCCACCGCAAAAAAGCCCTGTGTTGCTCTGACACGGCCATGGCCGCCGCAGGTGGTGCAGGTCTTGGCCTTGGTGCCTGCTTTGGCACCGGTACCCGAACAGGGTTCGCAACTGATCGAGATGGGAATCGTCAGAGCGGCTGTTTTGCCGTTAAAGGCCTCTTCCAGTGTGATTTCAAGGTTGTAGCGCAGATCGGATCCACGTTCGCGGCCATTCGAATTGCGGGAGCGACGGCCGCCCATATCACCGAACAGGTCTTCGAAAATATCCGACATGCTGGAGGCAAAATCACCGGAAAAGCCACCCGCCCCGCCACCGCCGCCATTTTCAAAGGCCGCATGGCCGAACCGGTCATAAGCGGCGCGTTTTTGGGCATCCGACAGGGTTTGATAGGCCTCGTTCAGCTCTTTGAAGCGGGCTTCGGCCTCGGAGTCATTCGGATTGCGGTCGGGATGGTATTTCATCGCCAATTTACGGAATGCCGATTTCAACTCGGCATCATCGGCCGTCCGTGCGACGTCAAGAACTTCATAATAATCGCGTTTGCTCATGACAGCGCCATTCAATCAGCAAGAGGTTGGAATATGCAGGGTTCACACAGCTAGAAACCCGATACGTGACCGCACCGGGTTTCCATAGAGGAGATCAGACCGCTAAGCGGGCATGATTACCGCTTCTTCTTGGCATCATCGCCACCGACTTCACGGAAATCGGCATCGATCACATCATCCTTGTGGTCGCCTTTGTGCGGCTCGTCATGATGGGCTTCATCATGCGGAGCCTCACCGGCACTTTGCGACGCGGCATAGACAGCTTCACCCAGCTTCATCGAAGCCTGAACCAGTTCGGCTGTTTTGGCTTTGATGCCTTCGATGTCTTCGGTACCCAGCACGGCTTTCAAACCGTCAATAGCAGTCTGGATATTGGTCTTTTCGGTTTCACCGACCTTGTCACCGTGTTCGGCCAGCGACTTTTCGGTCTGGTGCATCAGGCTTTCGCCCTGGTTCTTGGCTTCGACCAGCTCGCGGCGGATCTTGTCCTCCGAGGCATGGGCCTCGGCATCCTTGACCATCTTGTCGATGTCGGCATCGGACAGCCCGCCCGAAGCCTGGATGCGGATCTGCTGTTCCTTGCCGGTGGCCTTGTCTTTGGCCGTGACCGAAACAATGCCGTTGGCATCGATATCGAAGGTCACTTCGACCTGCGGCATACCGCGCGGAGCGGGTGGCAGGCCGACCAGATCGAACTGGCCGAGCATCTTGTTATCGGCCGCCATTTCGCGTTCGCCCTGGAACACGCGGATGGTCACTGCGGTCTGGTTATCCTCGGCAGTCGAGAAGACCTGGCTTTTCTTGGTCGGAATGGTGGTGTTGCGGTCGATCAGACGGGTAAACACCCCGCCCAGAGTTTCAATGCCGAGGGACAGAGGTGTCACATCGAGCAACAACACATCTTTCACGTCGCCTTGCAACACGCCTGCCTGAACAGCGGCACCGATGGCCACGACTTCATCGGGGTTCACGCCCTTGTGGGGCTCTTTGCCGAAGAATTGTTTGACCACTTCCTGCACTTTGGGCATGCGGGTCATACCGCCGACCAGAATGACTTCCTCGATTTCGCCAGCCGTCAGGCCCGCATCCTTCAAGGCCTTTTTGCACGGCTCGATGGTCCGCTGAACCAGATCATCCACCAGAGCCTCGAATTTGGCGCGGGTGAGCTTCAAGGTCAGATGCTTCGGGCCGGATGCATCGGCGGTGATATAGGGCAGGTTGATTTCGGTCTGGGTGGTCGAGGACAGCTCGATTTTGGCCTTTTCAGCCGCTTCCTTGAGCCGTTGCAGGGCCAGCTTGTCCTTTTTCAGGTCAATGCCCTGTTCTTTCTTGAATTCGTCGGCCAGATATTCAACCAGACGCATATCGAAATCTTCACCGCCAAGGAAGGTATCGCCATTGGTGGATTTGACTTCGAACACGCCGTCGCCGATTTCCAAAATCGACACGTCAAACGTACCGCCGCCCAGATCATAGACAGCAATGGTGCCGGATTTCTTGTCGAGACCATAGGCCAGAGCGGCCGCAGTCGGCTCGTTGATGATGCGCAATACTTCCAGACCGGCGATCTTGCCGGCATCTTTGGTGGCCTGGCGCTGGGCATCGTTGAAATAGGCCGGAACGGTAATCACCGCCTGTGTCACGGTCTGGCCGAGAAAGGCTTCAGCGGTTTCTTTCATCTTTTGCAGGATGAAAGCCGAAATCTGCGAGGGCGAATATTCCTGCCCGTGGGTACGCACCCAGGCATCGCCGTTTTTGGCTTTCATGATTTCGTAAGGCACGAGACCTTTGTCTTTTTCGGTCATCGGGTCGTTATAGGTGCGGCCAATCAAGCGCTTGATCGCGAAAAATGTGCCTTCGGGATTGGTCACAGCCTGACGCTTGGCCGGCTGGCCGACCAGTTTTTCATCCGAATCCGAGAATGCAACAACCGAGGGGGTCGTCCGCGCGCCTTCAGCGTTTTCAATCACGCGAGGCGTCGAGCCTTCCATAACAGCAACACAAGAATTGGTGGTGCCAAGATCGATACCGATAACTTTTGCCATGATCATCTTCCTTCATTGAGCGAGATCGCCGTGCCCCGTTTTACAGCAGCTTCGGCCTCGGATCAGGGGCGGCAAATCGAGTGATTGTTTGCCGGTTGATCGATCTCCAACAGATGCCAAAAGGACCGAAAGGTCCGTTCAGGTTCCCCCGCTATATATGAAGGCGATTTTCGCTCTACAAGGACTCAAGAGGCAGAGAATCGGCAAAAGCGCGATTTTATTTTGTTGCGGGCTCTTCAGGCTCCAGCCCCGACACAGCCTGCTTCCCATCCCAGCATGGCCTGTTTGCGCGGAATTCCCCAGTGATAACCGGTCAAAGCACCGGACTGTCCGAGCACCCGATGGCAGGGAACCACAAAGGACACCGGATTGCGTCCGACCGCCGCACCCACCGCCCGCGCCGCCTTGGGTTTGCCAATATGCTGGGCAATGGTGGAATAGGTTGTGGCTTGCCCGAGCGGAATTCTGAGCAGGGTTTCCCAGACGCGCACTTCGAAATCCGAACCGATCAGCACAACCCGCAATGGCCGATCGGCCTGCCATTCCTGCGGACTGAAAGCGCGTTCGGCAAAAGGCAAAGTCAGGGCCGTATTTTCGACCAGTTGTGCCAGCGGCCAGCGCCGTTGCATATCGGCCAAAGCGGCCGCGCGCTCATTGTTGTCGACAAAACCAAGCCCTGCCAGCCCGCGATGGGTTGTGACAATGATGGCTTCCCCGAAGGGCGAGGGATGGAACCCGAAATGGAGGATCAGCCCCTGTCCTTTGGCTTTCCACTCTCCCGGTGACAGGGCTTCATGGGTGACAAACAGATCATGCAACCGGCCCGGACCCGACAGGCCGACCTCAAGCGCGGTCTCCAGCACACTGGCGGAATTGCGCAACAGACCTCGCGCATGATCGAGCGTGATGGCCTGAAGGAAACTCTTGGGCGAAATGCCGGCCCAACGCTGAAACAACAGGCGCAGATGATTGGCGGACAGGCCGACATGATCGGCAATCTCGTCCAGTTCCGGCTGTTGGCGCCAATGATCGGTGATAAAGGCCAAGGCCCGCCGCACCACATCATAATCGGCCTGGGCAATGGCAAGGGAAGGTGCTTGGGCAAGGCAAGGTGCTTGGGCAAGTGAGGGTGCTTGCTGGATTTGGAAGGGAACCTGGTCACTGGTCATGGCGTTTCTCCGGTCTTGAGACACCAAGACTAGGTGATGACGGCATGATCCGACACCCGAAAACCACGCTCAATCATGATCAAATACCGGCCCGCGTTTGGCCGTGGCCAGAGCCGATTGCAGGGCTTTGCCGAAATCGGCCTTGTCATCGCTGTTCAGACAATCGGCAATGGTGACCGTCTCGCCTTTTGAGACCAGCGCCAGTTGTTTCAGGCTCTGGTCTGCCGTCAAATCCTTGTGAAGCGAGGTCCAGACCGGATTGAAATGCCAGTGTTGCGGCAAGCCCTCATGCGGGATTTTTTCGATATCGAGATGGTATTGGCTGAGCGTGATGGTTTCACTGGAACGGGCCGCCGCCATATTGGAATGAAACGCCCAATAGAGCAGGGCTATATCCAGTCCATAGAAGCCTGCGACCGGCCAGAAGCCGAAGACAATAAAGGGAATCGCCGCAATCAATCCCGCCAGCGCGACAAGGCCGATCACCAGCCGGATTCCTTGCGGGGTCAGGGAGCGGTGCGGCCGCAACACAGCCGAAAACAGCACCCGATCATCCTGTGTCGGTTGTATCAGGCTCGATGATTGTGTGGCGGGCGGGTTCATGCCGGGTTTTCCCTTTAATCTGTTTGGGATTATAGTGCACAGATGACCCAAACAAAGCCCAAAAAGACAACAGCCAAATCCCGCACCAAAAAGGGCCCGGCTCTCCTGCCTCCTGCCGCAGTCAAAGAGGTGTTTGCGCGGATGCATGCCATCGAGCCGGAACCGAAAGGCGAGCTGGAGCATGTCAATCCGTTTACCCTGCTGGTTGCAGTGGTGCTGTCGGCGCAAGCCACCGATGCGGGGGTGAACAAAGCGACGCGTCCCTTGTTTGCCATGGTTACCACCCCGCAACAGATGGTCGATCTGGGTGAAGACCGTTTGCGGGAGATCATCAAAACCATCGGCCTGTTTCGCACCAAGGCCAAAAATGTGATTGCCCTGTCACAGCAATTGTTGCGTGACCATCAGGGCGAGGTTCCCGCTGATCGTGATGCTTTGGAAAAACTCCCCGGTGTTGGCCGCAAGACGGCCAATGTCGTGATGAATATGGCATTCGGCCAGCCGACCATGGCGGTTGATACGCATGTGTTCCGCGTTTCCAACCGTCTGCATCTGGCCATTGGCAAAACACCATTGGCGATCGAGCAGGGATTGGAAAAGGTTATTCCAGCCGAATATGCCCTGCATGCCCATCATTGGCTGATTTTACACGGACGCTATCTGTGCAAAGCGCGCAGTCCGGAGTGCTGGCGGTGTCCGTTAACAGATCTTTGTCCATTCGAGCCGAAAACGCAGTCCAAATCGGCCTAAGCGGTTGCTCGTCCGGACGGTCCGTTCTATACGGCAACACTGTTTTTCATGAACCGGTCCTTCTGTCGGGACTGTTTTCATGGGTCACCCCTCCTTTTGGTCTAGCAGAACGAGAACCGTCGAAAGCATGGCGACGCTTCATCATCATCCATTATGTCCGCATTCCCGCTTCATCCGCTTGGTTTTGGGCGAGCTTGGCCTTGAAACCGATCTGATCGAGGAAAATATCTGGGAGCGTTCGCAACAGTTTTTGATGCTCGATCCGCAGGGCCGCACGCCGGTATTTGTTGAAGACCAGATCGGTGCGGTGCCCGGTGCCAGTGTGATTGCCGAATATCTCGATGAAACCCGCGGACTGGCTTTGGGGGATCGCCGCTTGTTGCCGGATGATCCGCGCGGTCGGGTCGAGGTGCGGCGGTTGATGGAATGGTTCAACGGCAAGATGTACGGGGAAGTGACCGATTATCTGGTGACCGAAAAAGTGTTCAAACGGTTGATGTCGTCGCAAGCGGGCGGTGGCGCGCCCGATACCGCGGCCATAAGGGCCGGACGAAGCAATATCCGTTACCATCTGGCCTATGTCGGCTATCTCATGCGGGCCCGCAACTGGCTGGCGGGTGATCGGCTATCCTATGCCGATCTGGCCGCCGCCGCGCAGTTTTCCTGTGCCGACTATCTCGGGGATGTGCCCTGGCAGGACAACGAGGCCGCCAAGCAATGGTATGCACGCATCAAATCCCGTCCCTCATTCCGGCCTTTGCTGAATGACCGGATCAGCGGCATGATTGCGGCTGACCATTATGCGGATCTCGATTTTTGACGCCGCAAGCCCTCAAACGGGCTTTGATCAAGCGCGCCGAGGCGCAGGGCTTTGTGTTGACGCGGGTCACATCGGCCGTTTTGCCCGACCGGATTGCCCGTGATCTCGCCGATTTTATTGGCCATGACTATCATGGCGAGATGGGATGGATGGCCGAGACGCAGGATCGGCGCGACAGTCCCGATCACTTATGGCCTGAAGCGCGCCGTGCGGTGGTATTGGCGATGAGTTATGCCCCCCTTGACCCGCCACTCGAGGGTTTGGCACGGACCGGTCACGGTTATGTCTCGGTTTATGCCCGTTCGCGCGATTATCATGACGAGATCAAGGGCAAGTTGAAACAGGTGGCGGCGGTTTTGGCGAGCGCGCAGGCGCAGGTCAAAGTGTTTGTCGATACCGCACCCCTGATGGAAAAGCCGTTGGCGCAACAAGCGGGTTTGGGCTGGCAGGGCAAACATACGGTGCTGGTCAATCGCCAGCAGGGCAACTGGCTGTTGCTGGGGGTGATTCTGACCGATGCCGAATTGCCGGTTGATCCACCCGAGACCGACCATTGCGGATCGTGCCGCCGCTGTTTGACCATCTGCCCGACCAATGCCTTTCCCGCGCCTTACCAGCTCGATGCGCGCCGATGCATCACCTATCTGACGGTGGAGCATAAGGGACCGATCCCGCACGAATTCCGCAAGCCGATCGGCAACCGGATTTTCGGCTGTGACGATTGTCTGGCTGTTTGTCCATGGAATAAATTTGCGGTGGACGGACAGGCCTATCGGCGGCAGATGCGTGACGATCTGGCCACATTGCCGCTTGGCGAGATGCTCGCTCTGGATGATGCCGCTTTCCGGCAGTTTTTTGCTTCGACCCCGATCAAACGCACCGGTTTTGCCCGTTTCATGCGCAATGTCCTGATTGCGGCGGGCAATTCCCGTGACAGCACTTTGGTGCCGCAGGTCAAAGCCTGTCTCGACCATGCCGAACCTTTGATCAGGGGCACTGCAATATGGGCCTTGGCCCAATTGCTCGATCCGAAGGAGTGGCACATTCTGCGTGAGCGCTATCAAAGTCTTGAACCTGATCTGACTGTTCAGGCAGAATGGTTATCGATTTCGGATCCGGAACAAGGATTGATATCATGAGCTCTTTGGTGATTTTCGGCTTGGGTCAATCCGCCCGCGCCTTTGTCGGGCGGGTTGGCGGGCAGTATTCTTCGATCATCGCGACCGTGCGTGACACTGCCATGGCGAAACCGGTGCAGGGTGTCGAGATCATGGGTTTCAATGACACGGGATTTGATCCGCGTCTGACGCAAGCCGTGTGTGATGCCGATGTGATCCTGTGCTCGGTGCCGCCTGACGCGGAGGGTGATCCGGTGCTGGAATGGTTCGGTGATACGATCCAGGCGGCGACAACACTGAAATGGCTCGGCTATCTCTCGACCATCGGGGTCTATGGCGACCATCAGGGCGGCTGGGTGGATGAGACAACCCCTGCAGTGGCAGGCAATGACCGCTCGCACCGGCGCGTGATGGCCGAACAGATGTGGCAGGCTTTGGCCCAAGAGGCCGGTCTGCCTTTGCATATTTTCAGATTGGCCGGAATTTACGGGCCGTCCCAAAACGCGCTGGTGCAATTGCGGCGCGGGACAGCCAAACGGGTGATCAAACCGGGACAGGTGTTCAACCGGATCCATGTCGATGATATTGCACAGGTTTTGGAGGCGTCGATCCGGCGGCCCCGTCCGATGGCAATCTATAACGTGACCGATAGCGACCCTTGTCCGCCTCAGGATGTCGTGGGTTTTGCCGCTGAATTGATGGGCTTGGCTCCTCCTCCCGAAGTGCCGTTCGAGCAGGCCGATTTCAGCGAGATGGCGCGCAGTTTCTATTCCGAGAACAAGCGCGTATCCAACCGCCTGATCCGGGAGGAATTGGGCGTTAACTTGCTATATCCGACCTATCGGGAGGGTCTGCAGGCTCTTTGGACAGCATCCAAGCCGGTTTAGGCGGCGTAGCGTGTGCCTTCGGCACCAAAATAGCCGACATATTTGGGATGGATATCGCTGACCGGCAAAATCACCAGCACATCGGTGGTCCCGAATTGATGGTCGATCACGGCATGGTCGCCGAATTTGGCGCCGATCCGCAAATAGGCCTTGATCAGCGGCGGCATGGCATGGATGGCCTTTTTGGTGTCGACCATTGCCGGATCCAGCCGATCCATGGATATGGCCTGCTTCGGCAAGGCCTGAACCTGCCATTGCGGTGCGGCCCGCATATGATGGTGCAGGAAACTCAGCGGCAGGGCCAGCTGGTCGGGATTGGTTCCCTCGAAACTGGCGCAACCGAACATCACATCAATGGAATGGCGGCGCACATAGGCCCAGATACCGTGCCAGAGCAGTTCGACCGTGCGCTTGTCCCGATAGGATTGTTCGACACAGGACCGGCCCAGTTCGAGAAAGCGCATATGCGGTTGGGCCTGCAACATCGGCGCAATATTGAATTCCTGAGCCGAATAAAAACCGCCATGGCGCGCCGCCACCTCCTGCCGCAACAGCCGGTAGGTGCCGACAACTTTGGGTTTGGCGGGGTTTTTGCCCGAGGCCGAAGTGTCGATCACCAGCAAGTGATCGCAAATGGCATCGAAAGGATCGATATCGCGTTGTTTCAACCAGCTTTTGAGATCGGGCATCGCGGACATTTCGCCGTAGAAGACCCGATAGCGGAGCTTCTGGGCGCGTTTGATGTCCTTGGGCGAAGAGGCCAGCCGCACTTCCAACGGACCCGAACGCCCCAATAACTCCCCTTGCGGTTGGGAATGGAACGCTTTCGGCAAGAATGCGTTTTTGAGACCGGGAACGGGATCGTGCATAAATTCGGACATGCTGTGATGCTCCTGCAGGCCGCGGATACAAGATCCGAGATGGGTCCCGTTCCGTCAGTCATTCACATCACATAGATGTGAAACTTCTATGACACAATCAGTCCCGCATGGAGTGGTCCTGTTTGTCATGCCGATAGGACAGGGCTTCGGCCAGATGAAGCCGTTTGATGGTCTGTGATCCATCCAGATCGGCAATGGTGCGGGCGACCTTCAGACTGCGGTGATAACTGCGGGCGCTGAGCCGGAATTGATCGGCCGCCTGTTGCATCAGGGCCGTGCTGGCGGCATCGAGTGCGGCGATCTGTTCGAGCAAAGGCGGGGGACAGGCCGCATTGGTGGTAATATCGGGCCGCTCCAACTGTTCGAACCGGTGTTTTTGCCGTTCGCGGGCTTTGATGACCCGTTGTGCCACCTGTGCCGAGGCCTCTGCCTGCCCCGCTCCCATCAGATCATGGGCGCTGACAGCCGGGACTTCGATATGCAGATCGATCCGGTCCAGTAACGGACCCGACAACCGGCTTTGATAGAAGGCCATGCATTTGTCATTGGGGGCGCGCTTGCAGGCAAAGCCGGGCTCATTGGCCATCCCGCACCGGCAGGGGTTCATGGCGGCTATCAATTGGAAACGGGCCGGATAGGCAATGCGGTGATTGGCACGGGCAATGATGATTTCACCCGATTCCAGAGGCTGGCGCAAACTGTCGAGCACTTGCGGCTGGAATTCCGGCAATTCGTCGAGAAACAGAATACCGTGATGGGCCAGCGAGGCTTCACCCGGTTTGGCACGCAGGCCGCCTCCGACCAGAGCGGGCATCGAGGCGGAATGGTGCGGGGCGCGGAAGGGCCGCCGGTCGGTCAGACTGCCGCCCGCCAAAGTGCCCGCAACCGAATGGATCATCGATACTTCCAGCAATTCCTTGGGCAATAAAGGCGGCAAAATCGATGGCAGACGGGTCGCCAACATGCTTTTGCCCGCACCGGGCGGGCCGTTCATCAACAGATTATGCCCGCCGGCCGCGGTGATTTCGAGCACCCGCCTTGCGCTTTCCTGCCCGCGTATATCGGCCATATCCGGCAGATTGGCGCTGGCCTGCCGGATCGCCGGTTGCGGCCGCGCCATCAATTGCGTGCCTTTGAAATGATTGGCCAGTTGAATGAGCGATTGGGGGGCCAGAATATCGAGATCGGCTGATGCCCAGGCCGCTTCCGGCCCGCAGGCCTCGGGACAGATCAGCCCCAGATTGCGCTGGTTGGCGGCAATGGCGGCAGGCAAAACCCCCGCAACCGGCGTGATCGATCCGTCGAGCGCCAATTCGCCGAGAATACAATAGTTCTCCAGCGCATCGGACGGGATCGCGCCGATCGCCGCCATCAGGGCCAAGGCGATCGGCAGATCGAAATGGCTCCCCTCCTTCGGCATATCGGCAGGGGCGAGATTGATGGTGATGCGCTTCAAGGGCAAAGCAAGCCCCGAGGCGGTCAGCGCGGCGCGGACCCGCTCGCGCGATTCCCCGACCGCTTTGTCGGGCAGGCCGACAATCATGAACAGGATTTTGCCGGTCGAGATCTGCACCTGGACATCGACATTGCGTGCCTCGATCCCCTCAAAGGCAACAGTGGCGACCCGCACAGTCATCCGCGCCCCTCCCTTCGGGTCAACCAGACATTCACAATGCAGTCTAGGGCGCGGTGTGTTGAAATCCCCCTGTCGTTTCCGACAGGGAAACCGGTTTAATCATGTGCCTTGCCGAGCGTGATAAGGCGGTAGAGCTGGTCGAGCGCCTCGCGCGGGGTCAGGCTGTCGGGATCAAGGGCTTGCAGGGCTTGGCGCAAGGGATCCGGTTGGGTTTGTTGAGGGGTTTGTGCCTGTGGGATATGGGATCGGACCGGAACCGAAAAGAGTGGGAGATCATCTACCATCCGGTCGATCGGCGCGCGTTGATCCTGTGTTTCCAACTCGGTCAGGATCACTTGTGCGCGGTCGATGACGGCATGCGGCAGGCCTGCCAGTTTGGCCACCTGAATGCCATAGCTCCGGTCCGCCACGCCGGTGATCACCTCGTGCAGAAACACCACATCGCCGCGATATTCCGTCACGCGCAGGGTCAACAGATGCAGGCGGTTCAGCTTTTTGGCCAGAGCCGTCAATTCGTGAAAATGGGTGGCAAACAGGCCGCGACAGCGGTTTTGTTCATGCAGATGTTCAATTGTTGCCCAGGCAATCGACAGGCCGTCATAGGTGGCGGTGCCACGGCCGATTTCATCGAGAATCACCAGCGAGCGTTCGGTGGCCTGATTGAGAATGGCGGCGGTTTCGATCATTTCGACCATGAAGGTCGAACGCCCCCGTGCCAGATCATCGGCCGCTCCGACGCGGGAAAACAACCGGTCGACCAGACCGATATGGGCACGGCTGGCCGGGACATAACTGCCCATTTGGGCCAGAACCGCCAATAAAGCGTTTTGACGCAAAAAGGTTGATTTACCGGCCATGTTCGGGCCGGTCATCAGGGCAATACAGCCGTGGCTTTGCCCCTGATCACGGCTCAATTCGGTCTCATTGGCCACAAAACTATGGCCGTCGCGCTTCAAAGCGGCTTCCACCACCGGATGGCGGCCGTTTTCGATATGGAAAGCCAGAGAGTCATCGACAATCGGTCGCGTCCATCCGCCTTCTTCGGCGCGTTCGGCCAAAGCCGAAGCCACATCAAGCTGGGCCAGTGCATCCGCCAGCGCTTTGATGGTGCTCTCTACCTTCAACACGGCATGGGCGAGTTCGTCGAAAATGCCCAATTCCAGTGCCAAGGCGCGATCGGCGGCCGAGGCGATCTTGCTCTCCAGCTCGTTCAACTCGGTGGTTGAAAAGCGCATTGCCCCCTGCATGGTCTGGCGATGCACAAACAGCGCCTGATGCGGGGGTTTCAGCAGGTCTTCGCCGATGGTTTGCGGCACTTCGACAAAATAGCCGAGGAAATTATTGTGTTTGATCCGCAATGTTTTGGCATTGGTGGCTTCGGCATATTGGGCCTGCAAACCGGCAATCACCTGTCGGCTGGCATCGCGCAGGGCGCGGGTTTGATCAAGCTCTTCCGAAAATCCGGCGGCGATGAAACCGCCATCGCGTGTCCGCAATGGCAGAGTCTCATCCAGGGCCTGTTGCATCAGCTCCGGCAAACCGCGATCCAACTGGCCGAGAGCCTGATGGGCTTTGCGCACTTCGGCGGGCTGGCCGCTGTGTTGGCCGAGCAATTCACCCACCATGAGAGCGGCCAGCATGCTGTCACGCAGGCTGGCGAGATCGCGCGGCCCGCCCCGTCCCATCGCCAGACGCGACAAAGCGCGGGCCAGATCCGGCGCACCGCGCAAAATGCGGCGCATATCGGCTCGCAAAGCCCGGTTCTGGTGGAAAAAATCGATGGCATCCAACCGCTCGGCAATGATTGTGACATTGGTCAGCGGACCCGAGAGCCGCTCGCCCAGCAAGCGGGCACCGCCGGGTGTGACGGTGCGGTCGAGGGTGGCCAGCAGACTGCCCTGCTTTTCGCCCGACAATGTGCGCGACAATTCCAGATTGGCGCGGGTGGCGGCATCGAGCCGCATCCCGCCCGCCAGAGAATCCGAGACCGGAACCGACAAAGGCGGGCGTGCGCCCAATTGCGTGCGTTCGATATAGACGATGATGGCGGCTGCGGCGATGACTTCGGCACGGCTGAGTGTGCCGAATCCCGATAACGTTCCGACTCCGAAATAATCCAGTAAACGCTTCTCTGACGAGGTGAAATCGAACCCTTCACGCGCCAAAGGCGTGATGGAACTGCCGCTTTCACGCCAGACATGTTGAAGGGCCGGTTCTTCAAAAATGCTGTCGGGGATCAGCAATTCGCGCGGCTGATAGCGGCTGAGTTCAGCACCGAGCGCCAGATCTTCGACCTCGCGGGTGACAAAGCGTCCGGTTGAAATATCGGTAGCGGCCAAACCGTATAGCCAGCCGCCGTCGGGACGGCGCACCCGCCCGATGGCGGCCAGCCAGTTGGCGGTTGCGGGATCAAGCAGGGTCTCTTCGGTCAGCGTGCCGGGGGTCACCAGCCGCACCACATCGCGCCTGACCACCGATTTGGCGCCGCGCTTTTTCGCCTCTGCCGGATCTTCGGTCTGCTCGCAGACTGCAACGCGATGTCCGGCGGCGATCAGCCGTTGCAGATAGTCATCGGCCCGGTCGACCGGCACACCGCACATCGGGATATCTTCGCCGTGATGCTTGCCGCGCTTGGTCAGCACGATGCCCAAAGTGCGCGAGGCCACTTCGGCATCGCGGAAAAACAATTCGTAAAAATCGCCCATCCGGTAAAACAGCAATGAATCCGGATTGGCTGATTTGATTTCGATAAATTGCGCCATCATCGGCGTGGTCTGGCTGTCAGCCACCATCAGGGCCGGCGGTGTGGCGGAGGTGTTTTGGGCGGGCAAATCATTCATGCGCGTAAACTAGCAAAGCTTTGTCGTTGTTTCATCGTTTCTGATGCGGGGAAACGGCTTTCTCCCAAACAAAATCGGGGTGATGCCTCTTTAAGGGCTTTGATTGAGCCGGGCCGGATAGCCCGCTATAAGGCAGGCATGACGTTTCGCACCCCTTTGCCGATTGATGATGTTCTGGAGGAACTGAAGGCCGCCTTGCGGGGCGGGGGCAATGCCGTGCTGGTCGCACCACCGGGTGCAGGCAAAACCACGCGGGTTCCTCTGGCTTTGCTGGAAGAGGCATGGCGCGGCGACAAGCGTATTCTGGTGCTGGAACCGCGGCGGTTGGCGGCCCGTTCGGCCGCCATGCGGATGGCTTCCGAATTGGGGGAGGCTTTGGGTGAGCGGGTCGGTTTGCGGGTGCGTCTTGGGTCGCAGACCGGACCCAAAACCCGGATCGAGGTGATTACCGAGGGTATTTTCACCCGTATGATATTGGACGATCCCGAACTTGGCTCGGTGGCGGCGGTGTTGTTTGACGAGTTCCACGAACGCTCGCTGGATGCCGATCTCGGTCTGGCACTGGCGCTGGATGCGCAACGCGGCTTCAATCCGGATTTGCGGATTGTCGTCATGTCGGCCACGCTTGACGGCGCACGGGTGGCCGGTTTGCTGGACAATGCGCCGGTGATCCGCAGTGAGGGTCGCAGTTTTCCGGTCGAGACCCGTTATCGTGGCCGTGATCCCTCCAAACGGCTCGAGGACGAGATCATCGCTTGTGTGCAATATGCGCTGGCCCATGACGAGGGTTCGATCCTGGTGTTCCTGCCCGGACAAGGTGAAATCATCCGCATAGCCAAGCGACTGCAAGAGCTGATCCGCAATCCCGATATTGTGGTTGCCCCGCTTTATGGGGCGATGGATGCGGCGGCGCAGGATCTGGCCGTGCGGCCCTGCCCCGCACGGCGGCGTAAAATCGTGCTGGCCACCTCGATTGCCGAGACATCCTTGACGATTGAGGATGTGCGGATTGTGATCGACAGTGGCCAGTCACGCGTGCCGCGCTACGAACCCGATATCGGCATGACACGGCTGGAAACGGTGCGGGTGTCGCGGGCCGCGGCGGACCAACGGCGCGGACGGGCGGGTCGTACCGCTCCCGGCATCGCCTATCGCCTCTGGGAAGAAGCGGCCGAAGGCGCACTTGAGCCGTTCCAGACCCCCGAGATCATGGCGGCCGATCTGTCATCGCTGGTGCTCGATTGCGCGGCATGGGGCGAGCATGATCCGCGGCGGCTGTCGATGCTCGATCCCCCGCCCTTGCCGGCATTGACCGAAGCCCGCAACCTGCTGACCGCACTGGATGCCTTGACTGAAGACGGGCGGCTGACCGGGATCGGCCAGAAAATCAGGGCATTGCCTTTGCCGCCCCGTTTGGGACGAATGATCATTTCGGCTCAGGAACAAGACAATGTTTCATTGGCAGTCGAAATTGCCGCCGTGTTAACCGAGCGGGGTTTGGGCGGTGACGTTATTGATGTCGTACACCGGATCGAGTTGTTCCGGCGGGATCGCGGAGCGCGGGCGCAGGATATGCGCCGTCTGGCGGATCAATGGATCAGGATGGTTGGCGGCAAGCCTGAAACGCGTGACAGGCCGGCGGTGGACCGGTTCGAGGCCGGTGCGGTGCTCGCTCTGGCTTTTCCCGATCGGGTGGCAAAAGCGCGTGGACCTGCCGGTACATTTTTGATGGCCAATGGCCGTGCGGCATCGGTGCCGCCGCATGATGCTTTGGCCACCTGTGATTATCTGGCAATTGCCGAAGTGACGGGTCGTGCCTCGTCCGCCCGCATCATGGCGGCGGCTCCTTTGGATATACAGGATCTTGAACGGGTGTTTTCGGCATCGATCAAGCGGCAGGAGCGGCTGGTTTTCGACCGCGAGGCCTTGGCCTTGCGCTGTCGCGCGGTCCAGACGCTGGGTGCGTTGACCCTGTCCGAGCGGATGTTGCCGGTGCCCGATAGCGAGGAAGCGGCCATCTGTCTCGCCCGCGGCATTGCCGAAGCGGGTGTTGCCTGCCTGCCCTGGAGCAAGAGCCTGCGGCAATGGCGGGATCGGGTGGAATTTTTGCGGCGGGTTGATCCGGTCTGGCCCGATCTGTCGGATGAGGGATTGCAGGCCGAGGGCGCGGCCTGGCTGGTTCCGCATGTGCGCGGTATCGGCTCTGTGGCCAGATTGCCCGCCGACCGGCTTGATCAGGCTGTCAAGGATCTGCTGGACTGGACCTTGCGCAAGCGGCTGGATCAGGAAGCGCCTACCCATTTCATGGCCCCGACCGGCCAGGCACATCCGATTGATTACGAGGCCGAAGAAGGGCCGGTGCTGGCCATTCGTGTGCAGGAATTGTTCGGCTTGACCGCCCATCCGGCCATTGCGGGGGGGCGGCTGGCGCTGGTCCTGCATTTGCTGTCGCCTGCCCATCGGCCGATCCAGATCACCCGTGACCTGCCCGGCTTCTGGCGCGGATCATGGGCGGCCGTCAAAAGCGAGATGAAAGGGCGTTATCCCCGTCATGTCTGGCCCGATGATCCTTCGGCCGCCACACCGACCATGCGGGCCAAACCGCGCGGCACCTGAGTTCAGAAATCGCGGCCCCACCGCTCCTGCCACAGGCGTTCACCCGCAAAGCACGAGATGCGCGGCTCGGCCGCACTGGCATGCTGGACCAGCGCTTGTCGCGGGCTCGGAACAAGGCCGGAAATTTCTAGAATCAGCTTGGTGCGGGTGGCCTGGATAAATTGGGTGCGATCATTGATAGGGATAACAAAGGAGGCCGGGCCTCCCGTTACGCAATCCTCGTAATAGTGGTCGAGACGGTCGACATCCCTGAACCGCTCGTTTGGACGGTTGAGAATGATCGGCAAGCCGTTGATAACGATGCCGGCCGCCACGGCTTCGTCGCGGGCCTTGTTGACCGGACGGCCATGATTGTTGGACCCGTCACCCGAAATATCGATCACCTGCCGGAAGCTCGAAAAGCCGTTATTGATGAATTGTTTGGCAGAAAAATCGATCGCGCCGGATATAGAGGTTCTTTGCAACCGTTGTGCGGGAATGGCCTCCAATACGGCAATAAATCGTTCCGCGCTGGCGGCTGAATCGATCACCATCCATGGCACGACGATGCGTTGGGAATATTCGCCCGCCCATTCGATATAGGTGACAGCAATTTTGCCGTGAATTCCCTTGTTGATGGCCTCGATCAACAAAGGCGAGCGCAGGGCCTCGATATAGCCCTGGCGTTGCAAATATTGCTCTTCGGGATCCATCGAATAGGACACATCGACGGCAAAGACCAGTTCGACATCGGTCTGGACGGGGCCGTTGCGCGCTTGCGAAGGGTTTTGCATCAGGAGCGACAGGCCCCATGCAAGCACCAGCACCAGCATCCGTAATTGACGCAAGCCTTTGTTCATCACCAGCCTCAACCCGCACAGATTGACTGTGCCTATTGCGCGCAGAATTTGGCGATTGGTCAAGGTTCAAATCACCGGAGGTTTCAGCTAAGACTGTCGGCATGGCGGGTATGGGTGAAAGAGGATCAAATGTCTGTTCTGGTTGCTGTCACGGGTTGGGATGTCGCGCATTGGGTCGAACGGTTTCAACGCCTGTTGCCCGGTCGCACTGTTGTCGCGTTGGGCGGGGATTATGACCCCGCAAGCATCCATTATGCCGTGAGCTGGAAGCATCCTGCGGGGTCTTTGTCGCAATTGCCTAATTTGAAGGCGATTTTCTCGCTGGGGGCGGGGGTTGACCATCTGCTGAATGATCCGCACCTGCCCGACGTGCCGGTGACGCGGGTGGTTGATGCCGATCTGACCGCACGGATGAGTGAATATGTGGTGATGCATGCCTTGATGGTGTTGCGCCAGCAACGCCGTTACCAGAAACAGCAGGCCCAAACCCTTTGGCTGGATGACCGCGACCAGCCCGCCGCACAGGATGTGCGGGTCGGGGTGATGGGCTTGGGTGTGTTGGGCCGCGATGCCTTGCACAAGCTGAAAGTCATGGGTTTTTCCGTGTCGGGCTGGAGCCGTTCGGCCCATCACATCGACGGGGTGACGTGCTTTTCCGGCGAAGACGGGTTGAAACCCTTTCTGGCACAGACCGATATTCTCGTGGTGCTGTTGCCATTAACCCCCGATACCAAGGGGATGATCAATAAAGACGTGCTGAAAGGACTGGCGCAGGACGGGGCTTTGCAAAAGCCGGTTCTGATCAATGCCGGACGCGGCGGCTTGCAGAACGAGGTCGATATTCTGGCCTGTCTGGAGGATGGCAGTCTGGGAGAAGCCATTCTTGATGTGTTCGAGACCGAGCCTCTGCCTGCGGCCTCGCCGCTCTGGACCCATCCTTGTGTGGTGGTGTCACCGCACAATGCCGCCATGTCTGCCCCCGATGCGATCGGTCAATTGGTGGCCAGACAGATCGGGCGGATGGAACAGGGCCAACCCTTGTTGCATCTGGTCGAGATGAAGCGCGGTTATTAACAAAGGCCGGATGGGGCCGAATTATTTCGGTAGCGGATCAAGCCTTTTGATCGTTGAAATATCATTGCCCGATTTGGCCAGTATCTGCCCGCGGGCGACGGCCAGCGGCTCGTGAATACAGGCCATATGGTGACCATTGGCATGGAGAAGAGTGTCGGTATCCAGCATGATGCCGACATGGCCTTTCCAGAACACCAGATCATTGCGCCGCAGGCGGGAGGCAAAGGAAACCGCGTGGCCGATTTCGCGCTCCTGCATATCGCTGTCGCGCGGACACGGGATGGCACAGGCTTGAAAAGCCAGCTGCACAAGACCGGAGCAATCCATGCCGAGTGACGAACGTCCGCCCCATAAATAGGGCGCGCCTGCCATCATCGTTGCGAAAATAGCGGGATCCTCGGCCATATAATCGATCGGAAACAGATGACCCGAGATCACAAATCCGCCTCCGGCAAGGGCAGAAAATCCGTCTTTGTCCTGGACAATGGTGAGTTGCGACCCGAAAGACAGCGCCATGACGGGGGCTGATTTGATGCTTGGACCGGGATAGACAAAACTGCGTAACGACCCGATCCGGTGGGTGGGTTCTGTGACCGCAGGCACCAGAAGGTCGGACGGGACATAGCCGACATAGTGATCGCCCGTCATCTGGCCCCAACACCAGCCGTCCTCTGTGCGCTCGTAGCACATCAGGGTTTCACCGAACAGCATTTCGCTATGCATCGGGCCATCCGAACGCGGTGCGCCAAACAGGGGAGCGGTGGGGGCAACCACCTGCATCAAGATACCCTTGGCATAGCGTTCAGCGGGAATAATGCCTTGCCAATGTTCGGCGGCAAGATCGGGGCGGGCGGCAGTAATGCGGGGATCAAATGTGGCTTGCATGCTCGTTCAATTCATTCAGGAAGGAAGTGTCTGGGCGCGGCTGACCATAAAGTCACCGAGCTTTTCGACAAACAAGGCCCCTTTGACAGTGCGCTGGATCAGGACATTGCGTTTGTCTGCGGGATCACGGCGGCGCGCTACCAGTTCGAGACGGCCCAGACTGTCAAGCGCACGGGTAATGACAGGCTTGGTCACTTTGAGCTTTTGCGCCACACCCCGCACCGTATGGGGAGGGAGCTCCAGATAGACGGTCAGCAAGATACTGAGCTGGCGTACGGTCAGACCCGATTCATCAAGATGGACCAGATCAAGCACACTGTCGTGCCACAACTTCAGGGCTTGGCCGGGTCTGAGATGGAGGGACATAGGCACTCCTCGATTGTTACGCAACCGATATAGTGCAGGCGCCATCCTTAATCAATGGGTTAATTCTCCATCAATGACCATAGCGGGCTTTCAGCAAAGCCAAAGTCAGGCGAGCGGCCTGTGGCTCGCCGCCCTCACTGCGTCCCGGACGGGCTGAAGGAGTCCAGCCGAAAATATCGAAATGCACGTAATCCTTGGCCTGTTCGCAGAAACGGTCGAGAAACAGCGCGGCGGTGATCGAACCGGCAAAGCCGCCGCTCGAAACATGATTGATATCGGCAATTTTGGAATCGAGCATCGAGCGGTAACGGTTCCAGAGCGGCAACCGCCAGACCGGATCATGCACCGCGCGACCCAATTGCATGATCTGTTCGGCCAGCGCATCGTTTTTGGTGTAAAAGGGCGGCAGATCGGGACCGAGTGCCACGCGGGCCGCACCGGTCAGGGTCGCATATTGCAAGACCAGCTCCGGCTTGTCCTCATCGGCCAGACACAGCGCATCGGCCAAAATCAACCGGCCCTCGGCATCGGTATTGCCGATTTCGACACTCAGCCCCTTGCGGCTGGACAAGACATCGCCGGGACGGAAGGCCGATCCCGAAATTGCGTTTTCCACGGCCGGAATCAGCACCCGCAGGCGCACCGGCAGATTGGCGGCCATAATCATCGAGGCGGCCGCAAGCGCGGTGGCGGCACCGCCCATATCCTTTTTCATCAACAACATCGAGGCATCGGGCTTGATGTTGAGACCGCCGGTATCAAATGCCACGCCTTTGCCGATCAGGGTGACTTTGGGATGGTTGGCTTCGCCCCAAACCAGATCGATCAGCCGCGGTGCACGGGTCGAAGCGCGGCCGACAGCATGGATCATCGGATAATTGGCATCCAGAAGATCATCGCCACGGGTCACGGCAATCGTGGCACAAAACTGGTCGGCCAGCGCGCAGGCGGCATCTTCGATGTCCTGCGGTCCCATGTCATTGGCGGGCGTATTGATGAGATCGCGGCCCATGAACACCGCTTTGGCAATGGCACTGACGGCATGGCCATCCACACCTTCGGGGATCACAAGCTGGCGCGGTTGCTGGTCATTCTGTTTGTAGCGCGTGAAGCGGTAGGAACCGAGCACGAAGGCCAGCACAGCCAATTCGGCATCCGGCCAGCCACTATCGAGCCGGTATTGTCCAGCGGGCAAGAGCTGGGGCAGACGGCCTGCCGCAAAAATCCCGTCCTCGCTGGCACCCTCGCCCAAGCCGAACAAGACTGCGACAGTTTGGCCGGTGGCATCGGGCAGGCACAGGCATGTGCCGTCCTTGCCCGTAAAGCCCTGTGCTTTGGCGAATTGCGCGGCGACCGGCCCGAAACGCATCGCGGCTTCGCTCCAGTTCCGGCTTTGAACCGCCACAACCGGAATGGCCGCATTGTCTGATTCAAGCAAAACGGGGTGCAAAACTGGGGTCGGGGGCGTGCGCATTCATCCATCCAATCGTCAATATCGGTCGAGGGCGTCATTTGATCCCAAGCCCGTGCCAGATGCAAATGGTTCAAGAGAAGCCGACTGACTGAAAGCGGGCTTTAACCCAATATTAAGGATAAATCGCTATGGTTTCCATCCATTGGGTATGGAGCCGGATGATGAAACAATTTTTCAAAACCTGTAGTTTTCTCTTGATCATCGGGACCCTTTTGCCGGGTTGTAACAGCATGGGTGACATGATCGGCTCTACGCCTCCGGTCAGCACCTATAATTTCGAGACCTTGAGCGACAGGGAGCGTCAGGATCTGGCCCAAGCCTATCAGGAACGGCCGCAAAACCGCCGTCTGGCTTTGGCCTATGCCGCCAGTCTGAAAGTGACCGGCCAGAGTGCGCAAGCGGTGGCGGTGCTGGAAAAGCTGACGATCCGTTATCCCGAGGACAAGGAAGTGCTCTCGGCCTTCGGCAAGTCCCTGATCGATGTCGGGCGTTCCAGCCAAGCCGAGGAAGTGCTCGGCAATGCCCATGCGCCCGATCGGCCCGATTGGACCATTCTTTCGGCGCAAGGCGTGGCCGCCGACCAGCAGAACGATCACGAGCGGGCCCGCAGTTTTTACAAGGCGGCTTTGGCCATCATGCCCAATGAATCGAGTGTTTTGACCAATCTGGGCCTGTCCTATGCGCTGTCGGGTGATTTGACGGAGGCCGAAAGGGCCTTGCGTCAGGCCGCGGCCGGCGAGCAAGCCACCAAGGTCACGCGCAAAAATCTGGCAATGGTTTTGGCCCTGCGCGGCAAGCAGGCCGAAGCCCGAACCGTTGTGGCGCAGGATATGACAGCGCAGGAAACCGATCAATTCATCGGCCAGTTCAAACGCGGCAAATGAAGCGAGTTCCCGAACAAGAGGTTTTTTTCACACGAGGCTTGCGTCGACGCGCATGATCCCTATAGTCCGCCTCACTTTTTGATGGGAGCTGCTGGCTCAGGCGGCGGCTCTCGATGATGCAGAACGATGAGTCAGGAACAAAACAATGGCCGAAAAGCGCGTCAATAAGGTCGTGCTCGCTTATTCAGGCGGGCTTGATACCTCGATTATTCTGAAATGGCTGCAAACCACCTATGGTTGCGAAGTGGTGACATTCACCGCCGATCTCGGCCAGGGTGAGGAATTGGGTCCGGCACGCGACAAGGCCTTGCTGATGGGCATCAAGCCCGAGAATATTTTCATCGAGGATGTCCGCGAGGAATTTGTCCGTGACTATGTGTTCCCGATGTTCCGCGCCAATGCCCATTACGAGGGGGTCTATCTGCTCGGTACTTCGATTGCGCGTCCGCTGATTGCCAAGAAGCAGATCGAGATTGCCGAAAAAGTCGGTGCCGATGCGGTGTCGCACGGGGCGACCGGCAAGGGCAATGACCAGGTGCGGTTCGAACTGGGCTATTATGCCCTGAAGCCCGATATCACCATCATCGCGCCATGGCGTGAATGGGATCTGACCTCGCGCACCAAATTGCTCGAATTTGCCGAATTGAACCAGATTCCGATTGCCAAGGACAAGCGCGGCGAAGCCCCGTTCTCGGTGGATGCCAATTTGTTGCATGCCTCGTCCGAGGGCAAAGTGCTGGAAGATCCTGCGGTGGAAGTGCCCGACTATGTCTATTCGCGCACGATCGGCCCTGAAAATGCACCCGACAAGGTGACCACCATCAGCATCGATTTTGCCAAAGGCGATGCGGTGGCCATCAATGGCGAGGCCATGTCTCCGGCGACCATTCTGGCCAAGCTCAATGCGCTGGGCAGGGACAACGGCATTGGCCGTCTCGATCTGGTGGAAAACCGTTTTGTCGGCATGAAATCGCGCGGCATGTATGAAACGCCCGGCGGCACGATTCTGGCGGTGGCGCATCGCGGCATTGAATCGATCACGCTGGATCGCGGCGCGGGCCATCTCAAAGACGAGCTGATGCCGAAATATGCCGAATTGATCTATAACGGCTTCTGGTTCTCGCCCGAGCGCGAAATGTTGCAGGCACTGATCGACCATTCGCAGGCGGCGGTGACAGGCCGTGTGACCTTGAAGCTCTATAAGGGCAATTGCTGGGTGATCGGCCGTGAAAGCCCCTATTCGCTCTATGATCAGGATCTGGTGACCTTCGAAGAAGGGGCCGTTGCTTATGATCACCGCGATGCGCAAGGCTTTATCCGCCTCAATGCGTTGCGGTTGCGGACGCTTGGAATGCGCAAGCGCAAAATGGGCGTTTAAAGTGGTTTGACCCTGCAAAAGGATATGGCGGGGACGGTCCCTGCCATGTCCGCTGTCACCAAGGAATTTAAAACCGGTCCCTACCCAGAGATTGGTTGCCTTTTTCCTTAAAATCCTTTATATGCACCGCAATATAGACTTGGTTGCACCCGGCTTCACATGAGGTCGGGTGTTGTCGTTCGAGAGGAAGTAAAATGGCACTGCGGAATATCGCGATTATCGCGCACGTTGACCACGGCAAGACCACGCTGGTGGATAAGCTCCTCGCCCAGTCCGGCACGTTTCGTGAAAACCAGAAAGTGGCCGAACGCGCCATGGACTCGAACGATCTGGAGCGCGAGCGCGGTATTACCATTCTGGCCAAGTGCACATCGGTGCAATGGAAAGATACCCGGATCAACATCGTCGACACTCCGGGCCATGCCGATTTCGGCGGCGAGGTCGAGCGTATCCTGAACATGGTGGACGGCGTGATCGTGCTGGTCGATGCCGCAGAAGGCCCGATGCCGCAGACCAAATTCGTGGTCGGCAAGGCGTTGAAGCTCGGTTTGAAGCCGATTGTGGCCATCAACAAGATCGACAAGCCCGAACAGCGCGCTTCCGAAGTCGTCAACGAGGTGTTCGATCTGTTTGCCGCGCTTGATGCCACCGATGAACAGCTTGATTTCCCGATCCTTTACGGTTCAGCCAAAAACGGCTGGATGTCGGAAAGCCCCGACGGACCCCAGACCGATCTGGGCCCGATGTTCGATATGGTGCTCAAGCATGTCGCTCCTCCGGTGACCGAAGAAGGCCAGTTCCGTCTGCTGGGCGTGATTCTGGAAGCCAACCCCTATCTGGGCCGCATCATTACCGGTCGTATTACGTCTGGCACAGTGAAACCCAATCAGGCTTTCAAGGTATTGGGTGCCGACGGCGTGCAAATCGAACAGGGCCGTATTTCCAAAGTGCTCGGGTTCCGTGGTCTCGAGCGTGTTCCGGTTGAAGAAGCGGTGGCCGGTGACATTGTGGCCATTGCGGGCATGGTCAAAGGCACTGTGGCAGACACCTTCTGCGACATGTCGGTTGAAGAGCCGTTGCCAGCCCATCCGATCGATCCGCCGACTGTGACCATGCAGTTTCGCGTCAATGATTCGCCGCTGGCCGGTACCGAAGGCGACAAGGTCACCAGCCGCATGATCCGCGACCGGTTGATGAAGGAAGCCGAAGGCAATATCGCCCTGAAAATCAGCGAATCCGCCGATAAGGATTCATTCGAAGTGGCAGGCCGCGGTGAATTGCAGCTGGCCATTCTGATCGAACAGATGCGCCGCGAAGGCTTCGAGCTGGCAGTGTCGCGTCCGAAAGTGGTGCTGTCGCGCGACGAAACCACCAACCAGATGCTGGAACCCATCGAAGAAGTCGTGATCGACGTCGATGAAGAACATTCCGGTGTTGTCGTGCAGAAAATGTCCGAGCGTCGCGCCGAAATGATCGAAATGCGTCCTTCGGGCGGCAATCGTCTGCGTCTGGTGTTTTACGCCCCGACCCGTGGTCTGATCGGCTATCTCGGTGAATTGCTCACCGATACCCGCGGCACCGCGATCATGAACCGCTTGTTCCATGCCTATTCGCCTTACAAGGGCGATATCCAGGGCCGCCGCAACGGTGTGCTGATTGCCAATGAATCGGGTGAAGCCGTGGCCTATGCGCTGTGGAACCTCGAAGATCGCGGCCCGATGATGATCGAGCCGGGCTGGAAAGTGTATCAGGGCATGATCGTGGGCGAGCACAACCGCGAAAATGACCTTGAAATCAACGTCTTGAAGGGCAAGAAACTGACCAACGTCCGCGCCGCCGGCAAGGACGAGGCCGTGCGCCTGACCCCGCCGATCCGCATGACACTGGAAAAGTCGCTGGCCTATATCCAGGATGACGAATTGGTGGAAGTGACACCGAAGTCGATCCGTCTGCGCAAGATCCATCTTGATCCGAACGACCGCAAGCGGGCTGAACGCTCATCCAAGGATTCTGCCGCTTAAGGCGATTGTCGGGCAAGCCCGAGGGCTTGTGACAGATGATCGATCAAAGCGGGGGTTTGCGGACCACCACACAGAGCAAGGCGGGTCGGGATGCCGATCCGCCTTTTTGCGTCAAAGGCTTTGTTGAGCGCCGGATGATGCAATAAAGCCGTGCCCATATCCTCCGCTTGAGGCGAGGAATCGGTGACCAGCAAGATATCGGGCTTGTCGCCCAGCAGACGTTCCAGCGTGATAAATCCGCCTCTTGCGACCCCCAAACGGTCCGCATGATGGGTCAGCCCCCAACGTCCGACCAGATCGGCCACCAGACCCTGTGTACCGGGGGCATAGAGCCGCCGTTCGATTTCCAGCACGCTCAGGGCAGTGCTGGTGGGGGTCACACGGGCCATTGCTTCATCAATCCGTTTGATCAGCCCCTCTCCGCGTCCCCTTTGGCCCAAACGGCTGGCAAGCTGGCGGATTTGCTCTTTGCCGGCCTCCAGACCGGTCCAGGCTCCCAAAGCCATCACGTCGATCCGGTGATCGGCGAGGATTTGGCGGGTTAGCCGATGCTCGTAAGGGGCGGCCAGCACCAGATCGGGGCCAAGATGCAACAGGGTTTCACTGCGCGGTTTGATGACAGGAAAGGCTTGCGCCTCGCGGGCCATGGTCGAAAGCAAGGGATCACGCGCCAGCGGTGACAGACCGGCAATCTGCTCCGGATCGGCCAGTGCCATCAACAGCTGGTCGGTGCACAGGTTGAGAGAGATCACCCGTCTGGCAGGTGCGGGTTCGGCCCCACCCTGGGCCGGGCGGATCAAAACAGCCCAACTTGCCAGTAAAATCAGGCTTAGCCGAAAGAGTCGGGTGAATCGGATGCGCGTCATCTTGCACCTATAGACTGGTTCGCGTAGCGTCGAAACTGCGTTGGTGTCCCGATGAGGGATGAAACGGGAATGTGGTGCGAGGTGGTTTATCCATCTTCATGCCACAGCTGCCCCCGCAACTGTAAGCGGTTTGCTTCTTCCAAATGCCACTGGTTTTTACCGGGAAGGCGGAAAGAGGCTGACACCGCGAGCCAGGAGACCGGCCAACGTTGATCGTAACCCTAGCACCGTCGGCGGGACGGTTGGAGGAAGCTATGAACGTGCCCGAACGGCACCGAGCCCTTGTTGCCGGTGCAATCTCCCTGCTGTCGATGACAGCCTTATGCTCCTTTTCCTCGGAGCTTCATGCCGAAACGCCTGTTTTGACAGGCAAAGAGATCGTGGTGACTCCGTTTCGGACCGAAATGGAAATCAGCCGCTCCGGTTCGGCGATCACAATCATCCGTGCCGACGAGATCCAGAAATGGGGTGCGCAAACGCTGGCCGATGTCATGCGTTCGGTGCCCGGTGTCTCGATCACCCAGAACGGCGGACCGGCGGGCCTTGCGACCCTGCGCTTGCGCGGGGCTGAAGCGCGCCATTCCATGGTCATGATCGACGGGATCCGGATCGGTGATCCGGCATCGACGGGTGGTGAATTCGATTTCAGCGCGATTGCCGCCAATGACATCGAACGGATCGAGATTTTGCGCGGTCCGCAATCGGCACTTTACGGGTCCGAGGCGATGGGCGGTGTGGTCAATATCATTACCCGCAAGGGTAAACGCGATCCCAAAGCCAGCCTGACGATGGAAGGTGGCTCCTATGGGGCACGCAATGTGACCGCTTCGGTCAGCGGCGGCACGCGGGATGTCGATTATGCCATTTCCACCAGCGGTTTTGCCAATGACGGCTTTTCTGGCTATGGCCATAATATACCGCGCATCACCCGCAATCTGGCCGCGCCGCTCGAACACGATCCCGCCCAGAAAGCCAGTTTTTCGGCGCGGATCGGCTGGCAGCCGCAACAGGATATGCGGTTCGATTTCGGCATGATCTCGATGCTGAACAACAACCATTATGATCTGTCGTCGGGCGATGATCCGTTCAACCGCACCCGCAACCAGACCACGCAACTCTGGAGCAAGGCGACGCTTGATCTGTTGGATGGCCAGTTGCGTTCTTCCGCCAAGGTTTTTGCCAACCGGACCGACAGACATGCGGGCAATGTCGGTTATTTTGACCCCAATTACATGTCCTATGGGCCCAACTCGCTCGATTATCGCGGGGATCGCTACGGGATCGAGCTCCAGAATGATCTGAAGCTCGGCTCTTATGGCTTGCTGATTTTCGGTGTGGCCAGCGAGGCCGAAACGGCCTTTTCAACCAATCAGGCTTTGCCGCGCGGCTCCTCCATCCGCTATGTCACGGGGGACGCCAGCCAGAGCACGCAATCGGCCTATGTGATGCATCAATTGCCGCTGGGCGAGCGGTTGAGCGTCTCGCTCGGCGGCCGGATCGATTATACCGATCCCAACCGGTTTGCGACCTGGCGGGCCACTGCCGCCTATGCGATCAACGAGACCGGCACCAAATTGCGCAGCAGTATCGGCACAGGTGCCAAATCGCCTTCGCTCTATCAACGCTTCAGCGAATATGGCTCGCTGGCCTTGCGGCCGGAGGATAATATCGGCTTCGATATCGGCTTCGATCAGGACTTTCTGGACAAGCGCGTGCAATGGAGCCTCACAGCCTTCGAGACGCGCTACCAGAATCTGATCAATTTCGGCACCAATGGCAGTTGCACGACAACGCAGAACATCAATTTCGGGGGTTGTTATTTCAACGTCGATCAGGCCAGAACGCGTGGTGTCGAACAGACGCTGGTTTTTGCGCTGGTACCCGATCTGTGGCGGGTGAAAACCTCCTATACATTCATGCTGGCCGAGGATCAGTCGACCCATACGGCTTTGTTGCGACGGCCCCAGCATCAGGGCATGGCCTCGCTCGTCTATCTTGGGTTCGACAGGATCGAGATCGAACCACGGCTGACCTTTGTCGGGCATCGGGCCGATATCTATTGGGATGATGCAACGTCGACGAGCACGCGGGTGGCACTTGCGCCCTATGCCAAGCTCGACCTGTTGGCCTCCTACAAATTCGATGACACCTATATGGCCTATATCCGCACCGAAAACCTCACCAATGCCCATTATGAGGATAACAGGGGTTTCGGCACGGCGGGCCGCTCGGTTTATGTCGGTTTGCGCGCCACATGGTAACGGGCCAAACCGGGACCGATCAGGCCCGAACTCCGCCACAATGGCGGTTATCGGTTCTTTATGTGGTGCTGGTTGTGATGCTCTTCGCCTCGATGCTGACAGGGGCAGTGCCGCTGTCTCTGGCGCAAAGCCTCAAGGGCCTGTCGGGTGGGGATGATCTGGCGGCGACTATCATGCGCGAGATCAGACTGCCGCGCACTCTTCTGGCTTTGTTTGTCGGCGGGATTTTAGGCATTTCGGGGGCGGCGTTGCAGGGCCTGATGCGCAATCCGCTGGCTGATCCGACCGTGTTCGGTGCGCCGCAAGCCGCCGCTTTCGGGGCTGTACTGGTGCTGTATAGCGGCATGGCAGGAGCTTTGTCGGTTGTTTTGCCTGTGGCGGCCATTGGCGCGGCCTTGTTGTCTTTTGCGGTTCTGATGTGGATTGTCGGTCGTGACGCTTCGGTGGTGGCGTTGATTTTGGCCGGTTTGGCGATCGGCACGCTGGCGGGTGCGGCCACATCCATCGTGATTGCTTTGTCGCCTAATCCGTTTGCCGTCACCGAAATCGTATTCTGGATGATGGGTTCGTTCGAGGATCGCTCGTTGTTGCATGTCGGCCTGTCTGTGCCGTTTATTGTTGTGGCGATGGGCCTGTTGCTGTCGCAGGGCAATGGCTATCGCGCGCTGGTTCTTGGCGAGGACAGCGCGACGAGTCTGGGTCTTGATGTGTCCCGATTGCGGTGGATCACGCTTGTATCGGTGGCGATGGGCGTGGGCGCGGCGGTGGCGGTGTCGGGGGCCATCGGCTTTGTCGGCCTGATCGCGCCCCATTGCGCGCGTTTGCTGGTTGGTGCCGATCCCAAGCGGATTTTATGGCCGTCCTTGCTGGCGGGCAGTCTGTTGATGGTGTTGGCGGATGTGCTGGTGCGGCTGGTTCCGGCGCAGACGGAATTGCGGGTGGGTGCGGTCACGGCTTTGCTGGGCGTGCCGCTGTTTGTCGCGGCCCTACGCCGGCATCGCGGCCTGTTTGTAGGGGGTGGAGCATGACGCAGGCCTCGCTTCATGCCGATCATGTCTCGCTTGATCTGGGAGGTCAGGCGGTGCTGGAGACGGTTGATCTGGCTTTTGCCCCCGCCAGCCTGCATGTGTTGATCGGGCCGAACGGAGCCGGAAAATCCAGCCTGATGCGGATTCTGGCGCAGGTGCTGGCGCCTTCAAAAGGGCGCGTCTTGTTAGATGGCCAGCCCTTGGCTGATCGGCCTGCCCGCCAGCGCGCCCGTCTCATGGCCTATCTGCCGCAAGACCGTCAGGCCGCGTGGCCGATGCCGGTGCGGGAATTGGTGATGTTGGGACGGATGCCGCATGGCGGCACCGTCGAGCAGGCCACGCCCATGGATTGGCAGGCTGTGGAACAGGCGCTTGAACGCACCGGAGTGTCCGGTCTGGCGCATCGCTGTATCACGCAACTATCGGGCGGCGAGAAAGCGCGGGTTTTGCTGGCCCGCGCATTGGCGACCCAAGCCCCGATTTTGCTTGTCGACGAGCCGATCGCCGCGCTTGATCCGCATCATCAATGGCTGATCATGGAGCTGTTGCAACAAGAGGCGCAAGCGGGCTGTCTGGTGGTTGCTGTCCTGCATGATCTATCCCTTGCGGCACGATTTGCCGACCGGATCGTGATGCTTGATGGGGGTCGCGTGGTGGCCGAAGGTGATTCTCCTGCTGTTTTGACCGCACAGCGGCTGGCCGATGTGTTCGCTATTGCCGTCAGGGTCGAACAGGACCATCACGGCTTGCGCCTTGTCCAGACCGGACTTGTGCCCTGATTTTGCACAATTGTCACAGACCCCGTTGCATAAAGTTGGAAAAAAGGGTTCGATACGGGTATGAGCCAGAGTGCTTATGCTTGACGATCATGCCTGTGATCACATGAGGGGATAATCCATGTCACATTTTCGTAAAACCGGTTTGGCGGCTTTGAGCTTTGCTCTGCTGCTCGGTGCCAGTGCCGTATCGGCCAAAACGCTCGTTTACTGCTCGGAAGGGTCGCCGGAGAATTTCACACCGGCTTTGAACACCACCGGCACCAGCTTCGATGCCGCCCGCCCCGTTTACAACCAGTTGGTTGAATTCGAGCGCGGTTCGACCAAGGTCGTTCCCGCTCTGGCCGAAAGCTGGACCACCTCGCCTGACGGCCTCGAAATCACCTTCAAGCTCCGCAAGGGTGTGAAGTGGCATTCGGTGACCGGTTTCAAGCCGACCCGCGACATGAACGCCGACGACGTGCTGTTCTCGTTTGATCGCCAGTCCAAGCCCGATCATCCCTATGCCAAGATCTCCGGCGGCAAATATGACTATTTCGCCGATATGGGCATGACCAAACTGCTCAAAAGCCTCGTGAAAAAGGACGATTACACCATCGTCATGACACTCAGCGAGCCAAACGCACCGATCCTCGCCAATCTGGCGATGGACTTTGCCTCGATCCATTCGGCCGAATATGCCGATGCTTTGCTGAAGTCGGGCAAGCCCGAGCAGTTCGACCAGGTGCCGGTCGGCACGGGTCCGTTCTCCTTCATCACCTATCAGAAAGATGCGGTGATCCGTTTCAAGGCGAACAAGGAATTCTGGGGTGAAAAGGCGCTGATCGACGATCTGGTCTATGCGATTACGCCCGATCCGACAGCGCGTTATTCCAAGCTGAAGGCCAATGAGTGCCAGTTCGCGGCCTATCCGCGTCCGGCCGATCTGGCTGAAATGCAGAAGGATCCGAGCCTGAAAGTGATCAGCCAGTCCGGCCTCAATATCGCTTACTGGGCGTTCAACGTCACCAAGAAGCCGTTTGATGACAAGCGCGTCCGTCAGGCCATGAATATGGCAATCGACAAGGCCGCCATCATGCGCGACGTCTATCTCGGTGCAGGCACGGCGGCGATCAACTTCATCCCGCCGACATTGTGGTCCTACAACACTACGGTGAAGGATTATCCTTACGATCCCGCCAAGGCCCAGGCTTTGCTGAAGGAAGCCGGTGTCACAGCCCCGCTCGAAATCGATCTGTGGTACATGCCTGTTCAGCGTCCCTACAACCCCAATGCCAAGCGGATTGCCGAAATGATGCAGTCCGATCTGGCCAAGATCGGTGTCAATGCCAAGCTGGTCACCTATGAATGGGGTGAATACCGCAAGCGCGCCCAGCAGGGCGAGCCCACCACAGTCCAGCTCGGCTGGACCGGTGACAATGGCGATCCCG
>CANGOE010000012.1 GCA_947455455.1 Hyphomicrobiales bacterium
ACAAGCCTGTTTATCTTGTCGAAGTCAAAAACGGCAAGTGGACCAAATAGGCTGTCGTCGGACAGTAAGCATTCAACAGACGGGAGAGGGAATGATCCCTCTCCCGTTTGATTGCAAGGAGAGCGAACATCATGTTTGATCTAGCGGTGGTCAGCCAGATTTTGTGGACGTCCTTCGCCACATCCAGCTATTTTGTGTTGTTCGCTGTGGCTTTCGCTTTGGTGCTGAAGGTCAATAAAGTGTTCAACTTCGCTCAGGCCGGCGTGATGACCTGCGGCTTTTATGCCGCCTATGTCGCCGTGCGGATTTTGAACCTGCCGGGTTATGCCGGATTCATGGTGGGGATCGGCGGCGGTGTCGCCATGTCGTTCATTCTGGAATATTTCGGTTTTGCCGTCCTGCGTCAGCGCAAGGCCTCGGCCATGTTTGTGTTCATTTTCACGCTGATCGTCTCGCAATTTATCGCCTATGCGGTGATGATGATATTCGGGACGTGGCCGACCACGATTTTTGCCTCGATGTTCTGGCCCGTGACCTTGGTCGGGGGCATTGCTGTGAGCGCATGGGATGTGCCCGCCATTGTCGCCACCCTGACCGTGCTGGGCGGGCTTTGGGCCTTTTTGAAATATACGCGCAACGGCCAGTTCATGCTGGCGGTCGCCGACAATGCCGATCTGGCCGAGCTTTACGGCATCCAGAAAGACCGCATCCTGATGCTGTCAATGCTGTTGGCCGGTGTGATCGTCTCGATCGGCATGTTCCTGTATGGTTCGCGCGCGCAGGTGCAGGCTTCGGCCGCAACCGAATTGATGTTGTTTGCCGTGGCCGCCACCATTCTGGGCGGGATCGGCAATATTTGGGGGGCGGCGATTGCCGCAGTTGTCCTGGGCGTGGTGCAGAACAGCTCGATCCTGTTCATCCCCTCGGCATGGCAGGGCTTTTTGCTGTTCGCCTTTCTGTTCTTCGCCATCGTGTTGTTCCCGAGTGGCTTCCGCCTGCCCGAACGGCGCAATACGCTCAAACGCACGGCCGTGGCTCCCCAGGCCCTGAGCGACGGAAAGGGGAACTGAACCATGGATTATGTGTACACAATCCTCATTCTGATCGGCCTGTTCGTGATTCTGGCCTCCAGCTTCGATCTGGTGATCGGCCATTGCGGGTTGATCTCGATTGCCCATCCGATTTTCTACGCGATCGGGGCCTATGTATCGGCGATGCTGTCCAAGCAGTCGGGCATGCCGGTGCCGCTGTCGATCCTGTGCGGCGGGGTCGGGGCTTTGCTGGCCTCCGCACTGGTGGCTGTGCCTGCACTCCGGGTCTCGGGGGATTATCTGCTGATCGCCAGCATCGGCTTCCAGCTGGGCCTGATCGAGCTGGCCAAACATTTCCACGAGATCGGCGGAGCGGGTGGCTTGACCAATATTCCCTCCTTCCTGATCAAGGATTTCGGCCGCGAGACCTATGTGGTGCTGGTGCTGGCTCTGGCGGTGGTGACGGTGCTGTTTATCCGCTGGCTGACCCAAGGGCCCTATGGCCGTATGATGACCGCGATGCGCGATGACGAGCTGGCCTTTTCGATGCTGGGCCGCAATGCCATCTGGATCAAGGTGGCGGTGTTTGCCATCGGCTCCGGCATTGCCGGTATCGCGGGTGGTCTATACGCCCATTATTTCCGCTTTCTCGAACCCGACCAGTTCGGCCTGTTGCAGTCCTCGGCGGTGCTGACCATGGTGGTGGTGGGCGGCATGCGCACGACCATGGGGCCGGTGATCGGCGCGATCGTGTTGCAGTTGATGCCGCAGATCATCACCTTCTTCAATCTGCCGCCCAGTATCTTGGGACCTTTGCAGGGCCTGCTGTTTACGGGGCTGGTGCTGTTTTTCATGTTCGTGCGTCCGCAGGGCCTGCTGGCGGCGGCGGATCTGTGGGTGGGGCACAAACCGCAAGGTGATGCCGGCCATTCTGGCAAGGAGGCCTGCTCATGAGTGCCACTCTGGAAATTCGCGGTCTGTGCAAAAGTTTCGGCGGGATTGTGGTCGCCGATTCCATCGATCTCGATCTCGTGGCCGGTCGCGTGCTTGGCCTGATCGGTCCGAACGGGGCGGGCAAGACCTCCTTGTTCAATCTGGTCTGCGGCGTGGTCAAACCCGATGCGGGATTGGTCATGCTCGATGGCCAGTCCTTTGAAGGCTTGCCGACCTATCAGCGGGCGCGGATGGGGTTGGCCCGCACCTGGCAGAATTTGCGGCTGTTCCCCTCGCTCACCGTCATCGACAATCTGATGCTCGGCCCGCGCGCCTATAGTGCGGATCGTCTGGTGGATGTGCTGTTCCGTCCCGCGCAAATCCGCGCGCATGAGGCGGAGGCGCGCGATCGCGCGCTCGATATTCTGGAACGCACCGGCCTGTCACCGATTGCCCGGTCGCGGGTGCAGGATATTTCCTTCGGCCAGCAAAAGCTGGTGGGTGTGGCCCGTGCCCTGATGAATGATGCGCGCTGTCTGTTGCTCGATGAACCGATGGCAGGCGTCGAGGGCCAGACCTATGCGCTGATCCAGAAAGCGGTGCGCGATATTGCGGCCAGCGGTGTCGCCATTTGCGTGGTCGAGCACAACGTCGCCTTCATCCGCGACCTGTGTGACGAGGGCGTATTCATGTTTGCGGGCAAGGTGCTGGCGCGCGGCAGTGTCGAGCAGTTGATTGCCGATCCGCACCTGACCGAACTCTATTTTGGGACTTGAACCATGCTGGATATTGTCAACATCAGTGCCGGTTACGGGTCTCTGAACGCCATTCAGAATATTTCCCTGTCGATTCCCGACGGCTCCAAACTCGGTGTATTCGGGCATAACGGCGCGGGCAAAACCACGCTGATGCGGTGCATCATCGGCGCGCATGTGCCCTCGCAGGGCGAGGTGCGCTGGCACGGCGAAGCCCTGCCCAAAGGCGATGTGCCCGCCACCGTTAAAAAGGGCATTGCCTATGTGCCGCAAGGCCACAATGTGTTTCCGACCCTGAGCGTCGAAAAAAACCTGCGTATTGCCGGTTCGCTGTTCGGCGAAGAATTTCTGGACGAGATCTACAAGCTGTTTCCCGTCCTGTTCGAGCGGCGCAGCCAGCGGGCGGGGTCGATGTCGGGTGGTGAACAGCAAATGCTGGCGCTCGGCATGGCCCTGATGACCCATCCCAAATGGCTGTTGCTCGACGAGCCGTCCACCGGCCTCGCACCGGTGATCGTGCGCAATGTGATGGATGGCTTGCGCGATGTGAACAAGCGGTTCGGAACCGGCATCATCGTGGTCGAGCAGAATGTGCCGGCCACCCTGAAGCTGGTTGATCATGCCATTATCATCAAATCCGGTCAGATCGTGTTCAACGGCACCACTGCTGAACTCAATGACAAGAAGGATTTGTGGGAATGGTTTTAAACGCCTCGCCCTCCGAAGTCTCCGATTTGCGTGCGCGTTCGGCGCTTGCGCTCCAGTCCTTGTGCGATTGGGCCGTGACGGCGTCAGCAACGCCTTTGCCGCAAGATATCCGGTCGCGTGCCGCGCTTGTCCTGCTGGATGATCTGGGTGCGATGGTCGCCGCCTCGCAAGAGCCGGAAGTGACAGCAACCCGCCAGCGTGCAACTGCCAAATCACGGATGCAGGAGGCCACGGTATTCGGTCCGCAAGCCGTGCGGCTTGACCGTCTGCAGGCGGCAACGGCCAACGGCATGGCGGCGGCGTGGTGCGAGTTGGATGAGGGCTATCGCCTCGCCCCCTGCCATGCGGGAGCCTATGTTCTGCCGACCCTGCTGGCCGAGGCCGAGGCGCTCGATCTGACCAGCGAACAGGTGTTGCACCTGCTGGCCATCGGCTACGAGGTGACCGCCCGCTTTGCCCGTGCCTTTCCGTTCCCGGCCATGACCGTGCATCCGCATGCGGCTTTTGCCACGGTGGGCGCAACGGTAGCCAGTGCGCTGGCGCAAGGGCTGGATGGCCCGACCTTCTTGCGGGCACTGACAGGGGCCTGCAGTATGAGCTTTGCCGGACCCTATCGCCATGCGGTCGACGGTGCGCTGGTGCGCAATGCGTGGACTGCGGCCAGCCCGTCGATTGCCGCTTTGTCGGTCGAATGGGCGCAGGACGGGATCGGCGGCATTGCCGAAACCCCTTATGATGTGTTCAGCACCTGTTTCCATACCGCTTGCGATCCCGACCAGTTGAGCGCGGGTTTGGGCGAGGTTTGGGCGATCAATGACGGCTATCACAAAGTGTTTGCCTGTTGCCAATATGCCCATGCCATGCTGGAAGCCTCGCTGTCCCTGCATGAGCAATTGGGCGCTTCGGCACGCGGTGCGATTGCCGCAATCGAGATCGAAACCCATCCGCGCGGCCTGACCCTGACCGGCACGAAGCCAGACAATGTGTTGGCCGCGCAATTCTCGATGCCCCACGCCGCCGCCGCTGTTGCGGTGTTGGCGACAGGCGGGCAGGCGGCTTTTTCGGCCGCCTCGCTGGCGCGTCAGGATATCGCCGCTTTGCGCGAACATGTGACCCTGAAGCCCTATGAGCCGCTGGCCCCTTGGCCCAATGACAGGCCGAGCCGCGTGACCTGGATCATGGCGGACGGTGCGCGCCATACAGCCGAAAAGATCAATGCGCGTGGCGGGGCAGACCAGCCGTTCGACGAGGCCACCTTGCTTGGCAAACTCGCGGAAAATACCGCGGGCGTGTTCCCTGCGATGGCGGGTGTCTTGACGGCTTTGTTGCATCGCCAGCAGGGCGTTGATCGATTGTCATGGCGGGATTGTGTCGGGCGGATGACCGCTTCCGAAGCTGGAGTGAGTGTTTGATATGACCTTTGATGTCGATGTGCTGGTGGTGGGTGCTGGAGCGTGCGGTCTGGCGGCCGCCATTGCGGCGCATGATGCGGGAGCCTCTGTCGCCATTGTTGAAAAGCTCGACCGGCCGGGCGGCAATTCCTCGCTGTCGACCGGCTCGGTGCCGGCGGCCAATTCGCGCTTCCAGCGTGAAGCCGGAATCATCGATGATCCTGCCACCATGGTGCGCGACCTGATGGGGATCGCCAAGGAAACCGACGATCTCGCCCTTGTCAAACGGATGGCCGAAGTCTCGGCTGAAACGGTGGAATGGCTGATCGATACGGTCGAAGCCCGCATGGTGCTGATTACCGCCTATAAACATATCGGCCACTCGATCCAGCGTCTGCATGCACCGGTATCGCGGCGCGGGCAGGATCTGGTCGACGATTTCCTCAAAGCCGTCGAGAAGCGCGATATTCCGATTGCGGTCGGCAACGGGGTCGAGGATTTGCTGGTGGAAAACGGCGCTGTGGTCGGGGCGCGGATCCATTCGACCGAAGGCACATCGGATGTGCGCGCCAGAAAAACCATTCTGGCCGTCAACGGCTTTGCGGCCGATCCCGAACTGGTCAAACAGCATTGTCCCGAAATTGCCGGTGCGCAATATTTCGGCGCTCGCGGCTCGCACGGTGATGCGGTCAAATGGGGTCGCAAGGTCGGGGCGGCACTGGCCAATATGGGAGCCTATCAAGGCTATGCCGCGGTGGCCTATCCGCATGGCAGTTTGCTGTCATGGACGACGATTGAAAAAGGCGGTGTGCTGTTGGGCCAGAATGGCCAACGGTTCGGCGATGAAAGTCTGGGCTATTCCGGCTATGCGCGGGTGGTGCTGGAACAGGGCGAATTTGCCTATGCCCTTTTCGACCAGACGATTTTCGAGGTGGCCGCGCTCGAAGAAGAATTCATGGAACTGGTCAATTATGGCGGGGTGAAGAAGGCAGACGATCTGGCAACGCTTGCCGGCTTTTTCGATCTCGATCCGCAGGCTGTCAGCACCGAAATTGCAACCTATAACGAAGCCGCCGAGGGCCAACAGCCCGATCGGTTCGGGCGCACCAATTTCGGTCTGGCCGCGCTTAAAGCGCCCTATTATATCTGCCGTGTGGTGCCCGGCCTGTTTCATACGCAGGGCGGCCTGAAAGTGGATGGCCATGCGCGGGTGCTTGACCAGCAGGGCCAGCCCATTCCCAATCTGTTCGCAGGCGGCGGGGCCGCCGCCGGGATTTCCGGCAAAGCGGGCGCTTTGGGCTATGCCTCCGGCAATGGTTTGCTGACAGCGATTGCGCTGGGCCGTCTGGCTGGCCGGACTGCCGCCCAAGACATCGGGCAGGCACGCGGATGACCGCGGACACCCGCCATTTGGCCCGTCAGCTCGTCCAGCGCTGGATGGCTCTTGATCCGGCGCTTGTGCCGCAGGATGTCCGTGATTTTGCCGCCCTGCATTGTCTGGATGCACTGGGGGTGGGCATTGCCGCATCCTCGCTGGAGCAGGGACAGCCCTATGCCCGCTATACCCGTCAGGCGGCTTCGGGTCCGGTGTCTACGCTGAACGGGATCAAAGCCCTTGATGCGTCCGATGCCGCATTGGTCAATGGCGGGCTGATCCATTCGCTGGAATATGACGACACCCACACGGAGTCGATCGTGCATGGCAGTGCGGTGTTGCTTCCTGCCGCTTTGGCTGTGGCCCAAGCGGCTGGTGCAAAGCCTGCGGCGATGCTGGCCGCCTATATCAAAGGCTATGAATGTCTGATCCGGATCGGACTTGCGGCTCAAGGCGGTTTCCAGCGCCACGGCTTCCAGATCACCTCGGTCGCAGGCACTATGATCACCGCTCTGATGGCTTGCGATCTGATGGGAGCGGACGAGGACCAGTGCGTCGATGCGATGGGCATTGCGCTCAGCCAGTCTTCCGGCGTGTTCGAATTTCTCAGCAATGGATCTTCGGTCAAATCCATGCATCCGGGTTGGTCGGCCCATGCGGGTGTGGTGGCGTCCCGTTTGGCGATGGCCGGCTTGCAGGGTCCGCAAACCAGCCTTGAGGGACAGCGCGGCCTGTTCATGGCCTTTGCGCGTGACCCTGATGCCGCACGCCGCTTGCAGGGTCATCTGGCCGATTTCGGCACCCAATGGCATTTGCGCGATGTCGCTTTCAAACTGGTACCGAGTTGCCATTATCTCCACTCCTTCGTCGAAGCGGCGGGCGAGTTGGCAGGGCAGATCGGTGATGCCGGGCAGATCGAGCGCATCCACCTCAAAATCGCCGAAGGGGCCGCCCCGATCGTCTGCGAACCGTGGGAGAGCAAACAGCGGCCCGCAACCGGCCATGCCATCCGCTGGAGCCTGCCGGTCATCACGGCCGCCCGCTTTGTCGAAGGCAAGGTGGATCTTGATACATTTGCGCAGAGCCCAAGCCAGAGCGTGCTGGATCTGGCCGCCCGCACCACATGGGAGCCGATGCAACCCAACCGCTTCCCGCGATTTTTCGAAGCCGATGTGCAATGCGTGCTCAAGGATGGCCGTGTGCTGAGCGTCGCCAAAGACGATGTGCTGGGCAATGCCAGCCGTCCGGTGAGCCTGCAAAAGGTGCTCGATAAATTCGAGGCCAATGCCGCCCGCAGTCTTGCGCCGGTGATGATCGAACGCCTCACCGGTTTCTGGTTGCAGATCGACACCCAATCCGATTTCGCCCTGTTGGCCGACAGCCTGATGGCCCCCCGCTTGACCCCCTGATTTTGAAACACGGTGATCCATGTCCGACCAGCAAACAGTCAAATGCTTCAGCAATGCGCAAGTGGTCACGGCCGATCGGGGATTGATCTCGGCCGATGTCATCACCCAAGGCGGCAAGATTATCGGGTTGGGCCGCTATGAGGCGCAAACGCATAACCCGGCAGGCGCGCGCGTCGAGCAGATCGATCTGACAGGTCTGGTCATCATGCCCGGTGTGATCGATCCGCATTTGCATCTGGGTCACGGCAAGGACATTGCCCGCCCGCGTGTGGCGCAGGATGCGGCCACAGAATCGGCGGCCGCCGCTGTCGGCGGGATCACGACCTTCATTCCCTATCTGATGAGCACCGAGCCGTTCGAGACCCAGTTCGACGAGGTCCGCGCGGTCACTGAGGCGGGAAGCCGGATCGATTTCGGTTACCATTTCATCATTTCCACCGAGGCCCAACTGGCCGGTGTGCCGCATTATGCACGCGAGCACGGCGTGACCTCGTTCAAGATTTTCATGAACAATCGCGGCGGCGAAGGGGCGCGGTTGGGCTTGCCCGATATTGATGACGGCTATCTGTTCCGGCTCTGCGAGGCCGCCGCGGCCCATGGCGGGGTGGTTTGCCCGCATCCCGAAACCATCGAAATTGCCTGGGTGTTGCGCGAGCGGTTGAAGCAGAGCGATCCCGAAGGCAAAGGCGGATTGGCGACATGGAATGCCTCGCGCCCCGACTTTGTCGAAGCCGATGCCGTGCAACGCGCCGCCTATCTCGGCAAGGTCACCGGAGCCCCTGTCTACATCGTCCATACCTCCTCGCAAGCCGCCCTTGAAGCGGCCCTGATGCAGAGGCGGGCGGGCAGTCGGGTGACGATTGAAACCTGCCCGCATTATCTGACGCATGACGAAAGCTGGTCGGGCGGCGTGGTGGGCAAGATCAACCCGCCCTTGCGTGCCGCCAGCGACCGTGAGGCGCTCTGGCAGGCGATTGCCGATGGCCATGTCGACACCATCGGCACCGACCATGTCCATCGGGATATCAGTTCCAAATCGGCCTCGGTGTGGGATGCATCGCCCGGCTGTCCGGGGCTGGAGACGCTGTTGCCGGTGATGCTGAGCGAGGGCCATGCCCGACGCGGCCTGCCGCTCGAACGGATCGCGCAACTGACCGCGACCAATGTGGCCAAGGCCTTCGGCCTGTCCGACCGCAAGGGCCGGATCGCCGTGGGGATGGATGCCGATTTTGCCATCATCGACCCGAAGGCCCAATGGATCCTTGACAAGACGCATCTCAAAAGTTCGGCGGGCTATTCCATCTATGAGGGCCACAAGCTGACAGGCCGTGTGATCCATACCGTGTTGCGCGGAACCATGATCATGCGTGATTTGCATCTTGATGATCAGGCCATCGGCGGTGGTCGCTATCTGCACCGCTTGCCCGTCTAAACCGGAAAGGAGATCGCGATGGCGATCATCGAACAGCGCACCTATCGGATCAAAGCCGGCATGGTGCAGGACTATCTGCGGTTCTACCATGAAGAAGCCTTCGAGATTCACTGCCGCTATCTCGGTCCCTCGATCGGCTGGTTCTATACCGATATCGGCGGATTGAACGAGATTGTGATGATGTGGCGTTACGAAAACTATGCCGAGCGCGAGGAACGGCGCACCGCGCTTTATGCCGATCCGCAATGGCTGGAATTCATCCCCAAAACGCGCAACTATATCGAACAGATGGATAATAAAATTCTCAAGCCCGCCTTTTTTTCACCACTGCAATAGGGAATACCCTCATGGCTTTCATTTGCGATATTCCGGCCAAGCCGACCGTCCAGCTTGATGATGAGTGCATGCGCATCACCCGTTGGGACTTTGCGCCGGGTGCGGTGACCGGCTGGCACACCCATGCCTGGCCCTATGTGGTGGTGATGCTGGTCGACGGAATCCTGTCGATCCATGACGGGGAAAAGGTCACCGATGTGCCGCTCAAAGCCGGGCAATCCTATCGCAGGCTCGCCAATATACAGCACGATGTCAAAAACGGCTCGGACCACCCGATAGCCTTTATCGAGATCGAAATCATGCGTCCCGATAAAATCAACGAGCTGTCGGTCTAAACCATGACGCCACTGGCGAAGGGATGAATTTATTGTAGGATTATAAAAAAACGGGGAGGGATACGCATGACGTCCAGCACAACACTCATCAATCGCCGCAATCTGTTTGCCGCAACCGGTGCCATGGCGGCCACGACAATCGCCGCCCCTGCCATTGCCCAATCCTATCCGGAGATCAAATGGCGGTTGACCTCGAGCTTCCCCAAATCGCTTGATGTGATTTTCGGGGCCGCCAATGTGCTGGCCAAATCCTTGTCCGATGCCACTGACGGCAAATTCCAGATCCAGACATTTTCGGCGGGTGAATTGGTGCCCGGTCTTCAGGCTCTGGATGCGGTGCAGACGGGTTCGGTCGAATGTGCGCAAACCCCCGTTTATTTCTACGCAGGCAAAGACCCTGTGCTGGCTTTCGGTACAGGCACGCCCTTTGGTCTCAATGCCCGCCAGCAACACAGCTGGTGGTTCCATGGCGGCGGGCGGGAGATCATCAACCAGTCACTGAAAAAATTTAATGCCATTGCCTTTCCTGCGGGCAATTCCGGCACACAGATGGGCGGGTTTTTCCGCAAGGAAATCCAGTCTCTCGAAGATCTGAAAGGGCTGAAATTCCGCATCGGCGGTTTTGGCGGGCGTGTGCTGGCCAAGCTGGGTGTGGTCCCGCAAAACATTGCACCGGGAGATTTGTATCCGGCATTGGAACGCGGCACCATCGATGCCGCCGAATTTGTCGGACCTGCCGATGACGAGAAACTCGGATTGCACCGGATTGCCAAATATTACTATTACCCCGGCTTCTGGGAAGGCGGGGCGATGATGCATCTTGTGGTTGGTCTGGATGCTTGGAACAAATTGCCGAAGCACTATCAGGCCGCTCTGGAGGCGTGTTGCGAATTGGCCAACAACAATATGTTGAGCAAATTCGACGCCATGAATCCGGCCGCGCTGATCCGCATGATGTCACAAGGCACCGAATTGCGGGCTTTCCCGATGCCGGTGATGGAAGCCTCCCTGAAGGCCGCCAACGAACTCTATGCCGAAATCGCCGGCCAGAACGAGGATTTCAAAAAGGCGCTCGAAAGCTACAATAGCTTCCGCGGCGATCAATTGCTCTGGTGGCAGGTGGCCGATTTCTCGTTTGATAATTTCATGGTGCGGACCAAAGGCAAAGGTTGATCACGCCATCTTGTCTGCCAGATAGCGCGCGTCCAGATGGGCTTCGAAATAGGCCGCATCCAGCGGTTGGCCGGTGGCCTGCCGCATCAGGTCGTTGAAGCCGAGCAGGCTTCCCTTTTCATGGACATTCGTGCGGAGCCAACCCAGCAGGGGGCCGAAATCCCCTTGGCCGAGTGCGGCATCAAGTCCGCTGACCTGACGGCGTGCCGCCGCCATCAATTGCGCGGCCGCCATGGCCCCCAGCGTGTAACTGGGGAAGTAGCCGAACAGGCCGTCATACCAGTGAATATCCTGCAACACGCCATGGGCATCGTCGGGCGGGGTAATGCCCAACAGGGCATGGAGGGCCTCGTTCCAGGCCGCAGGCAGATCGGCGACCTGCAGATCACCGCTGATCAGGGCCTGCTCCAGCTCGAACCGCATGATGACATGGGCCGGATAGGTCATCTCATCGGCATCGACACGGATGAAGCCGCGCTCGATCCTGCGCCAGAGCCGGCCCAGATTGCTGGCCTGATAGGGGGCGGCATCGCCCTTGAAGGTGCTGTGCAATTCCTGCCCGAGCCAGCCCAGATAGGCATTGGAGCGGCAGGCCTGCATTTCGATGATCAGGGATTGGCTCTCATGCGCCGCCATGCCTGCGGCATAGCCCACGGGCTGGCGGGCATAGGCGGTTGGCAATCCGCGTTCATAAAGCGCATGGCCGGTCTCGTGCATTACGCCCAACAGGCTCTTGGCGAAATTGGCTTCGTCATAACGGGTGGTGATGCGGACATCGGTGGGAATACCGCCGCAAAACGGATGGGTCGAGCGGTCAAGCCGTGAATGGTCGGCTTCCAGTCCGGCGCGTTGCGACAGGGAGCGGCAGAGGGTTTCCTGCAATGCGGTCGGAAACGGTCCTTGCGGCATCACGGGGGCCGGGCGGCGTGCCTGCAAGGCTTCGGCCCGCGGCAGAGCCTCTTTCAGATAGGTTTTATAGGCGTTAAAGACCGGTGTGACATCGGCGGAATAGATGCCGGGCTGGAAGCCGTCCATCAGGGCGTCATGCGGGGCGAGCGACAAAGCCTCGCCGAGGGCTTGCGCCTGCTCGCGCACCAGTTTTACAACCTCTTGCAAAGCAGGCCGCACCAGAGCGAAATCGCTGGTCTGGCGGGCCTGCCGCCAGATTTTCTCGCAAGCGGAATTGGCGCGCGCCTGTGCTTCCACCAGATCGGGTGGCAGGGCCACGGCGCGGATATGGGCCTGCCGCATCAGTTTCAAATTGGTGGCCTGCCACACATCCAGCTGTGGCTTGCCCTGTTCGGCCTCCTGCAGGTCATCGCTGACCTGGGGTTCGATCAGCAGGCCATGGGCCAGACTGGCCAGAACGGCCAGTTGATCACCGCGTGCCTGTCCGCCGCCTGCGGGCATCATGGCGGACGCATCCCAGCCGAGCATGGCAGAGGCTTCATGGATGGTGGCCATGCGCTCGAAACGCTGGCGCAGGCGGTCATAGGCAGAAGGGTGTGTCATCATCGGCTCGATCGGCAAAGAGGAAAGGAGAGACGCAACACTACCGCATGGTTGGCGATTGCGCCATCTTGCAGGCACGGGCATGCAACCCAGCTATGTCCGCGAAAAGCCGTGACAGTTGGCCTGCAGTTTGTAAAATCGAACCGACAACAACAATGATCGTATCAAGGGGCGGGATTTCATCATGGGCGCACAACAGCTTTCGGGCAAAATCGTATGGATCACCGGTGCGGGATCGGGTGTGGGTGAATCTGCCGCCGTGCTGATGGCCCGCGCAGGGGCCACAGTGGTGCTGACAGGCCGTCGCGTCGAACCGCTCGAAGCGGTGGCCGCACGCATTGCCTCCGAAGGCGGGACGGCGATGGTGGCGGCAGGGGATGTGACCGACAAGGCCATGGCCTCGTCGGTGGTGGCGCAGATTGTCGCACGGTTCGGCCGGTTGGACATTCTGGTCAACAATGCGGGCATGAACATCAAAAACCGCAAGCTCGCCGAATTGACCCCCGATACGGTCGACGAGATGGTCGCAGGCAATCTCAACGGCGCCTATTACAACGTGCTGGCCGCCCTCAATGTCATGCGCCAGCAAAAAGACGGTGTGCTGATCCACACGGCCTCCTGGGCCGGCAAATATATCTCGCAGATTTCGGGGAGCACCTACAGCACGGCCAAGGCCGCTGTGATTGCCATGAGCGAGACCATCAATATCGAGGAGTTCCGCAACGGCATCCGCTCTTCGGTGCTGTGCCCCAATGAAATCGCCACACCGATGCTGGAGAAGCGCCCCGTTAAAGTCACCGATGATGAAAAGGCGCGGATGTTGCAAATGGATGATATGGGCAATCTGATCGTCTATATCGCCAGCCAGCCGCCCCATGTCTGCATCAATGAAGTGGTGATCAGCCCGACCTGGAACCGCTTTTACGAGAAGATGATCTAGCCCTAGTAATTGTTGAAAATCTTCAGATAGTCTTTGTTGGGCGTGGTGGTTTTGACACTGAACGGCTCGCAATCGACATAGACTTCGATGCTGGTATTCATGATGGCTTGCAAGGGATATTTGGCAAAGACCGTGTGGCAACGGCCTTTGTTGACCACGATGTCGCTGATCACCAGATTGTCGGTTTTCGAGCGATAGCGCAGGACATGCATACCGTTGCTCGAGCGCGATTTGGTGACGGTAAATTCGGTGGCGACAATCTCCTTCGCCATTTCCTCTTGCGCCCATGCAGGGGCCATCATGACACTGCTTGCCAACAGGCCGATCCAGAACAGTTTACGCATACCCACCCCCGTTTTCAGAACTATCATGACCGCAAAGCGGCCCCTTGGTCAATCGAGCGGGGCATAGAGAGCGGCTTTGTCATTGGCCCCGATGCTGGTGTAAAACACATGCAGGTTGTGGCGGGCCAGAAAACTGCCGCGACCCTTGACGGCCCCCTCCCATTCGGGCCGCTCTCCCAATTGCAGGCAGGTTAGCCAACATTCCTCGATGAGGCCGAGGCTGTGAGCGGCTTGGTCGGGCTGGCTCAGGGCCATATCGAGTAACAGATCTCCCAGCACGAAATAATAATCGGGCGATCCATTGTAATGGGCCTGCATGGTTTGGGCGAGGGTGAGACCCTCCTCGAATTGTCCGGTCTTTTTCAGACAGAACAGCATCCGCACCACCAGATCATGATGCCATGATTGAGCGGGCCCGGAGCGCGACAGAGCCAAGCGGTAATGGCCGCAGGCTTGGGAATAACCGTGGGCGACCTCGAATTCCTTGCCGAACTGGTAATGCAGATAGGGATCATCGGGATGGGCAAGCAGGGCTTTCTCCAACAGGGCCTGATTGCGGCCCTTTTTGCGTTCGAGCTGTTCCTTCTCGTAACCGTCGTGACCGACCAGCAGGTCGATCGGACGACGCGGCTGGCTATGCACGGGCTGTTCATGCACCGCACCGTTGAAGCGCACGCCCTTGGGCAACAGGCGGGTCAGCCAACTGGCGGCTTCGTCGATGCGCTGGTTGTTGCCGAAACTGCTTTCAACCAGCACGGCGCCGACAAAGTTTTGATCGGCAAACGGGCCTTTCTGCTGGCAGAGCATCCGCAACAGCGGGCCGCCGGACATCAGCCATTCATCGGCATCCAGCACCAGATTCCAGTCGGCAGGGGAATGGTCGAGCGCCGCATTGCGGGCGGCCGAGAAATCATCGCACCAGGTGAAATGATAGACCTCGGCCCCGAACGAGCGGGCTATGGCAATGGTCTGGTCGCTCGATCCCGTATCCAGCACAATCATCCGGTCAACCCAGGGCGCAACGCTTTTCAGACAGCGGCCGATACATCGCGCCTCGTTGCGGGCAATCATCACCAGAGCGATGGTCTTGTCGGCCGTGTCATTCAAACCGAGGGCGGGATAGGGCATGGCTCAGGCCGGCAGTTCGATATGTCCGCCCAGTTCGACAACATGGGCCGGCGGGATGGCATAGTAATCGGTCGCACTCAGCATGTTGCGGTGTAGCGCGATAAAAATGGTATCGGAGATACTGCGCCACAGGCCGGTGGCGCGCGAGGTGATGCGCTCGCGGCCAATGAAAAAGGATACGTCCTGCAGTTTGAAATGGAATTCCTTGATCCGCAGTTGTGCCAGCACGCGCAGGATACGCGGCTCTTCAAAAAATCCGTAATGGAGCCTTACGATGTGGATGTCATTGTCGAGCGACATCACCTGCATCCGGTGTTCGTCCCGTATATAGGGGGTGGTTGTGGTTTCCACCACCATCAGGATCACCCGTTCATGCAGGACATGATAGTGGTTGAGGCTGTGCAACAGCGACAAAGGCACGACCTTGGTATTGGGCACCATGAAAATGGCCGTACCGGGCACGCGGACAGGGCTGTGGGTTGTCAATTGTTTGACGAAATCATCCAGCGGGGTCGCCTCATGCCAGCGGGCTTTCAACAACCGCTCGCGTCCGTGCACCCACGCCATCATCACAAAAAAGATCAGCGCGGCCACTGTCAGCGGAAACCAGCCGCCATGCGCGAATTTGACCAGATTGCTCCCGAAGAACAACAGATCAATGGCAAAGAACAGCCCGAACAGCGGCAAGGCCAGCCACGGCTTCCAATGCAGGCGGCGGATCATGACCAGACAGGCCAGCGCCGTCACTGTGGCCATTGTTCCTGTGACGGCAATGCCATAGGCCGAAGCGAGACTGTCGGAGGTTTTGAACGCCAGCACGAGCGCCACCACGGCCAGAAACAGGAACAGATTGACCTGCGAGACATAGATCTGGCCGATTTCATCGGACGAGGTGTGGTGGATGCGGATGCGCGGAATATAACCCAGTTGCACGGCCTGATTGGCAATTGAAAAGGCCCCCGAAATCACCGCTTGCGAGGCAATGATGGTGGCCATGGCGGCCAGCCCCACCATCGGAAACAGTGCCCAGTCGGGGGCCAGCCGGTAAAAGGGATGGGCAATCGCACCCGGATCATCAAGCAGCAATGCGCCCTGACCCAGATAGTTGAGCAACAAAGACGGCAACACGATCAGCAACCATGTCCGGCTGATCGGCTTGGCCCCGAAATGCCCCATATCGGCATACAGCGCCTCGCCGCCTGTCACCGTCAGCACCACGGCCCCCAGAATGGCCATGCTTAATCCGGCATGATCGAACAGAAACCGGATACCGTAGCGCGGATCAAAGGCCGCCAGCACGGAGGGATTGGCCAGCAAAGCCGCCAAGCCCAGAACGGCGATCAGCACAAACCAGACCAGCATCACAGGGCCGAACAGCCGGCCGATGGTGGCGGTGCCATGGCGTTCGATGGCAAACAGGGCGGCAATCAGCACCACAGTGATCGGCACGACATAGGGCTTGAGCAAGGGTGTGGCGATTTCGATGCCTTCGATCGCACTCAAAACCGAAATGGCCGGAGTGATCACGCAGTCCCCGTAAAACAGCGAGGCGCCGATCAGGCCGACCGACAAGACCAGCCAGCGGGCGGTCTGGCTTTCGACGCAGTTGACTGCCAGAGCCGTCAAAGCCAGCGTGCCGCCTTCGCCCTTGTTGTTGGCCTGCATGATCACCAGCACATATTTGAAGGTGATCACCACCAGCAGGGACCAGATCATCAACGACAGGATCGCCAGCACGGTTTGCGTGCTGATCCCGCCTGCCGCTTCGATGGATTGCTTGAAGGCATAAAGGGGAGACGTGCCGATATCCCCGAACACAACACCCAGAGCACCGATGATCAGTGTCGATTGGGGTGTGGCTTTGCAAGTGTCTGCTGCATCATGGGTCGGATGGTGCGCTGGTAACGTGTTTCCCACGGCGGTCGGTATTTCTGCCTGTCAGAGCCGTTACATGACCCGTGTCATGGCCACCAGTTCGGGCGCATGCGCCATATGGGTCAAATGGTTCTCGTTGCCAGCAACCGCATTGCGCAGGGATTGCATGGCAAGGGCATATTCACCCGTCAGGCTTTTGATCCGGCTTTGAATATCGATCAGGGAAAGATCATTGGCTTTTTGATCATCCAGCCCGAATATCTGCGTGCTCATGGTGCGCTGGCGTAGGCGCAGGGTTTCCTGTGCCAGATCTTCAAGCTGGTTTTGCAGGGATTCCACATGGGCGGCGATGCCACGAAGGCCATCGACCAGATCGATTTGTTGGTTCCGCATCATACCGCCTCCTGCTCAAGCTCTTAGAACGGCACAACAGGCATTTTCTTTAACCCGCCCGCACGGCCCTGCACACCGTGCGTTCGAGGGACAGGATTGAATGGGCCTGACACGAATGGTTGCCTCTGAGGCGAATCACAGGGTTCATTTTGAACACGTCGAGAATGCACCAATCAATATTTTCGCAAATCAAAATGGAATAGATTAATTATTTTTGGCTTATAAGATAGTTTATATGTATGCTCTATTATAACATTTATCAGATCGATTTATAAAAATTCTAATGTTAAAACTATTATTGTATATAACAACATTTATATATTTCAGAATTTGTAATTTTTAATTCAAGCATATTATGAATTTTGATATTTTTCATTATTCGCTTTCTATTTTAGATTTTCTAACCATTTCTATATTTTCAAAATAAAGAGAAATATTATTTGCAGTCAATTCATGATGAAAAACGAAGCCTATTGCATGGAACGGAAGATTGTATACAGTTGACAAAATTCAAAATGTTATGAGCGTCAATTTCATCCGGCTTTCGATGGCAGACCTCCCTCAAGTTCTTGCGGGCAGTTCCACGGGATAAGCATGATGAAACACCGGAGATGAGCAGATGAAATCAAAAAACAACACCAAGCTGACTCAGTCTCAGAAGTTTTTGATGCTGATTGGCTCACTAGAAACCGAATATCAGTTCGCTGATCTGGATGGATTGCATCGCATTATATTGTTCCAAATTTTAGATGCATGCTTCAGTGGCAATAATATTACTGTAAATCAAATTCTAGAACGCAAATTGTCGAGCAGAAGTTCAGTCTATCGCAAGATATCGGACCTCAAGAAGGATGAATTTATCACAGAGGAGTGGTATGGCTATATTTGTCATCTTGTGCCTACTAAAAAAATAAGCCATGTTCTTGCTACAATAGAAAAATGGCTTAACGTTAATGATAACCAAGGGCAGGGAAATAACTAACGCGATAGTGGTTTCTGCAACCGCTTACTTTGCGCTATTTGCCTTCCATCATTATATTTTAAGCGGTTTTGATATTACATCGCGCACAGCCGTGTTTTTTGTGCCTGCCGCCGCCCGTGTATTTTGTACGCTGATTTTTGGCTATTGGGCGGGTCTCGGCATTGCAATCGGTACTTTGCTGAATTCGTTGATTGCAACCGATAACCTTGAAAACTGGTACTATCTGGCGATGCTGGCCATCAGTGTTGGATCTGGGTGTAGCCTGTCTTTGATGTTTTGGGCTTTGGTCTCAAGGCGGGTCAGCGGTGTATTGTCCCCGCAAATCGATTACTTCAGCATCACCTGGCGTGATATATTGGGCTTTTCGGTCATTCAGGCCCTGCTGAATTCGTCATTCACCCACATGCTGTTCTATCTGTTTCCCGATTATCAACTGGATGTGAGCATTTATCTTCTGGCAGTCATGTTTGTCGGGGACTTGTCCGGGGCCTTTTTGATCTTTGTCGCCAGTAACATCGGCTATTCCTTCTGGTTGCGGGCCAGAAAGATGCTGGTTTAGGTCCGCAAGCCGGTGCTTACCCGTATTGGGCAAAGAAAGATCCGTCTTCCATCGATTCATAGGCCGCCAGCCCCCTGCTTTTGGGGTGTGGCAATTCGGGCGTGTCGCTTTGACTGGCATCCCGCCGCTTCATCGTGGTCGAGGAAGCCGAGACGGCGGTATTGCGATTGCTGATCGCCACAACCACGCCGGCCGATTGCTCGGATGAGACCGATCGCATGACCGCATTCTGAAACGTTTGCCGGTTATCCGGCTGTTGTTTCAGCATGGGTAAGCCCGATGCTCCGATCTGCATGACATCATCCTCTTGTGGTTCGACAAGAGTTTCAGAGCATATCTTGTGCCAAACCTGTGGATAACCCTGTTGAAAACCACTGGATAAGCGGTGCGGAATCCAAAACGTGAGTCATCTCAGGGGCTTGAGTCCTGCAACTTTTTTTTGATCTGTGCCTATGGAGAACCGTTGGAGATCAGTGCAGTCTGATCGCGCCCGAAATCAGCAGGGTTTCCTTGTGCAGATGCGATAGGCGGCGGTCTACCGAGGCCAGCTGATACTTGATCTGCCCGATCTGCTTGAGAATGGCAGGATGGTTGCCTGCCGGATTGTATTTCAATCTGCTTTGCTCCCAATCGAGATCGGTCAGCAAATCTTCACGGTCGATATAGCCGATCACAACCATGATCACCTGTTCGGCCAGCAATTTGACGCGGGTGATCTCATTAGGGGTCAGCTTTGGCAAGGCGACCACGATTTCATGGAAATTGCGCATGACGCGCGTCAACTCGCTCGAACTATGGATGGTGAAAAACACATCTTCCAGCACCTTGTAGAAATTCTGCAAGGGAAGCTGTAGCTCGCTCGGCAAGCGCAGAGGCCGGATCGTCTGTTTGAACGAAAAGGCAAAATCGGCATAAGCGAGAGACAATTTGACGTTATCGACCCGCCGCTTGTCGATATTGCGCTGGATCTCGGCCATCACCACCGGCGCTTCGGGCATTTCGTCGATCAGGCTGTCCTTGGACTGCTGGGGCAGATGCAAGTCCTTATAGGACCACGACGCGGCAAAATGACGCGACAGATCCAATCCCAATTGAACCGTGGTTGCTCTGGTCGGGTGGGCAAGGGCCATCTGGGTTTCCAAAACACGCATTACAAAGAGTTGAAAAACTATGGCGACGTTTACCAAACGTTAACCATAATAATTCCATGTTTTCATAAAGACGGTCGCGGAAAAAAATTCCAGCATCAAAACCGAAAAAAATGTGATTTATCCACTGTTAGTTGCATCACATCCGTTGGGCGAGCCAGGTCCAGCTGCCTAGATTGGTCTCGATGGTGTAACTGCCGAGGTTGCACGGCATCATATAGACCAGAAATTCTTTTCCGGCCCGATAGGTTTTGCGGAATTCGAAACTCTGTGGTGACAGGCCGCTGGATTTCACAAGTGCTTTCAATTCCGCAGGATGCTTGTCGTAATAATCCTGCTGGGTCAGGCAGGCACCGTCATTGGCGGTGACACTGATGATGGTCACGCGGTCGCGGGTCACCAGACATTCGATATGGGTTTTCAGCCCGAATTGTTTCAGGCCACATTCAAGCGGCGAGGCGGGTTCGGCACGGGCAGTGGTCGACAGGCCCAAATTCCCTGCCGTCAGGATCAGCAACAGAGCGGCACACTGCAACCAGCGGGTCACGCAGAGCAATTCACGCATGGGCACCTTCTCGATCCTCGTTAGCACAGATATAAGGCTTCATTGCAAAAGCATCGTAGCGGATCGGTAGGCCATACTGCAACCTTGGGATGCAGTGGGGCCGGTTCAACAGGAGCGCGCCATCATGTCCAGCCATTCTGCCGTCACCATCTATCATCATCCGCAATGCGGCACCTCGCGCAATGCACTGGCCATGATCCGCAATGCGGGGATCGAGCCGGAGGTGATCGACTATATGAAAACCCCGCCGACCCGCGCTGTCCTGCAGGAATTGATTGCAAAAATGGGCGTGGGCGTGCGCGCTGTCTTGCGCGAAAAGGGCACGCCTTACGCCGAATTGGGGTTGGATAGCCCCGATCTGGATGAGGACCATCTGCTGGATATGATGGTTGCATACCCGATCCTTATCAACCGCCCGATCGTCGTGACAGCCAAAGGGGTGATGTTGTGCCGCCCGTCCGAAAAGGTGCTCGACCTCCTGCCGGCGCCGCAATTGGCCCCTTCCGCAAAGAGGATGGCGAGCGGGTTGTCTGAGGCGCTATCGGTCTGACCATGAGGCCCAACACATCAGCTTTGCATTTTGTCGGGGTTGTTGCCGGCGAGGCTTGGGGATAACGTCTGCCAAATTTTGAGGCACAAAGGTGCCACACCGTGATTTGAGGACCGAACTTGGCTGATCCTGCTTCACCGATCTGCTGTCCGACTGTGGCCGCCATCCGCGCTGTGGCCGCTCCTTGGCGTGAGGCAGGCGAGCGTCTTGCGCTGGTGCCGACCATGGGGGCCTTGCATGAGGGGCATTTGTCGCTGGTCCGGCAGGCCCGCGCACAGGCGGACCGTGTCGTAGTGTCGATTTTTGTCAATCCGGCCCAATTTGCCCCCAATGAGGATTTCTCCAGCTATCCGCGCCAGTTGCAACGCGATCTCGACCTGCTGGAAACGGTCGGGGTCGATGCCGTTTTCACCCCCGATGCCGCCGTGATGTATCCGGCAGGCTTTGCCACCACCATCAGCCTGCAAGGGCCAGCCGCCGCCGGATTGGAAGATGCCTCGCGCCCGATCTTTTTCAACGGTGTTGCGACGGTGGTTGCGAAATTGCTGATACAGGTCGCGCCCGATCTGGCGATTTTCGGCGAGAAAGACTTCCAGCAATTGGCGGTCATCAAGCAATTGGTGCTCGATCTCGATCTGCCGGTGCTGGTCCAGGGCGGGCCGACCATGCGCGAGGCGGACGGCTTGGCCATGTCCTCCCGCAATGTCTACCTGTCCGAAACAGAGCGGGCTCTGGCTCATCTGCTTTTTACCTCCATGCAGAAGATCAAAGCGGGTATGGCTGGCGCAGGCACTGTGGCGTCGCTGATCGAAGCGGCAGTGGCCGAACTGGAACAGGCAGGCTTCAGGATCGATTATCTGGTCTTGCGCGATGCCGTCACGCTGGGGCAATGGCAGGGCCAATCGGCCGGCCGCTTGCTGGTAGCGGCGTGGTTGGGCAAAACCCGTCTGATTGACAATCTTGCGATCGATGGTCGCGGGCTCCCCGGACATAGCAAGGAATAAACATGGCCTATTTGTCAGATGCGCGTCCGTTGAAACTGGGCGATCTCTCCCGAATGGCCCAGCAGGGCGAAAAAATTGCCGCCCTGACGGCCTATGATTCCAGCTTTGCGGCCTTGCTGGAGCATTGCGGGGTCGAAGTGCTGTTGGTGGGCGATTCCATGGGCAATGTGTTGCAGGGCCATGATTCCACCCTGCCGGTCACGCTGGACCAGATCGAATACCATACCCAATGCGTGGCGCGCGGCACGCGGCGGGCTTTTGTGATGGCCGATCTGCCCTTCGGAAGTTACCAGTCCAGCCGCGAACAGGCCATGCAGAGCTCGGCCCGCTTGATGGCGGCCGGCGCCCATTGCGTCAAACTCGAAGGCGGTCTGGTGATGGCCGACACAATCCGTTTTCTGGTCGAACGCGGTGTGCCGGTCTGTGCGCATCTGGGGCTGACCCCGCAATCGGTGCATCAATTGGGCGGGTACAAGGTGCAGGGCAAAAGCGAGGCGCAGGCCGATCGCCTCAAGGCCGATGCCCTCGCCCTGCAGGAGGCCGGTGCGGCCATGCTGGTGCTGGAAATGGTGCCTTCGGCGCTGGCGGCCGAGGTCACGCAGGCTTGTCCTGCCATGCCGACCATCGGGATCGGGGCAGGAGTTGATTGTGCGGGGCAAATTCTGGTTCTGCATGACATGATCGGAATCTATCCGGGCAAGACGGCCCGTTTTGTCCGCAACTTCATGCAAGGGGCCGACAGCATCGAACAGGCGATCAGCCGGTATGTCGCGGCGGTCAAGGACAAGAGCTTTCCTGCCCCCGAACACAGCTATTGAGACGGTCCGGTTTTCGATCCGCTCTCAGAAGAACAGCCACGTCTGCACCGCAAACAGCGGCAACAGGATCCCGCAAGACCAGACCATGTAACCGAAAAAGCCCGGCATCACGATGCCACGGTTTTCGGCCATGGATTTGACCATGAAATTGGGGGCATTGCCGATATAGCTGTTGGCGCCCATAAAGACCGCACCCATCGAAATCCCCATCAGGGTCGAAGCCATCGGCCCCATAAGGGCCATCGGATCGGCTCCGGCGGCGTTGAAAAACACCAGATAGGTCGGTGCATTGTCGAGGAAGCTCGACAGCAGGCCGGTGACCCAGAAATACATCACAGGATCGGGCTGGCCGGTCGGTGTGGTGACCAGTCTGATGACAGCGGCCAGCGCGCCATCCTGTCCGGCTTTCAGAATGGCCAGCACCGGAATGATGGTCGCAAAAATCCCGCCGAACAGCTTGGCCACCTCGCGGATCGGCTCAAGACTGAACTGGTTGGCCGCTCTGATCCGGTCATTGGACAACAGGAAGGACAGTCCGGCCATCATCAGCAAGACGATGTCGCGCAGTATATTTTGCCATTCCAGCGGAACCCCGAACAGCTCCACCGTATCAAGCTGGACCGAACCGCTGGCAATCACCGCCGCTAGAATGACCATGATCAGAAGGGCATGATGTCCGCCTTCGATGGTCAGTTTGCTGTCGGGTGTCGGGTCCGGCTTGATGCGGCCTTCCTTGCGATAGAGATAGAGATCGGTGCAATAGAAGATCACCAACAGCGAAGCCGCCAGCATCAGGGTTGGCTTGAACAGGGCTTTGGTGGTCCAGAAAAAATCGATGCCTTCCAGAAAGCCCAGAAACAGCGGCGGATCACCCACCGGTGTCAGCGCGCCGCCGATATTGGCCACCAGAAAGATGAAAAAAATCATGACATGCGCATTATGGGCGCGGTCATCATTGGCGCGGATCAGCGGACGCACCAGAAGCATGGCGGCACCCGTTGTACCGATGACACTGGCCAGCAGGGTGCCCGTGGCAAGAAAACCGGTGTTGAGCGCGGGCGAACCGTGCAGATTGCCACGGATGTGGATATGTCCCGTCACGCAATAGAGCGAGCCGATCAGGATGATAAACGGCACATATTCCAGCAAGGCACTGTGCAACATCTCATAAAAAATCGCCGATCCGCCAAATGTGACAGCCGCCGGTCCTGCCCAGACGAGGGACCAGAACAGGGCGATCTTGCCGTAATGGTGGTGCCAGATCTGTGGTGCCAGCAGGGGCACAAGCGCAATCGACCACAGCAATCCGGCAAAAGGCAGGGTCCAGATCAGGCCGAGCTGTCCGCCCTGCAGATGGGGGACAGAATCTGCGGCTTGGGCCGGCAGAGTGGCCAGTATGGCGACAATGGCGATCAGGACAGGAAGCACTGCCCGATTGTTCCGTGCCTGATTGGTTGCTGTCAAAGGGGCCATGCTTGCGTGTGTCTCCTGCCTGTCCGTTTTTGCTTAACTGCAAGGTAGTGCGGGCATGACGCAATAACCAGAGGCATTCTTGTGCTAAGACATTACGCACAAAAAAGCCCCGTTGGAAAACGGGGCTGATCTGTCATTCATAGGGCCGCAATGCTTAGTCGTTGACAATCCGCACCGCCCCTTTGGAGGCGCTGGTGGTGAGCGCGGCATAGGCTTTGAGCGCGGTGGAGACTTTGCGCGGCCGCACTTTGGCAGGCTTCCAGCCCTTGGCATCCTGCGCCTTGCGGCGCTGGTCCAGCACGGCATCCTCGACCTTCAGCGTGATACTGCGGTTGGGAATATCGATTTCGATATCGTCACCGGTTTCAACCAGACCGATCAGACCGCCTTCGGCGGCCTCGGGCGAGATGTGGCCGATCGACAATCCCGAACTGCCGCCGGAGAAGCGGCCATCGGTGATCAAAGCGCAGGCTTTGCCCAGTCCCTTGGATTTCAGATAGCTGGTCGGATACAGCATTTCCTGCATGCCGGGGCCGCCGCGCGGGCCTTCATAGCGGATGACCACGACTTCGCCGGCAATCACTTTGCCCAGCAGAATGGCCTGCACGCTCTCGTCCTGGCTTTCGAACACCCGCGCCTTGCCGTTGAAGGTCAGGATGCTGGCATCCACGCCGGCGGTTTTCACGATGCAACCATCGGTGGCGACATTGCCGAACAGCACCGCCAGCCCGCCATCCTTGGAATAGGCATGGTCGATATTGCGGATGCAACCGGTTTCGCGGTTGTCATCAAGGGTCTTGTAACGGGCCTCTTGGGAGAAGGCGACCTGCGTCGGCACCCCGCCGGGAGCGGCACGGAAGAAGGTTCTGACTGCCTCGTTCTTGGTGCGGACAATGTCCCATTGATCCAGCGCATCGGCGATGGTGGGGGCATGGACGGTGTAGCAATCGCGGTTGATCAACCCGCCGCGATCCAACTCGCCGAGGATCGACATGATCCCGCCAGCGCGATGCACATCTTCCATATGCACATTGGCGACAGAGGGGGCGACCTTGCACAGCACCGGCACGCGGCGCGACAGGCGGTCGATGTCTTTCATGGTGAAGTCGACTTCGCCCTCATGGGCGGCCGCCAACAGATGCAACACCGTATTGGTGGATCCGCCCATCGAGATATCCAGCGTCATCGCATTTTCAAATGCGGCGAAATTGGCAATGTTGCGGGGAAGGACCGTCTCGTCATCCTGCTCGTAATAGCGGCGGCACAGATCCACGACCACACGGCCTGCCTGCAGGAACAGCTTTTCGCGGTCCTTGTGGGTGGCCAGCACCGAGCCATTGCCCGGCAAGGCCAGACCCAGCGCTTCGGTCAGGCAGTTCATCGAATTGGCTGTGAACATGCCCGAGCATGATCCGCAGGTCGGGCAGGCGGAGCGTTCGTAACGGGCCACGTCCTCGTCCGATATCTTGTCATTGGCCGCCGCGATCATCGCATCGATCAGATCGACCGCATGTTCGACATCGTCAATGGTGACCTTGCCCGCTTCCATCGGGCCGCCCGACACGAACACCACCGGAATGTTGAGGCGCAAAGCCGCCATCAGCATGCCGGGCGTGATCTTGTCGCAGTTGGAAATGCACACCATCGCATCGGCGCAATGGGCATTGACCATATATTCGACGCTGTCGGCGATCAGTTCGCGCGAGGGCAGGGAATACAACATGCCGTCATGGCCCATCGCAATGCCGTCATCGACGGCGATGGTGTTGAATTCCTTGGCGACACCGCCTGCCCGCTCAATCTCGCGGGCCACGAGCTGTCCGAGATCCTGCAAATGGACATGGCCGGGCACAAATTGGGTGAAGGAATTGACGACAGCAATGATCGGCTTGCCGAAATCCTCGTCTTTCATGCCGGTGGCGCGCCAGAGACCACGGGCACCAGCCATGTTGCGGCCATGGGTGGAAGTGCGGGAACGATAGGCAGGCATCGTGTTCTATCCTTGTGAATGGTGCGATGTGTCGGCCCTTTATAAGGCGCACAGAGAGGATTTAGAAGTGGGAAGTGACAATTGAGCTATGCCAGTTTGATGTCATAGGTCAGCCATTTGGTGCGATCGGCCTTGCGGTCGTAAACGGCGCGGGCGCGGTAATTGTCCTCCGAGGTGATCCAGCGGATCACCGACCAGCCGCGTTGCCGCCCCAATTGTGCCAGAGCGTCCAGCAAAGCATCGGCCGCACCACAGCCGCGGGCGGAGGGATCGACAAACAGATCATCGAGAAAACCACCCGTTGTTGCCGACAGCGGCCTGGCAAAGGGACGGTAATGCGCCAGCCCGATGACCCGGCCGGTTGCCTCCACTGCAACCAGCCCTTTGGTCTCGTGTTGCGTGTCCATCAGCCAGGACCAGACCGTGTCGCGCATGGCTTGCGTCTGGGTCACCTGATAGAAGGCGGCATAGCCGGTATAAAGCCGTTCCCAGTCGGCATGATCGGTGGGGCTGACGGGGCGGATCTGGACGCTTGAACGCATGGCGGCTGGCTCTTTTGACAGGGGTTTGTGAGATCGGCAGTGATGACTGCTACGCTAGCGAATTGCGTATTTATTCTCCAATAAAAAACGATTGTTTCGGAAATAAGCCAAAATATCGGTTGCAGCACCTTAAGTTTGACACGTTTAGCGTGAAATATGGTCAACAGTAGCGCGTCACGGATGCCGACTTACCATATTAAATTCGCCCTGAATCAGGTCGTCTCCCCTAATAGAAAATCATTAATCTGTGTTCAAATTGAACACGAAAGGGGATTTTAAATAAACGTTGAGCACATAGATAGATTAGTGCTTAAAAAGTCAGGATCACATGATCAGTTTTAATTCTGCGACGACTCCGGCGAGAAACAGGATTTTTGGCTTCAAATTTGGTGATTTTTTCATCGAAATTTGTCGCGTCCTCAAAAAATTTGCGGATAATGATATTGATAACGCCTTAATCATCTATGTGGTGGCCAATGCCGCCATGCAGGATGTTGTCGAGTCCGGACGACATGCACAAGATCTGAGCGATTCCGAATTAATAAGACTGCTTTCAGCGCGCGGCGTTAATATTTCGACTGTGGCGAACACGACTGGTATTGACCGCGCAACTGCACGGCGGAAGTTGAAAAAACTTGAGGAATTGGGTTTTCTCATGCGCAAGGAAGACGGCACCTTCATTCTCAATCCTGGCTTTGCTGCCAATAATAGCGACGTCGATAGCTTGCTCGAAGCACAGTGGGTTGCCTTGCGAAAATTGATCAAAGATCTGATCAAGTATGGTGTCATCTCCGAATAGCGACTCGTTCCCGGATGGATCGGCCTAGTCGGGTGATGCTGTCCGGGCCATCAATTCTGTTATGGCTTTGGAATGACCCAGTAAATTGTCCAACGAGGACTGTATAAAATCCTGTTGCACAGCCAGAAGAGCCGGACCATTGGTGGCAACGGCCATTTTTTCCAAGGTTCTTTGGCAAATCTCACCGCAAGCCACATGAAAAGACCCGATCTGCATGGTGATGTCATGCAGACTATTCAGATTGGCGCTGATCCGGCTGGATGATCGTTCAAGGTGTTGTGCAATGGCCTGTTGGGCCTGTCCGAGTACTTTTTGCATCCTTGCCTCCTGATACCTCGCCCCAAACTAGATAAAAACCGTGCCGAAGCATTGATTTGCATCAAAGCGTCCTGTTCAATGCTATGGTCTTTGGATATGGAGTTGGCGGTCAACGATCATCTCGGATCGGCGTCAGGGTGGAGTTGTGCAGTGATGGTGTTTTCAGGTCGTGGTGTGTTGCGTTCTCTCGGGCTGACTGTGCTGGCATTGGTGCTTGCTCTGGGCCTGTCGGGCGAAGCAGAGGCTTCTTGCCTGCGCAAGGGCGGCGACAAGGGCGCGCTGAAGGAAGCAGAGCTCCGTCCCGAAACCAATGACAGCATTACCTTGCTCTATTGGCTGGAGGGTGTCTCGGTCTGCATGATCCGCGTGCCTGTTCCCGATGGCTACGAGATGATCGAAACGGTGCTGGCTGGCCAGCCGCTTTGGGGCATTGTCAAACAGATCGACCGGAATATCTTTCAATACACCAAAAATCCCGGCCATATGGGGATGGATCATTTTGCGGTCAAAGTCTGCGCCAAAAAGCGCTTTGCGACCAGCGGTTGCACCCATATCCAGTACAATATGAATTCGATCAAGGGCAAACAGGGGCAGGTGGATTAAGCCTTCCAGCCTGCTGATGGCGTTCCTGACGATTGATCTCAGCGCCTTGTGCGCCTGCGTCAGCGCGCTTTGGCGATGAGTGCGACCAGAGAGCCCAGCAAAGTCAGATCGAACGACACAACAATGATCAGCAGGCACCAGAAAGGCCATGAGCCTTCGATGGACAGTTCCAGATCGCGCTGGAATAAAAATTTCGGAATAGCAGAAAACATCGTGTCGCCCTGATCCATTCCGGTGTGGTTTATTCCTGAGGCGTTCACACCGCTCTTCGAAAAGATATAAACAGTCTTTCCATAAAACAACAGTGCTATTGACGGGATCGGTTAATCGGCGGGCCGCAATCCACTGTATAACCCGTCTTCGAGGCCGACCGGCGGCGTTATCCCACCGGGGCGATGCTTGGCGGGGATACAGCACATGCAAAAAGCCCCGCACAAGCGAGGCTCCATTGTCACTGCACCTTCAGGCATGATCGGAAGGAGCTAGGCTCCTGATCCGGTTACCCCAAGCGGGATAACGTCAGGAATTAGCCCTGACGTGCCTTATAGCGAGGCTGGGTCTTGTTGATGATGTAAACGCGGCCCTTGCGGCGGACCAGCTGGTTGTCGCGGTGACGGTTGCGAAGCGACTTCAGGCTATTGCGGATTTTCATCGTCAGTCTCTTTCTATGTCCAAGGGGGCTGATCGGAACCGGCACGCCCAAGCAGTCAATTCAATTCAGGTGGACCCATACACGACCGGAGGGCAGTTCAGCAAGTCCCCGATCGTGAATTTTTGATGAATCTGTCACCAAAAGATGTTTTTCCCCTTTTGCCCGCATCTCCATCCGGTTTTGCGGCCGAAGATCGAGGCCGCAGGGACCAGGTCAGCGCCGCAGACGCGGCTCTTTCGGGCCGAGATAGTAATCGGATACCACCGAAGGGGTGATGAAGGATTCGCGGTTGTCGGCCCTGTAGCGCTGTTCTTGTGCCCGGCGCTGATCAGCCCATTCCTTTTCATCTGCCAGAGCTTGGGCGCGGTTTTCAATGGCGCGGCTCCGCTCGCGGATCTGGGCTTGCTGATCGGCAATCTGGTCGGTCAGCGAGGCGGGACGGGGAGGGATATTGCCTGTCGGAGGCGTGTTCGAGGTGTGGCCTTGCGACGACAGCAGAGATTCGAGCCGTTGCAGGCGCTGGTTGATGGTTTTGAGTTCGTAATCGATCTGGGCCAATGCGGCTTGTACCGTGCGGCCATTGGGGTCGCCACCGTAAGGCGGGGGGGGAGTCATGCCGCCGGACGAAAGGGGCGGACGCTGGCCCTGATAAGGCGGATCGGGATTGCCGATCCGGGGCAACGGACTGTTGGGATTTTCCGCTTTCCACTGTTTGTCGCGCAATTCCTGCGCCTTGCGTGCCTCTTCCCTGTCGCGGGCCTGCTTGTCGGCTTGCGCCTTGTCCTCGATGTCTTTCGAGCGTTCGCGGATCTGGTCCTGCTGTTTCTTGATCTCTTCGGGTGTCGCGCTTCGGGCGGCATCAGGCATCATGCCGAGCAGGGATAGGCCCAGCAGGCCGGTAACGCATAGGGTTTTCAACCGTGATGTCGACATGGTGCCTCCGCGATACCGCAAGTTGGTCGTCCGTATCAGGGTAGGTTCAACATCGCATTCCACAAGGGGTTTTTCTTGTATTGCCCCTCATTGGTCACTTCTTCTTTGGATTTTTGCACGGCCAAAGGGGATAGCGAGGTGCTGACAGGCGCGTTCGGGATGGTTTCGCTCTCGACAGGATCGGCCAAGAGCGAGCGGTTCTGCCGCACGACCCGCTGGATCGGCTGCACCGGTTTCATATTCATCACACTGGGATTGAACGAGATCCGCATGGCTTTAGCTCCCGATAGACAAGCATAAAGACGGCTGAACGGGCATTTGCTTAAACCGGTCCCGCAGGATCGGTCCGGACGGCTTGGCTTTGCGGGAGACAAGCCTATGCTGTGAATGTCTTGATAGGGGGAAACAATGGCATTGATGGGGCGTCTTGGCGTGGTTCTGATGGGCCTGTTGTTGGTCCCGGCCACGGTCTATGCCCAAGCGGGCAGTCTGGCGGGGTTCGGCATTGTCATGGTGCATGGCAAAGGCGGCAGGCCGACAGGGCCGACAAAACCGCTGGCTGATGCCTTGGAGGCCGCAGGCGCAAAGGTCATTTCGCCCCGTATGGCCTGGGCGGGAACTGCCGGACAACCCGACAGCTACGAGTTGACCTATGATCAGGCGCTTGCCGAAATCGGTCAGGCCATTGCCGCCTTGCGCAAGCAAGGTGCCCGCAAGATCGTGATCGCCGGACAAAGTCTGGGGGCGAATGCGGTGATCGGCTATGCCGCACGCCATCCAGCGGGATTGACGGGGGTGATCTCATTGGCGGCAGGACATACGCCGGAGCGCTTTGGGCGCGCCGATATCATTGCCTCGGTTGAAACGGCCCGCCAGATGATCAAAGCGGGACGCGGGCAGGAATTGACCGATTTTGCCGACTCCAATCAGGGTAGGAATTTCCCGGTCAAAGCCACGCCGAAAGCCTATCTGAGTTTTTTTGATCCGAGCGGACCGGCGGTGATCCCCCATAATGCCGCCGCCATGCCTGCCATTCCGTTTCTCTGGGTGATCGGCAATGCCGACCGTCTTTCGGAGTTGGGGCAGGGCTATGCCTATGATGCGGCGGCCAGACATCCAAAAAGCCGTTATAAGGTGGTGGGCGCAGGGCATATCGACACGCTGTCGGTTGCAAAGTCCGAGGTGATCGACTGGATCAAGGGGCTTTGAACGGTCATCCAACCTGCTGGGAACGGTCATCCAACCTGCAGGGGCAGGGGCTTGTTTGTATATTGTGGGCACAACTGTTAGAGTTGGTGCAACAATAAAGGCTTGTCTCATCCTCCATTCTTCGCGCTTTGTTTTTGCGCTCCCATTTCTCTTCATATCCATTCCGATTTTTGTGTCCTTCCGGCCACTTAAGGACGAGCCAGCGCGGCATTGTGCCGCGAATGCTTTTCTGCGCCGTTTTTTGATCCGGTGCTTGAGCCTGATGGACGCTGTCGAATCCTCTCTCATTCACGTTAGGCGTTGTTATTGAAAACAAATCTCCTCAGCATTGACACTCCCTTTGCCATTGGCGCGGGGCATCGTGACACGCGTAAAATTCTGTTGTGTCCCGGCCCCGTGATGTTGTCGGATGCCGTGCAACGCGCGGTGATGACCACCAATATCGGCCATCGGGAGGTTGAATTTTCCGATATCCTGCGCCAATCGGCCCGGATGTTGTGCCCTGTCGTCGGGGCTGATGACAGCTATGAAATCGCCTTTGTCACCGGATCCGGCACCGCCGCCAATGAATGTATCATTGCGGGCCTTGCCAAGCAGGGCTCCATTCTGGTGATCAGCAATGGCGAATTCGGCGAACGGCTTGCCGAAGTGGCCCGCACCCACAGCGCCGATGTCGACCATTTGCGGTTTGAATGGCAGGCCGACATCGATCTGGTTCGGCTTGAGACCAAATTAAAGGCCAAACCCTATCGGCTGGTGCTGGTTGTCCATCATGAAACCAGTACGGGCATGCTCAATCCGGTCGCGCATGTGGCGGCTTTGGCCAAGGCCCATGGCGCTCTGATCTCGGTCGATGCCGTCAGCAGTATCGGTGGCGAGCACCTCGCCATGCGGGACTGGGGCATTGATATTCTGGTCGGGGCTTCGGGCAAGGCCTTGTCGGCCATGCCGGGGGTCGGAATTCTGGTGGTGCGCAGTGCCGTGCTCGCCACACTGGAAACCGGTGACAAGGCCAGCCATTACCTCGATCTCAAAAAGCATTTCCACTTCATGCGGGAATTTGCGCAGACCCCGAACACGCCGGCCATTCACGCTTTTGTGGCCTTGCATGCCTCATTGCTCGAAATCACCCAGCAGGGCTTGAAAGCCTTCCGCCGCGATATCGGTGCGCGGGCGCGGTTGACGCGGATGGTGTTGCGCAGTCTCAACCTTGATCATGCCATCTATCCCGGCCACACCTCGCAAGTGATCACCTGCGTCTATTTGCCGCCGATGATGAGCGTGGCGCGTCTGGCCATGCGGCTCAAAGAACAGGGCATTGTCATCTATAACGGCAAAGGCCCGCTCAAGGACAAGCTGTTCCAGCTCGGCCATATCGGCGCGTTGCGGCACGGGGATACGCTGTTTGCACTGGAGCAGATCAAGCGCATCATCAATGACAGTCGCGGGCTGGATCACCACCTGCCGCCCCGGTTGGAGCCCATTATCGGCGAGGTCCATGATGCCGCCTGATGATGTCACCAAGATTGCAAAAGATCCCGCTTCCGTGGTCGAGCCCAATTATTTCAGCAATTGGGGGGATCTCTGGTATCCGCTCTGGGCCAACCGGTTGTTGGGACCTGCCAGCCGCTGGCGCGGACTGACCCCGAACGCGGTGACCATCAGCTCCTTCGTGATGTATGCGCTAGCGGCCTGTCTGATCGGTCGCGGTGGCGAGACGGCGATGCTGGCGGTGGTTCTGTTGCCCTTGTCCTATGTGCTGGATTGTCTGGATGGCCAGTTGGCACGCTTTACCGGCCAAACCTCGGTGATCGGCGATTATCTCGACAAGACACTGGATGTGCTCAAAATCGGCATCATCAATCTGGCCTTTGCACTGGCGGCCTACCGGATGACCGGTGAGGTCGTCTATGTCGTGCTCGGTTTCCTGTCCTGTTTCGGGTTATTGTTCCGCTATTATATCAAGCTGGAAACCATGTTCAGCGCGATCAACCATGATCCGGCCTATCTGGACCAGTCGCGGCTTCGCAGGCACCAGCTTTATGCCACGCTGGCGGCCCAAGGCCGTGCCGACAAATCCTTCAGCCAGCATATGCAATGGCTCTGGTTGCGCCATCACAGCCTGTTGGCGCTGGACGAGGCCGAACATGTGACGCTGGGGGCCATTGCTGTGGCTTTCGAGCGACCGGATCTGTGGCTGTGGCTGTTCGGTGTCGGGCAGATGCTGATTGCACTGGTGCGGCTGGTGCAACGCGGACGGCAGATCATCGCGCAAGACGGCTCGCTGACCTATCCCATGCGCAAATAATCCGGCCTGTCCCGAAGGAGCATCCCCATGAAAGCTGTTATTCTCTTGGCAGGCATCGGAAGCCGCCTGCATCCGCTGACGCTGGACCGGCCCAAATCGCTGTTGCCGATGGGCGGTTCAACCACTCTGCATCACATGATCAGCAAGCTCCAGCGCCATGGCATCACATCCTTCATCATCATATGCGGGCATATGCAGGAGATGATCGAAGCCTATATCCATCAGGCCTTTCCGGCCCTTGATGTGTGCTTCATCCGCAACGAACATTATCTGGATACCAATACCGGCTATTCGCTGATGCTGGCCCGCCCCGCATTGGCAGGCGAGGGTTTTGTGAAACTCGACGGTGATGTGATGTTCGATGAGGTCATCCTGCAACGGCTGATGGCCTATCCGCCGACCGCAAGCGTGGTCTGTGTCGATCATACGGCAGTCAATGATGAAGTGATCAAGGTCATCTGCCATCCGGACGGCACGATCGCCCGCATCGGCAATCGTCTTGCGGTTGATCAGGCCATCGGGGAGTCGATCGGCATCGAAACAATATCGGCCGAGGTTGCGCCTGTCCTGTTTGATCGGCTCGAACAGATGATGCAGTCAAAAGACAGTTGGAAAAATTATTACGAAGTCGCCTATGACGACATCATCCAGACCGGCGCCCGGTTTTTGCCGCTTGATATAACCGGCTTGAAATGGGTCGAGATGGACACCCACGAGGACTACCAGCAAGCCTTGCGGGATTTCGGCTGAACGCTGTCACCGGATCGGCTGGCCGATCCGGTGCTTTCATGATTACTCGGTAATGGCGCTGGTCTGATCGGTCTTGCGGTTATAGATCAGGGTGATCTTGTGGATTTCGCACAGGTCGAAGCCATCCCAGATCACCGATGAATTGTCATCCTCGAAAATGATTTTCAGATCCTGCACGCATTGGCTTTTGGAATGGGGGAAGCTCAGGTTCCAGGCCTCGCCATCATCGATGACATGGCGGCCCAGAATATCTTTGCCCCATGACCGCGACTTGCTGGGCGAGACATAGACCTCGCTGATCGCATAGCCGGTTTTGTTGACGAGCTGGAAATCGGCATTCTGGGCGCGGCTTGTCTGGGGCAGGACGAACAGGGCAGACAACACGATACAGCACAATTTTAAAAGCGTTATTGGCTTTGTCATGGATAAAATCCTGATTCAAATGAGGGTAAAAAAACAAGACAACGCAGTGATATTAACATGATTTTCTGTGCAGGAAAGCAAGACTCCTGTTCACGTGCCACATCCATGACGACAGGACATGACTGCATCCTGCCAATCACTCCCGTGCGCCGATTGACAGCATCGGCACTCATGCGCCAAACCATGCCGCAAAGAAGGAGCGGAAAACATGCGTCAGCTTGTGTGGTGTCTCGGTTTGATGATGGTGCTGGTTGGAGGCGGTCCGGCCTCTTCCGCCAGTTTTGATTGCGCCAAAGCCAAGAGCAAGCTGGAGGTGCTGATCTGTTCAACCCCAAGCCTCAATGCCGCAGACGAGGCCATGGGGCAGGCCTATCAGGCCGCCAATGGCAGTTTCCCGATCAAGGGTTTCGTGCGGGCCTCGCAAGCTGTTTTTCTGGCCGAATACCGGGCTTGCGCCAATGACAAGGCCAAGGACAAAGGGGCCGCCGCCTGCACCAATCTGGCCCAGCGCCGGACGCAGGATTTGCAGGAATTGCTGACCGCCAAAATCTATGTCGACGGGATCACCGCCTTCACCCCCGAAGATGCGATCCTGCTGGTGGGCGAGCGCGCGGGCAAGCCCTATTTGAAGATTTTCGGATCGTGGATGCCCGATGCCTATCGCCCCAAACCTTTCCCCGACGGCTTTATCTGCAACGAGGAATTCGAGCTGGTCCCATCGGCAGGGACGCTGAAACCCAAGGATGGCGATTGGGAGATCAAAATCTCCGACCAGCAGATCGAAGCCGAATTTTATTCCTGCAGTCCGCGCAACGGGTTGAGCGGCACATTCAAGCGGGTGCCGTAACCGCCGATTGGTGCGTGCACCGCGACAGTTTTGTGGACATAAATTGTCCGGTGCATCAAATTTTCTGGCTTTCTTGCCGCTGGCAAGCCAAGACATTGGTGGAGTGATTCTCCTCGTTCAACAGGCTTCCTACCCATGATGAGACGGCATTTTCTGATTGCGCTTTCCTCGCTTGGTCTGGCTGGTTGTAATTTTACAACTTTTCCAGATCCTGCCGTGACACCACGCGATACAAAATTTCTGGCGTCTGTCCCCAAGGTCGAGATCGAGCCGAATTACTTGCGCTATATGATCGATGATCCGACCGGCGAAGCACCGGGGACAATCGTGGTCGATAGCCAGCAGAATTTCCTCTATTTCGTGATGCCCGACCGCAAGGCCATCCGCTACGGTGTGTCGACAGGCTCGGAAGCCGCCGGATGGAGCGGGGTGACAACCATAGGCCAGAAACAGGAATGGCCGCATTGGACACCGCCTGCCGAGATGGTCGAACGCTGGCCGCATTTGCGGCCGACGCTGGCGGCGGGCGGCCTGCCCGGCGGTCCCGATAATCCGTTGGGTGCGCGGGCGCTGTATCTCTACACCAAAAACGGCGACACGCTTTACCGCATCCACGGGACCAACGAGCCGGAAATGATCGGCCGCAATGTCTCGTCGGGCTGTATCAGAATGCGCAATATCGATGTGATCGATCTGTATAACCGGGTGCAAACCGGCACTAAGGTGATCGTGCGGGCCTGATATTCAGGGCTTGGCGCGATAGTCGTTCAGCGCAAAGACCACCCGCTTGCCGAGCGAGTAGGACAGGTTCAGCAGGATAAAGATCAGATAGGCGCCTGTCAGGTCACCGACAAAGGTGACCATGACCCAATAGATCGACTGGTCCGGCATGATATTGGGGAACATCAGAAACAGGGTATGGGAGAGAATGGTATCGATGGTGGCCTGAATCAGGCTGAACTGGAACACATCGAGCGCATTGATGCTTCTGAAGGCGATTTTGGGATTGCGGACACCGCTGACCTTGCTCGACTGCATCGCCCAGACCATCAGAGCGATGCCGCAGGCCAAACCGGAATGAGAGGCCACCAGAAAAAATTCGATCTCGTTTTCAAGGCCCGTATCATTGAACAGATGATAGAATGCCAGCGTCCCCAGCGTGATGCCGAAGCAGGCCCGATAGCCGTAGATCAAGGTGCACATCAGCCGGACAGCGGCAGGCGCAAAAAACACCGAGGCCCGCTCATGGCTGTTGAATGGGACGAGGACATAGGTCTGGAAGCAATAGGCCAGTGTGTAGATCACGCTGATCAGAAGAATATCGCCCAGAATTTTTTTCATTGGGCCGTGAGAAGCTGGATGCCGTTGCGCAGGCTGGTTACAAATTCCTTGGTGCTGTCGGCCGCGCTCAATTGGCACTGGCCATCGATCCAGGTTTCCTTGATCAGATTCAGCTCGCGCAAATCCGCCAGCTTGCGATAGGTCGAACTGCGGCTGGTCAGGTTGAGCTCGACCACATCATTGGGGGTCACGGTAAGACCTGCGGCCCCTTGCCGCACAATAAATTCCAGAAATTCCCGCTGGTGTGAATCCAGATTGGTGATGCCATGCTTGCGTTCGAGCATATTGAGCAAATTGAGCAAGCGTTCGGTTGTTTCGAGTGTAAGCACGATAAAAATCCATTTTGTCCGACAATGGATATTCAATAAACCGGATTGGCCCAATTTGTAAGACCCATTTTTCAGGATTCGTCCCGTCCACCGGTTTCAGGGCATAAAACTTGCTATGAACGGGATGTGGATCAAGCGCCCTATCGGGCGCTGTCGGGGGGTAGGATGTCGATCAACTCTGTGGGACCAAGGCCGGCGATGGCTGGCAACCGGCCTGTTCCGGCCGCGCGCTCTGCGGGGTCAGGGCCAGCGGCAGGCTCCGGCCCGTCCTTGTCCGGTCCCGATATCCTGCTCTCGCAAGAGGCGCAGGCGGCCCTGCATCAAATGCCATCCGCCAGAGACAAGACCGATGAATTGATTGCCTCATGGTTCAAGCATCTGTCGCCCGCCAACAGCGAGGCCGACAAGCGTGCCACAGCGCAGGAGGACCGCGACAAACGGGCCGCAAGGGCTGCGGGCCGCACCTGGTCCGATCCGGGCAAGCTGGCCGATCCGGTCAAGGAACCGACGCAGAAAACCGTGGGTTTTGCCGTCTCGATCATCGCCAGTGACGAGATCATGCACGCGATGGAGCGCAAGGATCAGGCGGGCGATCGGGGACCGGAAAAGGACAAGTCTCAGGCCTGATGGACCTGTCTGCCGATCGCCATGGCTTCGATGGCCTTGTGGTCCCATTCGATCCCCAAGCCCGGCTCGTCCGAGGGCACAGCGCGGCCGTCCTTGATGGTCATGCGGGAATGGGTAATCTCGTCGAGTTGCGGGATATATTCGACATAGCGGCCATTGGGCACGGCGGCCGACAGCGAGACGTGCAATTCCATCAGGAAATGCGGGCAGACAGCCACATTATGGGCCTCGGCCATATGCGCCACCTTGAGCCACGGCGTGATGCCGCCAATCCGTCCCGCATCGACCTGCACAATGGTGCAGGCTTTGCGTGCCAGATAGTCCTTGAACTGGCTGATCGAATACATTGATTCACCCACTGCAATCGGCACCGAGGTCGAGCGGGTCAGTTGGGCATGGGCCTCGATATCATCGGCATGCATCGGTTCCTCGAACCATGCGATATCCAGCTCCTGATAATGGCGTGCCCGCCGGATGGCTTCCGACAGGTTGAAGCCCTGATTGGCATCGGTCATGATTTCAAAAGCCGGTCCCACCGCATCGCGCACCGCAGACAGACGGGCCACATCTTCGGCCACATGTGGACGGCCGATCTTGATTTTTGCGCCCGAAAAACCCTTGGCCTTGACCGCCAGCGCATCATCAACCAAAGCGGCGGTTTCGATGTGGAGCCAGCCGCCTTCGGTCGAATAGAGCGGAACCGAGCGTTGTGCCCCGCCCGCCATCCGCCACAAAGGCAGTTTGGCGCGCTTGCATCGCAAATCCCACAAGGCCGTATCAATCGCCGCCAGCGCAATCGATGTCATCGCACCGACGGTGGTGGCATGGGTATGGAAAAACAGGCTCCGCCAGATCCCTTCGATTTCCTCGGCCTCACAGCCGATCAGTCGCGGGCATAAATGGTCGTTCAGCAAGGCCAGCACCGACGAGCCGCCGGTGCCGATCGTGTAGGAATAGCCGATCCCGACCATGCCATCGGCATCGGTGATCCGGACCATCGGGGTTTCTTGCGAGACAAAGCTCTGGATCGCATCGGTCCGCTTGACCTTGGGCACAAGATCCACAAGCAAGACTTCGACATGTGTGATCTTGGCCATTGGTTTTTCCCCTGTCTTTCCCGAAGGTTATTTCATCAGCATTTTAGGAAGCCACAGCGTGATTTCCGGAATGAAGGTGATCAGACCCAAAGCCAGCATCAGCGGAACCAGCCATGGCAGAATGGCCATGGTGGTGGCTTCCACCGACATGCGGGCCACACGCGCCAGCACATACAGCACCATGCCGAGAGGCGGGTGCAACAGGCCGATCATCAGGTTGAGGGTAATGACGACACCGAAATGGATCGGATCGACACCGAACTTGAGCAATAATGGCATCAGGATCGGCACCAGAATGGTAATCGCCGCCAGCGTGTCGATGAAGGAGCCGACAATCAGGATCAGGATATTGACCAGGATCAGGAACACCCAGCGCTGGTCGGTCACGGCCAGAAAGGCATTGCTCAGCACATCAGCCACTTTGGTGGCGGTCAGCAACCAGCCAAAAATGGCGGCAGAGGAGACGATGAACAGTACCGAGGCGGTGGTTTCCACGGTTTCAAAAGTGGCCTTGGCCACCGATTTGAAAGTCATGGTGCGGTAACGGACCAGACCGAGATAGAGCGCCCAGGCACAGGCGGCCACTGCCGCCTCGGTCGGGGTGAACAGGCCTGCCGTCATGCCACCGATCAACAGCATCGGGGTCATCAAGGCCATCACGGCCGAGAATTTGAAATACCAGTCGGCCCATGTCAGCACGGCGATCACGAGGAAAGCCCCGATCAGCAACGGCCATTCGGTGACCACGAAAATGCCCCAGATCGCCGCACCGGTCGCCAGAACAACGGCGACTTCAATGCCGGATTTGATCAGTTGCGGCCAGGAGAAGGGAGCGTCCGAACCCCAATTGTTGCGACGGGCGAAATAGGCCACCGTCAGCATCATCATCAAGGTCATGACCAGACCCGGTATAATGCCGCCGATGAACAGCGAGCCGATCGACACATTGGCCATCATGCCATAGATCACGAAAGGCAGTGAGGGCGGGATGATCGGACCCAGAGTGGCCGAGGCGGCGGTCACGCCGACCGAGAAATCTAGCGGATAGCCGTGGTCTTTCATCGCCTTGATTTCGATGGTGCCAAGCCCTGCCGCATCGGCAATCGCAGTCCCCGACATGCCCGAAAAGATCACCGAGCCGATGATGTTGACCTGCCCAAGCCCGCCACGCATCCAGCCCACCGCATGGACGGCGAATTGGTAGATGCGGTTGGTGACACCGGCAATGTTCATGAGGTTGCCGGCCAGAATGAAGAAGGGCACAGCCAATAGCGGGAAGGAATCCACCCCGCCGATCATCCGGTGCAACACCGCAATATCGGGCATGGTGCCGTCAACCAGCACATAGAGCAAAGAGGACACAGCCATCGACAGGGCCACAGGCACGCCGATGATGAGCAGAAGCAGGAAAGACCCAATCAGGAGCAACATCAGATCGTATTCCCTTCATCCATATAGGCTTCCGGATTTTCCAGAATGGAATAGCCCTGCCGCCAGTTCTCGATTGTCACTTGCACGGAACGGATCGCCGACATCGCCAGCCCGCCGAGCACAAAATAATAGATCACATTCATCGGAAGTTTGATCATGGTCATTTCATCCGACCCGATAATGGCCATCAGCTTCCACATGATCCATGTTCCATAGGCAAAAAAACCAATGCGCAACACATCCACAAAGGTGGAGAGCACACGCCCCGCAAAGGCAGGGATCAGCCGGTAGATAAAATCGACATGGATATGGCGGTTGCGCCGCACGCACATGGCGGTGCCGACATAGATCACCGCAATCAGCACATAGCGGGCAATTTCCTCGGTCCATGCAAAGGAGTCATTGAGGACATAGCGTGTGAAAAACTGCAGGAACACCACAGTGCACATCAGCCAGAACAGGCCGAGAGCCAGCCAGTCTTCCGGTGCGTTATGACCGGACAGATCGACAGGCGCGTGATCATCAATGCTGATCAGCGGCGTATGGGCATCCGTTGCGGGATGGGGATCGCTTGTCATCATGAAGCCTTTTTGGTCATTGTGTGCTGGAATGAAAAGTGGCGGACCACGCATGGCCCGCCAAAATCAGATGAGGATCGGCCGGAACTTATTTGATGGCCTGGATTTTGTCCCAATCGGCCTTGCGATAGCCGAATTGTTCGAATGTGGTGCTCTTGTTGACGGCATCAAGGAATTCGGCGCGGTCGATCTGGGTCACAGTCACGCCCATTTTCTTGAACTCGTCCACCAATTCGCCTTCACGCTTGATGATGTCGGCCGTGGTCTTGGCGGCGGCTTCCTGCGTCACATCGGTGAAGATCTTCTTGTCGGCATCCGACAGCGACTTCCAGACCTTGCCCGACACCACGGTGTTGAGATGGTCGACGATATGGCCGGTCAGCACGATGTGCTTTTGCACTTCATAGAACTTCTTGGCTTCGATGGTGGTCAGAGGATTTTCCTGTGCTTCCACGGTGCCGTTCTGCAAAGCCAGATAGACTTCGGCAAAAGCGATCGGGGTGGTGTTGGCACCGCACGCCTTTGGCATGGCCAGATAGGCCGGCACATCCGGCACGCGCATCTTCAGGCCCTTCATGTCCGCGCATTTGGCAATCGCACGGTTGGAGCTGGTATGGCGGGTGCCATAATAGTTCAGAGCGGTAATGTGGTTGCCGCCGCTCTTTTCTTCATAGCCTTTGGCCAGCTCAACGAAAACATCGCTCTTGGCGTATTTCAGCAGGTGATCGGCATCACGGAAGGTGAAGGGATAATAGCCCACGCCGATCGGTGCGAAATCGCGTGCGGCAAAGCTCGATCCCGAAATGATGATATCGACAGTGCCCAGTTTCAGGCCCTGATTGATGTCGGCTTCCTTGCCCAGTTGCGAGGCAGGAAACACGTCGATGGCATAACGGCCACTGGTGCGTTTGCCGATTTCTTCAGCCGCCCAGACCGACCATTTGTGGAATGGCTCGGACACTTCGTAGACATGCGCCCATTTCAGTTTGGTTTGCGCGGCGGCCGGTGCGACCGAAGCCGGAATCACAGCGGCAGAGATGGCCGCGGCCAGTGCCACTTGCAGGAATTGACGTTTCAACATGGTGTTTCCCCTCGCTTCATTGAATCGAACCATTCGACCGGAGCGGTTTTTAAGTGCGCCCTCACTAACATGTCATTACCATCAACCTGTTTTGCCTGACAAGGTGGACCAAGCGCATCTTGCCTCGATTCAGGCTGTATTTTGACATCAACGCGGTCACGACCCTAACATGACCCTCTCAAAGCTGTTTCCAGCATAGCCAGCAAAGTGGACCATCCATGAAAATCGCAAGCGTCACGACCCATGCCTGCCGGTTGCCTCCGGCCTCGCCGTGGGAAGATGCGACCAATAAAGTGGCCGGACTGGAGTTGATCTTTGTCGAGTTGAAAACCGATACCGGTTTGACCGGCACAGGGCTCAGTTACACCGTCGATATTGGCGGGACGGTGATCAAGGCTCTGATTGACGATTATCTGGCGGCGCTGGTAATCGGCATGAACCCGCTGGATTACGAGCGGATCTGGTCGAAGATGAGCCGCCAGTCACGCCGCTTGGGGTTGGGGGTCAATTCGATGGCAATGGCCGCAATCGATATTGCGGTGTGGGATCTGATCGGCAAGCATAGCGGCCAGCCGCTCTATCAATTGCTGGGCGGGGCGCGCGAAGCCATTCCCGCCTATATCAGCGAAATCAACCTGAGTGCCAGCGACACCATCGACGATCTGGTCCGCCGCGCCGCCGATTATAAGGCCCAAGGCTATCGGGCTGTGAAAATCAAAATCGGCAAAGACGATTTCGGGGAGGACATCGAGCGGATCTCGCGTGTGCAGGAGGTGATCGGCCGCGACAAGCGCGTGCTGGTGGATCTCAACCAGAAATGGACGGCCGTAGAAGCGATCCAGAAAGGGGCGCGGCTGGATGCGCTCGATCTCGGCTGGATCGAGGAGCCGATGCTGTATCAGGACATCAACGGCCATGCCGCGCTTAAGCGGGCCATCCGCACCCCGATTGCCTTGGGCGAGAGTCTTTATAGCCGCGAACAGATACTCGCCTATCTGCAGGCGGATGCGGTGGATTTCGTGCAAGCCGATGTGGCCTTTGTCGGCGGGATAACCGAATGGCAAAAAATCGCGCATCTGGCGCAGGCCTTCGGGCGCTTGGTGGCCCCGCATTTCATGATGGAATTGTCCCTGCACCTGCTCTGCGGCGTGCAAAACAGTTACATGCTCGAAAATGTGGTGGGCGGGAGCCTGACCGAGCTGGGCTTGCTGGCCGAACCGATCGTGATCAGGGACGGCGTCGGCCGTCCCTCGCAAATCCCCGGTCATGGCATGGTGTTCGACTGGCAGGCCATTGCCCGCCACCGTCTGACATCGGACACTGTCCGGAACAATTTCAGCGGCGGCAGTAAATAAAACGCAATCCGGCGGGTGTATTGCCGATCCAAAATAGCCATTGGTGCGAAATACTGCCATACAGTGCCATGCAAACCATGGAGATTGAAATGGCAGCACCCGTCAATGTCGCCGCCTATAAAGAAATCATCCTTGTGCTTGCAACGGCCGGACTTGTCGTGCCGGGTATGAGCCGGTTGAAAATTTCCCCGGTCGTCGGCTTTTTGCTGGCCGGTATCATCATGGGGCCCTATGGCCTGTCGCGGCTTTCAGAGCATATTCCCCTGATCGAGCTTGTGACCATTTCGGACAGTTCCGAATTTCCGGCTTTTGCGGAATTGGGGATCTTGCTGTTGATGTTCCTGATCGGCATCGAACTGTCATTCAACCGTTTGATGACCATGCGCAAGCTGATCTTCGGGTTCGGCGGGTTGCAGGTGATTGGCTCACTCGTCATCATTGCCTGCGTCGCCTCGGCTTGGGGGCTGTCAGCGCAAGCGGCCGTGCTGGTGGGGGCGGCATTTTCGCTGTCGTCAACGGCGATTATCATCGAAGAGCTCTCGTTGAAAAAGCGGTTGAACACGCCTGTTGGCCGCACGGCCTTTGCCATTCTGCTCAAGCAGGATCTGGCTGTTATTCCTTTCATCATTCTGGCGGGCTTGCTGGCGCGCCCCAATACAACCAGTCTGGCCGATGAGCTGTGGTCGGCCTTGTTCAGCGGTGTGTTTGCCATTGTACTGCTGTCCATTGCGGGGCGGTTTCTGTTCAAGCCCATCCTGCGCGTGGTGGTGGCGACCAACAGCCCGGATATGTTTTTGGCCGCAGTTCTGGCCATTGTCATCGGGGCAGGGATGACGGCCTCCTATTTCGGCCTATCGATGGCCCTGGGCGGATTTGCCGCCGGCATTTTGCTGGCGGAAACCGAATATCGCCGCATGATCGAAAGCATGATCGAGCCGTTCAAAGGGATACTGCTCGGGGTGTTTTTTATCTCGGTCGGTTTTGAAATCGATCCGGTCATTATCTATAACAATATCGGCACTCTGCTGGTCATGTTGATGCTGGTGGTGGTGTGCAAGATGGCTGTCATCGTGCCGACCGGCTATCTGTTCGGCTATTCGACATCCAAGGGCATCGAACTGGGCTTGATCCTCGGACCGGCGGGGGAATTTGCCTTTGTCCTGCTGGGCGGGGCCGCCAGCACGGGCTTGCTCGGCAAAGAACAGACCTCCTTGCTGATGTCTTGTGTCGCTTTGGGGATGGCGATTTTACCGCTTTTGGTGGCGCTGGGTGAAAAGATCGGTTTTACCTTCAAGAAAGACAGCGCTGTGCTGGATATGACCGGCGGCTCGGAGGCCGTGGGGCAAGGCGGGGCGATTGTCATCGGCAGCGGGCGCGTCGGCAGTCTGGTTTCCCGTTTTCTCGAACAACAGGCCGTTCAGCATATTCTGGTCGACTCCAATGCCGCGATTGTCAAAGGCAAACGGCTGGGCGGGGTCAAAATCTATTATGGCGATGCGACCCATCCCGAATTTTTGAAGAAATGCGGTCTTGAACAGGCCAAAACCCTGATTATCACAATCAACAATCCGAAAAAGGCCGAAGAAATCACAGCCGTCGCCCATCAGCTCAGGCCCGAAGTCACCGTGATCGTCAGGGCGCATGATGAGGTCCATGCCAAGCGGCTTTACCGTCTGGGGGCCGATGTGGTGATACCGGAGACTGTGGAAGCGAGCCTGCAACTGGCCGAAGCCAGCTTGCGCGCCCTTGGCTTCGAATCTGCGGCTGTCAATCAGGCCGTCGATGCCAAGCGCGAATTGCTCGATCAGGCCTTGAAATCCGGTTGAGAAGGGCGAAGGCGACCGAAACCGCCTTCGCCTGATGCTGGGGCCGTTTTAGCGGCTCTGGATTGCTTCGCCCTTGGTGGTGAAAACAACAGAGCCCGGAGCCCAGAAATTGGTGTGCAGGGCTTCCATGATTGGGGGATCAACCGGAGCCGGTGCGGTGAATGTGATCACATAATTGGCGCCCGCGCCACCCGATGAATCCTTGTTCTCGACAAACAGTTCCATGGCGGCCAGCGGAGCCAGTGTTTTGGCCTTGTCGCTTTCATCGCGAACCAGTTTACCGTCCGATCCATAATATTTGATGGATGTAATGGTGATCGGGGTCCGCGTATCCGTGTTGCGCACCGAGACCATCACAGCCATTTGCTTGCTTTCGGGCTTCTTTGTCCAATCCATATTGCCATGGTATACATGTGAATAGATAGGAATATAGACAGTGTTTCCTGTTGTGAGTGCCTGTGCTGTATGAATTTTTGCAATAACAAACGCCATACTAAGCAGAGCAATCAAACCATAAGAGGCTTTTTTTATCATCACATTCTCCCTTTTTATACGATTTTGAGGCTCTCATATTCAGTTGGGCATGACAAGTTCTGATTTTATATTCAAGATTTCAGTTTTATGTTGATGCTCTGGCCATGCAATCTCCCGACGCTGATCGTGCGCATTGCCTTTTAAATAATGCGGATTTCGGCCATTGCGATGGGGTTGGCCGATTTTTTTTGGCCTTGAACGGGCTGTTGCGTCTTGGTGCTCCGCATCCCCGTATGGGTTAGAGGGCAATCCGGATTTATGCGGGCCAGTCTTTGTTGTTGTCGACGACAATTTCGGTGATTGTGTTGTGATGATCAACAAACACATTGGTGTGATCGAAATCGCGGCAGAATTGATCTGCCAGATAGGAAAATGACAGGATCACAACCTTGTCATCCTTTTGAAACAGTCTGGATGGCGGACCATTGAGAATGATTTCACCTTCATTGCCGGGGATTGCATAGGTCTCCCAATGGGCCGCGTTGCTGAGATTGTTGATATGGACATATTCAAAGGGAAGAATATTTGCGGCGCGCATCAATTCTTTTCCTATGGTGATGCTTCCATTGTAATTCAAATTTCCATCGGTCACGATTGCCCTGTGGATTTTTGATTTGATCATGCATCTCATTGTCATCGATCCTTCTCAATAAAAACATATGATTTTATTCGAACAAATTTGTTATTTTTTGTCACTCTCAATTTCAATAAATTGTGAAATAAGATTTTTTATTGATGAATATGTCAAATTACATTGATCAAAAATCACAAAATGTGAGTCAATACTTGAAACAGGTTATACAGCTTTTGGCTCTGGAAAAGCCCCTGTCAGTCTGGCCCTGCGCCCCATCGGGGTTGCCCCCGATACAGGCGCTTGATCGTGATATTTTAATCGATCTCGCAACGAAAGCCGTGACGTTTGGCGGTTTGGCCCCAGTCGATGGTCTCGCAGAATCGCACATCGACTTCGAAATCCCGCCCGATCAGGCCGAGAATATAGCCGCGCAATTGGCTTGCGCTCTGAGCGCTCCGGTCATCGGTGACCACTTCGAAGACAAGTGTCTTGAAGCCGGTTTGGCGCACCCTGAATTCCTTGAGGGGAACGATCTTGTCGAGTTCGGTTGCGCGGATCATGATGCCAGAGCGGGTTCCGTCCTCGTTGCGCAAGGTGGCGGTGATGCGGCCGAACAGGTTGCCGATGGTCTGGCCCTTGAATCCGCACGGACATTCCTCATGCACCGTGCCGATATCGCCGATGTCATAGCGGATGAACGGTGTGGCATAGGAGTGCAGATGGGTGACCAGCAAATGGCCGCAGTCAACCCCGTCATGCACCACATGGCCGGATTGTTCGACAATCACATTGCTCGAAGCCACATGGAAATAGCCCGGCTTGTGGACACATTCCGAGCCGATCAGCCCGACCTCTTCGCAGGAATAGTTCGAGACCACATCGATGCCCGCATGGTTGAGATCATGCCGCAAGGCGGGCGACACTGTGGTGCCGATGACCATCCACAAGCGCGCCCCCAGATCGTAACATTCCTGCGCCGTCAATTGGGTTGGCAGAGAATGGCTGACCGGAGCGCCCAGCACCCAGAAATCCCCGCGAAACGCGCCTGCCTTCTTGATGAATTCGTCGCGGTCGAACACATTATAATACAGATTGGCGTTGCGGCCCGTGTTGAACAGGTTGGCAAGGACGCCACCATGGCGGTCTGCTTCCTCGTAAATCAGGTTTTTGTCTTGGGCGTAGAAAAACTGGTTCAGCCGCAAACGGTTCCAGCTGACATCGCGGTCATCAAGGACATATTGGGCGAAGGAGCGGATCTCGTTGTAAATCCCGTTGGTGCGGGTGAAAAAAAACTGGACGGGCGTTCCGGTGGATCCCGAAGTCGCATGCTGGCTATAGGGTAGATTATCAATGGCCCTGATCAGCGATCCTTCGGTCTGCACCTGTTTGCGCAAATCGTTGCGGGTCAGGATAGGCAATTTGCCCAGCTTGATCGCTGAAGGCTTTTTGCCCTTGAAGCGCTCCCGCCAGAACAGCGAGCGAATGCCCGCATGGTTGAACAGGTTGACCAGTTGCGCCGCCTGCCAGTTTTCCCGCGCAATTTTGTTGCCTGTTTCCAACAGGATCATTTCCATCAACAGGGAAAAAGCCCCTTTGTCGTCCGATTTCAGAATATTGAAGATTTGATGGGACAAGGCATCCGGCCTTAGCGGCAGGTTTTTAAAACTCAACATCATGATCACCTGAATTGTAGATAAAACGACGATTGCCAACAGCACTGCACCGGATTAAAAATAAATGCAAATATTAATCAAATCACCTGCTCAATCGATTCATCAATCTATTCATAATAGACAGTATAATAAATTCATATTCTGTGAGTGACGATCTCTGTTTTCGAATGTCATATAACAGGATGTTTTAAAGATATGAGTCACTGCGATGTGTGGCAGTCTATCAATAAGTCCTATGCTCTTAAGCCAAGATATTTTTTGCTACCGATTCTGTTTCCGGCTGGGCATGAGTGGGTCACCGCTATTTACCATAATCGCGATAAAACGAAGGGTATGGCCTTAAGCGGCTCTCCACCGTCCGAGATCTTGATGGGCATAGTGACCAGCAAACAGGCCGCTTCAAAACCGGCTTCAAGCCGCTTCAAAATCCTGAAACGGTTCAAGGCTTGCGGAGGGAGCGCCCATGTGTGGCGGGGGCCATTGATGCAACCGGAGGCAACAGCGGTGCCCGGACAAGGCATCTCTTGGCTGAATCACGGCGATTCGTCCCCGGTCCTGTGTGAAAAAGCCCGCATCCGGGCTTTTAAACTGTCCGCAGAGACTGGTGCGTGAGTCTAACCCGCCACGGCACGGCGATGTCTGTGGATTGTTTTTCGTACTATTTTTAGGACACTCTTATAAAAAGCCATGTTAATTCGTTTTTTCAGCATATTCATTTATCTCATTTGTAGACGCTCACAAAATGTGAATGAATTGAGTGTATTATTATTGAAACCAATAATGTGTTGTCGATTTGTGGAAAATTGAAATTTGCAACTCATCGGCATTCTTAGTGAATGCGGGATTGATGTTCACTGAAGGGGTTATGAGATGTCAAACAAGTTTTTGGTAACGGTGTCAGCAGTGGCATTGTTGACAGTGGTTCAATCGACCGCCACCTGGGCGCTCGAAGCCGTAGATTCTATTGCGGGTACTGCAACAGACTTAAATACCAGCGGATTAACAGACACCATTGTTGGTAACGGAAATCTTATCGGGGGGACCTCATCAACCTCGATTCAAGGTCGTACTGTAAACGTCGGTGCTAATTCCGAGGGTCCAGCTTTTGTAAATATTGGTACTGCTGCAGATCCAACCAATCCAGGTCTTACTCCCGGTTCTCTTAACACTATGAGTGGATTTGCGAATACGATCACCGGTGTTACCAACACAATTAACGGCGCTACAACATTTTCTTCCGCTGTGACAACACAAAGCGGAATTAACAACGAGGGTGGTTTGACGACCGACACGCTCACAGCTACCGGTAACGCAACCGTTGGCGGTACGCTGGGCGTGACTGGAGCCACGACTTTGTCTGGTGCCACGACCTCGAACGGAATTACCAACACAGGCGGTTTGTCGACTGATACTCTTACGGCTTCGGGCGCAACTACTCTGAACAGCACTCTTGCTGTGACCGGTGCAACCACAACAGCTGGTATTACCAACACGAACGGTTTGACGACCGACACGCTCACAGCTACCGGTAACGCAACCGTTGGCGGTACGCTGGGCGTGACTGGAGCCACGACTTTGTCTGGTGCCACGACCTCGAACGGAATTACCAACACAGGCGGTTTGTCG
>CANGOE010000013.1 GCA_947455455.1 Hyphomicrobiales bacterium
GCTGGAAAGTGGCTTATCGTGAAACAGTTGCGGTCTGAGCGTGGATCACAGCAGCAAAAGGGGACGGTCATGACAGATCGAAACAGCAACTGGCGGCATCTGGCTCTGGCTCTCTTGGGGCTTGCCTTGGTCACCATCGCCCAGCCCATTCAGGCCCAGACGGTGACACCCACCGCCTCTGCCGCCAAAGAAGAGCAATTGCTCTCCACCATGAAGCAGATTGACGGGCGCATCACGATCCCCGACCAGAAGGCTTCGGTGCTGATGCAACCGGCCGGTCAGGAATGGCGCAAAACGCACAATACAACCATGTTCTGGGTGGGTGCGGTGTCCATTCTCGGCATGATGCTGGCTCTGACTTTGTTTTATACCATCCGTGGCCGCATCATGATCGACAGCGGCCCCTCGGACCGGACGATCCTGAGGTTTAACGGGTTCGAGCGGTTCGTGCATTGGCTGACAGCGAGTTGCTTTATCGTGCTGGCTTTGTCGGGTCTCAATGTCAGCTTCGGCAAATATCTGCTTCTGCCTTTGCTGGGTCCAGAGGCCTTCTCAGCCATGTCGCAACTGGCCAAATATGCCCATAATTTCCTGGCCTTCCCCTTCATCATCGGACTGGTGTTCATGTTCCTCGTCTGGATCAAGGACAACATCCCCGAAGGCGGCGATCTCGACTGGCTGAAGGCCGGCGGCGGCCTGATGAGCAAGGGCCACCACCCGCCCGCCAAAAAATTCAATGCCGGCCAGAAAGTGATTTTCTGGGTGGTGATCGGCGGCGGCGCGGTACTGTCTTTGACCGGCCTGATGTTGCTCTTTCCCTTCAGCGGCACCGTGATGGCCGATATGCAACTGGGCCAGACGATCCATGGGATCCTGTCCGGTCTGATCATCGCGGTCATGATGGCGCATATCTATATCGGCTCGGTCGGGATGGAAGGCGCGATTGATGCCATGACGACCGGCGAGGTCGACCTCAACTGGGCCCGCGAGCATCACTCGCTCTGGGTCGCCGAGGTCGAAGCGCAAGAGCAGGAAGACCACACCAAAGCCAAATCCGTACCGGCTGAATAATCGAAAGGGAGTTCCACCATGCGGATCATTGTTTTGTCCATCGTGGTTGCAGGCGTATTGGCCGGTATTGCCGCCAATGTCCTCGACAGCAGTTACCAGACGCAATCCTATCAGGCCTTTGCCACCGTCGGCGCACGGGTCGGTGATGCCGGAAACAATCTGGTCGGCAAGGATTGGCCTGCCGCGCGGCACTGACGGCACCACTGACGGCCCCTTCGCGGTTCCACATCAAAAAGGCAGGGGAAACCCTGCCTTTTTTCTTGGGCGTTTGCTTATGCCAGCGGCCCGAAGGCGGGAGGAGGTATCCGCCGCTTCGAGGCGTTTTCATAGGATGAGGCGATCGACAGCAAGGCCCCTTCCTGTCCCGGTTCGGCACGGAACACCAGCGAGAACGGCAGTCCGGGCGCATCCAGCGTGGTCATCTGGTGGGAATGGGCGGCGCGATAGCGGGTGCGGTCCTCGTTGAGTTCCAGCACCGGATCATAGGCGGTTTGCACATAGCCCGCCGGAACAAGAATTTCGGTCAGGCCGGCATTGGGACCGTAAAAGGATTCAAACCGCAGATTTTGTTCGGTGCCCGGTTCCTGTGCCGAACCGATTTTGGCCGGCGGCAAAGGGGTATGCAGGCGCACAAAGGCATCGAGCTTGTTTTCCATGATCACCATCATGTCGACCCGCCGCAACAATTCGCGCAACATGATGCGCTCGTTCACACCCTGCCGTCCGTCCAGCCGGTTGCGCGGATCGGCCACCTCTTCCCAATTCTTGAAGGCGGCGCGCTGGTCATCGCCCCAATAGCTGGAACGGGCATTGAGCTCGACAAAACTCGTAAGCGTTTCGCGGATCCCGCGCTTGGCCCAATCATCGGCACGGCGCGTCAGATATTGCGGAATATGGAAGCGGAACGTGTTGGCCAATTCCTGTTGTTGGATGGTGATGATGTTCAGATTGGCAGGCGGGGTGATCTGTCCCTCGGCCAAAGCCACACAGTAATCGATCGGTGTCATGTGACCGGTGCCGAAGAATTGGCCGGGCAGGAATTCGGTCGGCACAATGGCTTCGCTGAATTCCTTGAACAGCGGTTCGCCCTGCGCATTCAGGCGGAACAGCAGATCGGGCATAAACACCGGCACCAGACGCGCCAGTGCGGCCCGAAAATCGGTGGCCATCGGCTCCATATCAGGATCACCCACCCATTCGGGATCGGAGGACTCGATCAGTCCGGCTCCCAGATGTCCGCCAAGCATGGACTTGATTTCGGCACGGCCGGCTTCGGCGATCGGTTCGGCGGCCTTGGAGCCATAGGGCAAGAGTGATTCCGTCACAACGCCCAACCTGATCCCCTTCAATGCGCCGCGCGCTCCCGAGCCGTGGGCGTGCGACAGATAGGGCGTAGCCAGCACGCTATTGCGGGCCACGGTGGTATAGGGATCACGCGGATCATAATAGCCGTTCTCGGAATCCTTGAGCGCATCGAGCACTTTGGCGGCATCGGCCAGTTTGCGGGCATGGATGCCGGTGCGGTCGCAATAGATATCAGCCCCGATGGCACCGCCATCAAAGCCCAGCATGGCCTTATGCGGCAGGATCAGCGCAATCGCATTGTGGTTGGAGGGTCCGCGACACGAGGCGCGTGTCTCTTCGCCCAGCGAGCACATGACCAGATTGGCGCTGACCGACACACCCGATCCGGAACTGGAACCTAGCGAGGCGGCGCGTGTCGTGTCATAGGGATTAGACGGATTACCACCCCAGGTACTGCGCTGGTAACCCAGCACCGAGGGCAGAACCGCTACGGGTCTGTGCTGTCCGCCGGGATCACCCGCACGGCCATTATATTCGGTGCAGACGGCTTTGGCGAAAATGATCGCCCCCTTTTGGCGCAACTGGTCAACCAGAATATGGTCGCGCGCCGGAAAATCGACATCATAGGCGGCATCACCGCCACCGGTCGAGCGCATGTCCATGGTATCGAACGGGTCCTTGAACGAGAAGGTCACGCCATACATCGGCATGGCCTCAAGATCGGGATCGGACCCGTATTGCGCATCAAGTTCGGCGGCCCGCTCCAGCGCATCCGGCTGATGGCGGAACATCTCGCACACCGGCGGGGCACCCTTGGGCAACGGCCCCAGCGAGGGATGCAAATCATAATCGCCACGGCAGGTGACCGACCGCTCCCCGCGAATATTGAGGGTCGACAGCGCATTGACTTGCCCTGCTTTCGGCAGGCCGACAATCATGCCGTATTGTTGCATGACGGATGGATCGGAAGCGGTCGGCGCCATCCGTCCGAATTCGATCGGCGGCCCCTGATAGAGATCATAATCGGGCAAGACATCGCGCACCGCGACGGTTCGGGTGGGGAAAGCCAGTGGCGCACCGGCCCGAACGGTCCCGTGGGCTTCGGGGATCGCCTGTCCGTCCTCGGTCACCAGCAGACTGCTGACCCCGTTATAGGCGCGCGCCCGCGCAATGGTTTGGGTGACAATATCCACCAAAGTGGTTTCGCCCGCTTTGATGGCGGCATGCAGACCGTCGATTGTCGCTTCTTCGATCCGGAAGGCCGATTTGGGTAAAGACATCACGCATACTCGCTTTGCTGGAATCAGGACAGAACGCGCACAGGCGCACCCGCAAGCCAGGCCTGGATATTCTCGACCACGCCCTCGAAAAAGCATTGATAGCTGTTTTGGGTCACATAGCCGAGATGCGGTGTGGCAACGACTTGCGGCATGTGGCGGAAGGGATGATCAAGCGGCAAAGGCTCGTGGTCGAACACATCCAGCCCCACGGCGGACAAAGGCCCGTTGCGCAACGCGGCAATCAATGCCGCCTCGTCGACAATCGGCCCACGCGAGGTATTGAGGAGCACAGACCCTTGCCGCATCAATCCCAATTCCTGCTGCCCCAGCAAGCCGCGTGTGGCCGTGTTGAGCGGAATATGGATCGAAACCACATCGGACTGCACCAGCAATTCATCCAGCGTGGCCGCATATCCGATGCCCATCGAGGCGGAGCGTTCGGCGGTATTGTTGAGACTCCAGCCCGAGACATTCATGCCGAAAGCCAGCCCGAAACTGCAGACTTTGGAGCCCAGAGTGCCAAGGCCGATCACCCCCAGATTCAGCCCGCGCAAATCCCGCCCGACACTGCGTTGCCATTGGGAGGACCCCGCCCTGAAATGCTCCAGCTCCTGCGGAATCTGCCGCATGATCGACAGCAACAATCCCCAGGTCAGTTCGGCCGTCGAACCGGGAAAGCCGGTGGTCCCGCAATAGATGATGCCCAATTCTTTGGCGGCCACCCCATCGATGGAGGCATTGCGCATGCCTGTGGTGATCAGCAATTTCAGATTGGGCAATCGGGACAGCCGTTCGCGCGTCATCGGCGCACGCTCGCGCATGGCCACCACAATGTCATAGGGCTGTAACGCCGCAACCAGTTCGGCTGTATCGGAGATGTGATGGGTGAACACATCAAAGGCGACGCGGTCCGCAAGCACCGAATAATCAGCCCGCGACAAAGCCGTGTTTTGATAATCGTCCAGAATGGCGCAACGCAACATGGCCTACCCCCCTTTATTCTTTGGACCGAAGCCTATCCTGCAAGACCAGAGACGGAAAGCCCCATCTGATCAGTGCAGGTCTGCCCGACAGGTATGGGATCGCAAGGCTTCGCAGTATCCACACAGTCCGATCTTGAATTCGGGCGCGACAATCCCCAATTCCAGTCCATCCTTTGACTGTGACTTGGAGAGTGAACCCATGCCCAAAAGCAAGAGCGCAAAAACCGCCCCCGAACAGCATGTCTTTGAGGCCGATGTCTCGCGCCTTCTGCATATGATGGTCCATTCAGTTTATTCCGATAAAGACGTGTTTTTGCGCGAATTGATTTCAAACGCCGCCGATGCCTGCGAGAAATTGCGCTACGAGGCAATCGGAGCGCCAGACCTCTATGGTGACGATCCGACCCCGCGCATCGAGTTGACCATCGACAAGGAGGCCAAACGCCTGACCATCGACGACAACGGCATCGGCATGACCCGTCAGGATATGGTCGACGCACTCGGCACCATTGCGCGCTCCGGCACCAAAGCCTTCATGGAGCAGATCGAGGCGGCCCAGAAAGGCGCTGATGCGACCTTGATCGGCCAGTTCGGTGTGGGATTCTATTCGGCTTTCATGGTGGCAGAACGCGTCGACGTGCTGTCGCGCCGCGCAGGCTCGGATGACGCCTGGCAATGGTCATCCGATGGCAAAGGCACGTTCGAGATCACCCCGCTGGCTGTCACTGATGCCCCCGTTCGCGGCACCCGCGTTGTCTTGCATCTTCTGGACGATGCCCAATCCTATGCCGAGAAATATACCCTCGAAACCATGATCCGCACCCAATCGGGCCATGTGCCCGTTCCGATCCGGATCAAGGACGCAGGCGAGGCGGAGGCCAGCGATGTCACCGATGGCGCGGCCCTGTGGACCAAGGCCAAATCCGACATTTCGGCGCAGGACTATACCGATTTCTATCGCTCGGTCGCCGGACTTTACGACGAGCCGGCCAGCACATTGCATTATCGGGCCGAGGGCCGGCAGGAATATACGGTTTTGACCTTTATTCCCGGCTCGAAACCATTTGATCTGTTCGATGCCGACCGCAAAGGCCGCATCAAGCTCTATGTCAAACGGGTCTTTATCACCGACGAGGCCGAAATCCTGCCGCGCTATTTGCGCTTTGTCCGTGGTCTGGTGGATTCCGCCGACCTGCCGCTCAATGTCTCGCGTGAAATGATTCAGGAAAGCGCCATCCTGACCGCCATCAAGCGCGGCGTGACCAGTCGGGTCATCGGTGATCTAGAAAAGCTCGCCGCCAACGAGCCGGAAACCTATGCCGCGATCTGGTCCAATTTCGGCCCAGTGATCAAGGAAGGGATTTACGAGGATTTCGAGCGGCGCGATGCCCTGCTGGCCCTCTCGCGCTTTGCCACGACGACAGGCGACAGCCTCAAAAGCCTGTCCGCGATTGTCGAAGGCTTCAAGGAGAACCAGACCGCGATCTATTACATTGCGGGCGATGACCGCAAACGGCTTGAATCCTCGCCCCATCTCGAAGGCTTCAAAGCCCGCGGCATCGAAGTGCTGTTGCTGACCGATCCGGTCGATAGTTTCTGGGTCTCCTCCGGCGTATCGTTCGAGGGCAAACCGTTCAAATCCGTCACGCAAGGCGCATCCGATCTGTCGCTGATCCCTCTGCTCGATACCTCCAAAAAGACCGATCTTGAGGGCGACCAGCCGACCAAAGACCTGATCGGCTTCTTCAAGGAGACATTGGGAGAGGCCGTGTCGGATGTGCGGATTTCGGACCGCCTGACCGACAGCGCAGTCTGCATCGTCGCCTCCGAACAGGGGCCGGACCGCCAGTTGGAGAAGATGCTGATGGGCGCAGGCCGGATCGAGACAGCGGCCAAGCCGGTGCTGGAAATCAACCCCCAACACGACCTGATCCGCTCGCTGGCAGGCTTGGATGCGGGCCGCGACACCCTCAAACAGGATGCCGCCCATCTGTTGCTGGATGAAGCGCTGATCCTCGACGGCGAACGGCCTAGTGATCCCAAGGATTTCTCCGACCGCCTCGCCCGCATTTTGCGGCAGTCGATTGGATAAAATCCTGCGCTTAAAATCCTGCCCTGTCAGGCATTGGCAGGGTTGAACAGTTTTGCAATATCGGGCGGCAGGCGGGCGGGCTTGCCGTCCTTGATGGTGACCACCAGAACAGAAGCCGTCAACAGCACCACACCATCGCGGACAATTCGCTGGTCCAGCGTCAGCAAAGGCCCGCGTTGCGAGGCGCAGACGGTTTCGACATCCAGAAGATCATCCATCACTGCCGGTTTCAGCCATTCCACCTCCATGCGGCGGACCACGAAGACATAGGCCTGATCCGCGCCGTGCAGTGCACCCTGATGGATCCCGAGGTCACGCAACAATTCGGTGCGCGCACGCTCCAGAAAGCGCAAATAGGACGCATGATAGACACGGGCGGAAAAATCCGTGTCCTCGTAATAGACCCTGATCGTGATCTTGTGCGGGTCGGCCTGTTGCGGAACGGTTTCAGGCATCTCATCCGTCATGACCATCTCCCTTGCGCCTGTACGGGTCTCAATCCCCGTCATGGTTGCGCGCATAGACACCTTCGGCACCGATCCCGCTTTCCAGCATCATGCGGGCGCGGGCACGCAGTTTTTCGGTCTCGCTTTTGAGCTGGCCGCAAGCCGCCAGAATATCGCGTCCGCGAGGGGTGCGGACCGGCGAGGCATAGCCTGCACGGAACACGATATCGGAAAACTCCTCGATCCGTTCCCAATCCGAACAGGTATAGCGGGTGCCGGGCCACGGATTGAACGGGATGAGGTTGATTTTGGCCGGTATGCCCTTGAGCAAGCGCACCAGTTCACGCGCATCGGCATGGCTGTCATTGACACCGTCGAGCATCACATATTCGAATGTAATGCGCCGCGCATTGGAGACACCGGGATAGTTGCGGCAGGCATCCAACAGCTCGCGGATCGGATATTTGCGGTTGAGCGGCACCAGCTCGTTGCGCAGATCATCGCGTACCGCGTGCAAGGAAATCGCCAGCATCGAGCCGATTTCGTGTCCGGCACGCTCGATCATCGGCACGACACCGGAGGTCGACAGCGTGATGCGTCGGCGCGACAGCGACAGCCCGTCGCCATCCGTCACCACTTCCATCGCATCGCGGACATTCTCGAAATTATACAGCGGTTCGCCCATGCCCATCAGCACGACATTCGACACCGCCCGCAGACCATCGGGGACCAGCCCTTCGGTCGAGCGTTCGGCACCGGGCCAATCGCCCAAACGGTCCCGCGCCACCATCACCTGCGCGATGATCTCGGAACTGGTCAGATTGCGCACCAGTTTCTGCGTGCCGGTATGGCAAAACGTGCAGTTGAGCGTACAGCCGACCTGCGAGGAAATGCACAAGGTGCCGCGATCGGATTCGGGGATATAGACGGTCTCGATCTCCGCACCCTTGTCATGCGGGCCGGTCGGAGGCATGCGGATCAGCCATTTGCGCGTGCCGTCAATCGAAATCTGTTCGGAAATCACTTCGGGGCGGGCCAGCGTATAGCTTTGCTTCAGGCTCGCCCGCATGCCTTTGGAGACATTGAGCATGGCATCGAATTCATCAACGCCGCGATGATAGATCCAGTGCCAGAGTTGGGCGACGCGCATGCGCGTTTCGCGTTCCGGCACGCCGATCTCGCGGAGCGCGCTGACCATCTGTGTGCGCGTCATCCCGACCAGCGACGAGCCGCGCTCGATCACCACAGGCACCGTCACTTCCGGTGTTTTTTCAATCTGAAGACTGTCGCTCACAATCATAAAGCCCGCTCTCTCGCATGAGTGAACGGGCTTTTAGCATATTGTCGGCACGCACGCTATCAAAGCGGTGTTACGGACATTCTTTCTTGATCCGGTCAAGAGCCTGCGGCAATCCGGTCAACGTATAGTGATCGGTCGTGGCATTGCCTTTGATGGAACTTGTTTTGACGGTCATTGTCTTGTTTTTCTTCATCAACTCGACCGCATTGGTGTCCTCGGCCGCATTTTTGACCCATGCACTGGTGCCTTTGGTCGCAACGGTGAATTTGGAGGAACCGATGACCATTTCGCCAAGCGAATTGTCTTTGGTGGGGAAGCCGAGCACGAAACTGATTTCATTGTGCACACCATCGGCAGGACGGGCCGAGATGAACAGGAAACCGTCATCGCGCTTGAGATCTTTCGGGAGCCGCTCTTTGGGCTTAGCCAGCACATAGCAGACCCGCCCCTTGCCGGAAGCGTCAGCGGCAAAGGCACCCCACTCCCCGAAGGTCCCGAGCAGGACAGGACCGGCAGGCTGGGCGGGCGCCGCGGCGGCCGGCTTTTCAGGCTTTTTCTGAGCGAATGCCAGCTGAGGCACCAAAACAGCACTGGACGCGAGCGCAAACACCGCCAGCACACCAGAGAATCTATTTTTTTCAATCATGGTCTGAAGTCTATCCTTAGAGTGCCACCACACATCCACGTTATGTGAACCTATTCTATGACGACCAATGGTTAATGAAGCGCAAAAATGGCAAAATTGCTGTCGAACCCGCATTCAATAAACTGTAGGCCAGCACGCGCGGCACCATGTTCAAGGGTTATTGTATCACCTTCATGTTTCATGGCACAGTAGGGGTCAGGGAAATATCTGTTTGCCCGACCACCCGATCTGCACGGTTCCGGCACGGCAGATTATCGCCCAAAACCCTAGCCAGACAGGCCAATCGGCCCGCATCAGCCCATCAGGAAGTCCTCGTTTGCCCTCGCCTCCCGATTTCAACAGCCTTGTAGCCGCGCTTGTCGAGCACCGTGATCGTGCGGCATTTGCCGAGCTGTTCGACTATTTCGTGCCGCGTTTGCAATCGCATCTGATTCGTTTGGGCACCGATGCCGCGCAAGCCGAGGAAATCACGCAGGATGTGATGGTGACCCTGTGGCACAAGGCGCATCTGTTTGATTCGCAGAAATCCGCCTTGGGCACATGGCTGTTCCGCATCGCCCGCAACCGCCGCATCGATCGTTTGCGCCGCAACCGCATCGATTTTGTCGATCCCGCCGATGGCTTTGACGATATTGTCGCCGATACGCCCGATGCCGATGCGATGATCGATCTGGGCAAGCAGGAGGACAAGATCAGGTTGGCGCTGGCCGATTTGCCCGAAGAACAGCTGTCGCTGGTCCGGCTGGCGTTTTTTGACGGGCTGTCGCACAGCGAAATCGCCGAAAAGACCGGCCTGCCGCTCGGCACCGTCAAATCGCGGATCAGGCTGGCCTTTACCCGCTTGCGACGCGGCATGGAAGAACGCGCAAACTAATCCCCTCCCGCCCAAAGGCTAGCTGGTGACACCCCGCTTTTGTCTGTAGCTTTCAGGCAAAGACCATTCGAGGGGAGAGAAACCACATGCAACTCAACGACCAACTCTCCGCCATTGTCACCGGCGGGGCATCGGGCCTTGGACAGGCCACCATCCGGATGTTGCGCAAGGCCGGTGTCAAAACCGCCTCTTTCGATATGGACCTCAAAGGGGCCGACATTGCCGCCGGATTGGGCGCGCTGTTTTGCGCGGTCGATGTCACCAACGAGGCGTCGGTGATCGACGGGATCGCCAAGGCGCGTGCGGCCCATGGCACCGAGCGGATTGTGATCAATTGCGCGGGCATTGCGCCGGGCAAGCGGCTGGTCAGCAGAAAACGCGATACCGGGGAATGGCTGGCCCATGATCTGGCTTTGTTCAACAAGGTCATCGCCGTCAATCTCACCGGCACTTTTACCATGATCGCCCAATCGGCGGTGGCGATGGCGCAACTCGATCCGGTCACGCCGGATGGCGGGCGCGGAGTGATCATCTGCACCGCCTCGGTCGCCGCCGAAGACGGACAGATCGGCCAGACAGCCTATTCGGCTTCCAAAGGCGGCATTGTCGGAATGACCCTGCCGATGGCGCGTGATCTGGCAGGCTACGGCATCCGCGTGATGAGCATCATGCCCGGCCTGTTTGAAACACCGATGATGGCGGCGGTGCCCGATGATTTCCGCCATGCGCTGGAAGCCAGCATTCCTTTCCCCTCGCGCCTCGGCAAGCCGGATGAATATGCACAGTTGGCGCGTTCGATCATCGAGAACGACATGCTCAACGGCACAGCCATCAGGCTGGATGGCGCTTTGCGGATGCAACCAAAATAAGCCGGTCAGGCCAGCAGGTTCTCGATGGCTTGGGCCAGCGCGGCATCCTTCTGCGACAGCCCGCCCGCATCATGGGTCGTCAGCGTGATCTCGATGTGGCGGTAGCAGTTGAACCATTCGGGATGGTGGTTCATCTGCTCGGCGAGCATGGCCACCCGCGTCATGAAGGCAAAGGCCTCGCTGAAATCGGCAAATTCGAGTTTACGCATAATCGCATCACGCCCTTCAACAGGGGTCCAGAGCGGCAAGGCCTGCGCTAAGGCCTTGCGTTCGGTTTCAGTCATCAAACGCGTCATCGGTTTCAATCCCCAGCGGGTAATCCGCTTCCACAATATAGGGCCCGCCGCCCACCGAGTCCCGCGAAGAAAACATCACATAGCGGTTGGCCGTAAACGCCAGTTTCGGCAGGGGTCCGATGGCCGAAATAAAGCCGGCAAGCTGGAAGGCCGAGACATCGCGCAAGCGGGCCAGAGTGATGTGGGGGGCATATTTTCGGGTTTCAGGCGGCAGGCCGAGCCGGCGCACCAGCCGTTCCTGTTCGGCCTGCATCTCCAGCAAATCGGGGGTGGATTCGATTTCGGCCACGAGAGCACGCGGACGTTCACCGCCAAAAATACGCAAGCCTGTTACCGTCAACCGCACCGGCGGCTTGTCGATCAAGGCCAGCATGGCATCGATATCGCGGGCGGTTGCCCCGTCGATATCACCGAAAAACCGCAAGGTGACATGATAATGGTCGGGAGTGATCCAGCGCGCGCCGGACAGGCCACCCCGCACCGCCGCGAGTGGGTCGGCAATCCCGGGTGGCACTTCAAAGCCGGTAAACAAACGGGGCATGGCCACCTCCCCTTCCCTCATTGCGCTCACAGGCGCACAGAATGGAAGGGGAGAGGCTGATTCTCAACCGGAAGGAAAACCCGCTTATGGTGCGGGGTTCATATGCACCTGGTGGATCGCATCGATCTTGGCTTCCAGCTCGGGGGTAATCGTCACATTGACCGAGTCGATGCAGGTCTTGAGCTGTTCCATGGTCGTTGCGCCGATGATGTTGGAGGTCACGAATGACCGCGAGGTCACAAAGGCCAGCGCCATCTGCGTCAGCGACAGGCCGTTTTCATGCGCCAGATCCCAATAGGCCTCGATCGCCTCGTCGGAGCCGGGCTTCTCATAGCGTTGCAAACGGTTGAACAGGGTCTTGCGCGAATTGGGTGGCAAAGCGCCCAACCGGTATTTGCCGGTCAGATAGCCTTGGGCCAGCGGCGAATAGGCCAGCAGACCGCAATCCTCGCGCAAGGAGATTTCGGCCAATGCGGTTTCATAGGTGCGGTTGATCAGCGAATAGGCATTCTGGATCGATGCCATGCGCGGCAGGCCAAGCTGTTCCGAGGTTGTCAGAAACTTCATCGTGCCCCATGCGCTTTCGTTGGACAGGCCGACATGGCGCACTTTGCCCGCTTTGACGAAACCGTTCAGCACGTCGAGAACGCTCTCGAAGCTATGGAAGTCACCCTTCATTTCATCGGCTTTGAAATGGGTCGGGTTCGAGCCCCAAGGCATGGGACGGTCGGGCCAATGCAACTGGTAGAGATCGATATAATCGGTCCGCAGGCGGCGCAGACTGCCTTCCAGCGCCTCGGTCATCTGGGCCTTGCTGAGTTCTGCCGGACCCTTTGGATCACGGAACCAGTCCATCGGCGTGCGGCCCACAACCTTGGTGGCCAGCACCACTTTGTCGCGGTTTTTATGGGCGGCGAACCAGCTGCCGATGATCTTTTCTGTCCGGCCGACTGTTTCGGCCTTGGGCGGAACGGGGTAGAGCTCTGCCGTATCGAAGAAATTGATGCCGCGCTCCAGCGCGTAATCCATCTGTTCATGGCCTTCTGTCTCGGTATTCTGTTCACCCATATTCATGGTGCCGAGACAAATACTGCTTACCTTCAGGCCGGTGCGGCCAAGGGTCCGAAATTCCATAATAGAAGCACTCCGCGCATACAGGGATCAGGAAAGGGCAACACCGATTGCCATAATTTCCATGGCAAAACCAGTGCTAATCACGGCTTGGCAGGCAGCTTGCGCAAAAAGGCTTCGACATGCGGCAAGGTCAGACGCACCATCTCGCGCACGCCGGTCGCGCTGGGATGGATGCCGTCGGCCAGCATCATCTCGCGATTGCCGATCAGGCCTTCGAGAAAAAACGGATAGAGCGGCACCTGATAGACCAGCGAGAGATCGGGATAGATCGCGTTGAATTGTTTGGCGTAATCTGGACCGGCATTCGACCAGGCAGGAATGCCGAACAGCATCACCGGAATGTGGCGCTCTTTGAGTCTCAAAATCATCTTGGTCAGGTTGGCGCGCGGAATTTCGGGGTCGACACCACGCATCATGTCGTTGGCTCCCAATTCCAGCAGGACCGCATCCGTGCCGTCCGGCACGGAGAAATCGAGCCGTGCCAGACCGCCCGTGGTCGTATCACCCGACACTCCCGCATTGGCAATTGTGACCTGAAGCCCGCGGGCCACCAGCGCCTTTTGCAAAACATCGGGGTAGGCTTCGCCATTGGCGAGCTGATAACCGGCGGTGAGACTGTCGCCGAGCGCGACGATTTTAAGGGGTTTGGTTTGCGCCATGGCAGGAGCTCCCATCCCGAAAGTGGCGGCGAACAGCCCTAAAAAAGCCATGTTGAACATCAGTGTAAGGCGTGGCAGGTGGAACGACAGCATCGGAAGAACCTTGTGGGTGAATTCGGTTTGGATGATCCGGTCTTTGATCACTTTGCGTAGAGATAGCACAGGACGCAACACAACTGACAGGCTATGGAGAACAATCGGCGTGCCGGTTGGAAAAAGCCCGTTCAACAGCTCGCAGATTTTTACTGGTATCATTTTATTGGATTGAGGCAGGTGAATGGTCAAGGCAATTTCTTTACGCAATGTCGATTTAAGTCTTGGTCGGGGCGCGGGCCGTGTCCATATTCTCAAAACCATCTCGCTGGATGTGATGCAGGGCGAGGCGCTCGGCCTTGTCGGCCCCTCGGGTTCGGGCAAATCCACCTTGCTGATGTGCATGGCGGGGCTTGAACAGCCCGATGGAGGCGAAATCATCATCCGTGATCAGGATCTGACACGGATGAGCGAGGACCAGCTGGCCCGTTTCAGGGGCAAGCATATCGGCGTGGTGTTTCAATCCTTCCATCTGATTCCGACCATGACAGCACTGGAAAATGTCTCGGTGCCGCTGGAACTGGCGGGCGAAGCGGAGGCCGCCAACAGGGCCGCCGCGGCCCTTGCACGGGTGGGATTGGCGCACCGCCTCAGCCATTATCCGGCGGAAATGTCGGGCGGGGAACAGCAACGCGTGGCTTTGGCCCGCGCCATTGTCGCCAATCCGGCAATATTGGTGGCCGACGAGCCGACCGGCAATCTCGATGAGGCCACCGGTGCCGATATCGTCGAATTGTTATTCGAGCTTCAGCGCGAGCACGGCACCACTTTGGTGCTGGTGACCCATGATCTCGGATTGGCGGCGCGGTGCGACCGTACGGTGCGTTTGCGGTCGGGCCAGATCGAACATGATTCCCTAGCCTCCGTGGCCGTCTGACATGCCGATGTTTATATCCCTTTCAAAGCCGGCAACCCTGATCCGTCTGGCCTCGCGCAATTTGCGCGGGGGTTTTACAGGCTTTCGCATTTTTATCAGCTGCATCGCCTTGGGCGTGGCGGCCATTACCGGCATCGGCTCGCTGGCGCAATCCCTCAGTGACGGCTTGGCCACCCATGGCAGACGGATTCTGGGGGGTGACCTCTCGATCAGCCGGATGCAACGGCCCGCCAGCGATCAGGAACTGGCTTTCTTCAACCAGCAAGGTGCGGTCACGCATCTGTTGAGCCTGCGGGCGATGGTGCGGGCGGGAGAACAGGCGGCAGGCCTTGCCGAAATCAAAGCGGTGGATGCCACCTATCCGGCAATTGGCGAAGTCGTGCTTGATCCCCCCTTGGCCTTGCCGCAAGCCTTGGCTTTGACGAATGGACTTTATGGCGCGGTGGCCGATCCTGCTCTGTTTGCCCGACTGAATGTCAAAGTCGGCGACAGGGTCCAGATCGGGGAATCGTGGATCGAACTGCGCGCCGTGTTGCAGACCGAGCCGGACAAGCTGGCCGGTGGCCTCAGCCTTGGTCCGCGTCTGTTGATGCGACAGGAGGCCTTGCAGGCGGTCGGCCTGATCCGCGCCGATGCGCTGATCCGTCACTCATGGCGGATCAGTCTCACTGACCGATCCGATGCCGCGCTGGACCAGTTGGGCACGGCCATTGCGAAGCAGTTTCCCGATGCCGGTTTTGAAATCCGCAACCGCCGCAATGCCGCACCGCAATTCACCCGCAATCTGGAGCGCTTTACACAATTTCTCACTCTGGTGGGTCTGACCGCTTTGATTGTCGGCGGTATCGGGGTTGCCAATGCCACTGCCGCCTTTGTCGAACGCCGCCGCGAATCCATGGCGGTGATGAAAGCCGTCGGTGCCTCGGGCGCAACGGTGTTTTCGCTCGCCTTGATCGAGGTGATGGGCATGGGACTGGTCGGCACGCTGATCGGGCTTGCCATCGGCGCGGCCCTGCCCTTTGCCATTGCCGCTTTTGCCATTCAATATCTGCCCGTGCCGCTGGAACCGCATGTCTATCCCGAACTGGCGGCTTTAGGCATTGTCTATGGTTTGCTGGCGGTGTTGGCTTTCTCGCTCTGGCCTCTGGGCCGGGCGCATGATGTCTCGGTTTCGGCGCTGTTTCGTGACGAGGTGGCACCGGCTTGGCGCTGGCCGCGCCGCCGTTACATGGCGGCGACCGGGCTGGCCGTTTTGGGCCTGGCACTGGTAGCGGTGCTGTTTGCCTATGATCGCAAAATCGCCATCTGGTCGGTGGTGGCCACCAGCGCGATTTTTGTGGTTTTGCGGGGCATGGGGCTGGCTTTGGCTTTGCTGGCCAAACATCTGCCGCTGGCCAAAAATACCGAATGGCGGCTGGCTTTGGCCAATATCCACCGTCCCGGCTCGCTGGCGCCCACTCTTGTGCTGTCGATCGGGCTGGGCGTGACGCTTCTGGTCACCATTGCCAGCATCGATGACACCTTGCGCCAGCAATTGCGCCAATCCTTGCCTGAAAAAGCCCCGAGCTTTTTCTTTGTCGATGTGCCGCGCGATGATCTCGAACCCTTCAACCGGTTCATCACCGAACTGGCCCCCAACGGCAAAATGCTGACGGTTCCGATGATGCGGGGACGGATTACCGCACTCAATGAGACCCGTGCCGAAAACATCAAGGCGCGTGACGATATCGCATGGGTTCTGGAGGGTGATCGCGGCATCACCTATTCAGCCACCCCGCCCGAAGGATCGGTGGTGGTCGAAGGAGAATGGTGGCCCAAGGATTATACAGGCCCGCCTTTGTTGTCGTTCGACAGCGAAGCCGCCAAAGGCTTGGGGCTCAAAATCGGCGACCGGATCACCGTGAACGTGCTGGGACGGCTGATCGAAGCCCGGATTGCCAATGTCCGGCGGATCGAATGGCAATCACTCGGCATCAATTTTGTCATGGTGTTCTCGCCCAACAGTTTTGCAGGCGCGCCCTACAACACACTGGCCACACTGACCAACCCGCCCGAAGCCACAGCGGTGGACGAGGCAAGGCTTCTGGCCAAAGTGGCCAGCCGGTTTCCGGGTGTCACCTCGGTCAGGGTCAAGGATGCGCTGGAAGCGATTGACGAACTGGTCGGCAAGCTGATTGCCGCCATTCGCGGGGCCAGCCTTGTCACTTTGTTCTCGGCCATCCTCGTGCTGGCCGGCGCTTTGGGAGCGGGCCAGCAGGCGCGAATCTATGATGCCGTGATCCTGAAAACGCTGGGAGCCACCCGCGCCATGCTGATCCGCGCCTATGTGATCGAATATGCGATGATTGCCGTTTTTTCTGCGCTGTTCGGGCTGGTTGCCGGGGATATTCTGGCGCAAACGATCATCACCAAGCTGATGAAACTGAGCTATCACGGCCTGACCCAACAGGCCTATAGCGTGGCGTTTTTAGGGGTGATCGGCACAATCGGCTTGGGACTGATCGGCACTTGGCGGGTTCTGGGGCAAAAACCGGCCCGACATCTTCATTCTTTATGAGAAACGGACCAAACAAAGTGTTTGACCACTTGTAATTTGGTCACAATCTCCTCATATTTTCCATAAGCCGCCATCAAGGCGGGAGGGGAACTAAAGGATAAATCGATGTCAAATTTCGATGGTAATGGATCAACTCCGTGGGGAGCTTATGCGGCGCCGATTGATCGCGCGACGTATGATCAGGGCCTGCGGACCTATATGCTGGGTATTTACAACCACATGACACTGGCACTGGGCATTTCCGGTCTGGTGGCTTGGGGCACATTCATGGCCGCCACCCATGAGGTCAACGGCAAGCTGGCCCTGACCCCGCTGGGACAGGCGCTGTATATGAGCCCTCTGAAATGGCTGGTCATGCTGGCACCACTGGCCTTTGTGTTTGTGCTGTCGTTCCGCTTTGAACGGATGAGCTATGCAAGCCTTCTGGGCACCTTCTGGGCCTTTGCGGCCACCATGGGCCTGTCAATGTCCTCCATCTTCGTCATCTACCAGCTCGGTAGCGTGGTGCAGGTGTTTGCGATTACGGCTCTGATGTTTGCGGGCACATCGCTCTATGGCTACACGACCAAGCGGTCGCTGTCGGCAATGGGCGGTTTTCTGGTGATGGGCCTGATCGGCCTGATGATTGCCAGCCTCGTCAACATCTTCATGCAGAGCTCGGCCATGCAGTTCGCCATCAGTGCGATTGGCGTGGTGATCTTTGCCGGCCTGACAGCTTGGGATACCCAGCGCCTGAAGGAAGAATATGACGCAGTGGCTTATGACCAGACCCTGATTTCCAAATGGTCGGTCATGGGTGCGCTGACGCTGTATCTGGATTTTGTGAACATGTTCCAGTTCCTGTTGTCCCTGATGGGCAACCGCAACAACGACTAAGTCTCACAATACCATCTCTCGGAAAGGCCCCGTTCGCGGGGCCTTTCTTTTGACCGGATTACTGTCTGCCAACCGTGAAAGACAATCCATGCTGATCCGTCCGTCTCTGCCTGACGATATGGCGCAGGTGACCGCCATCTATCACCACGCGGTGGTGCATGGGAGCGCATCCTTTGAAATCGATCCGCCCGACGCAAATGAAATGATCCGGCGACGCGACGCGCTGGTCGGAGCGGGTTTTCCCTATCTGGTGGCCGATGAAGGCGGGCTGATTTGTGGCTATGCCTATATCGGCCCCTATCGGCCACGCGCCGCCTATCGCTTTGCGGTCGAGGATTCAATCTATATCCACCCCGACCACCACGGACGCGGGATCGGTACCCTGTTGCTCGGCGCGCTGATCCGCGAGGCCGAGACTATGGGCTTTCGCCAGATGATCGGTGTGATCGGCGACAGCCGGAGCCATGGCTCGATGGCCCTGCATCGCAAGCATGGCTTCAGCCAGATCGGCATTGCCCAATCAGTCGGGTTCAAACATGGGCGCTGGCTGGATCAGGTCCTGATGCAACGCCGGCTCGGGGATGGCGATACGAGCCTGCCGGACGAGACACCCAAAGACTAACCCACCACCAGCTTCACCGGCTTGTCGAGGAACCTCAACACCAGCGGCAGTTCATGACCGCGTTTGAGCACCTGCCCCGCCGCGCCCTTGAGCACATATTGCCCCTGCTTGCGCGCCAGTTTCGGGTTTTTCTCGATCCGGTAAAGCGGCACATCATGGGCGCGGCGGAACACCGAGAAAATCGCCAGATCGGGGGTAAAATCCATGGCATAGTCACGCCATTCCCCGGCCGCCACCATACGACCATAGAGATTGAGCAGGTCACGCAATTCAAACCGGTTAAAAGCGACCACCGCCGAGGCCGGGGCCTGCGGCAAATGGTTGCCCGATAGCGATGCACCTGCCGATTGCGGCAAAGGCAGAGGCACAATCAGGGCGGGCGGCGCGCTGTGCTGTGCCCTTTCAGGCCCCGACCGGCTGATGTCCTCTTGGCTATCGCTCATTCTCAGTCCCACTCACCCGATCCGATCCCGCCATGATGCCTTGAGGACTGGTGCCAAACAAGACTTAAAAAAGAATGCTCCGGATCAAAAAATCATGATTTCGCCTTGATCTGGCCCATCCATCGCCGCAGTGCGGCGTATAGTGATCAGTGTTGCCTCGGACCCGGTACTCGCCCCCGATAACAGTCCCCCCCTAGCATCGGGGGTTTGAGAACCGGGTCCACCAACACCATTTTGACTGTCTCTTCGATTGAGTTTCGTATCCTCCCAAGACTTCAAGAGCTGGCTCTGGCCAGCTCTTTTTTTATGTGTCCCGGCTTCGCGCTTGCCCGTGATAGGCCAGATTGGGCCGCATATCGACGGCTGAAGCCATGCGATTGGTCATGTTGTAAAACGCCGCCACCGCCGCGACATCCCAGATGTCACGGTCCGTCATTCCCGTGTCCCGCAAGGTCTGGCGGTCAGCCTCGGTGATTTCGTAGGAGGCGCGGGTCATCTTGGTGGCAAAGGCCAGCATGGCATGGTGGCGCGGCGACAGATCGGCCGCCCGCCAGTTCATCACCAGCAATTCTCCCAGGACCGGATCACCCGACAATTGCCGCACCGCCGCGCCATGGGCAGTCAGGCAATAGAAGCACCGGTTCTCGGAGGACACCGCCACCGCGATCATCTCGCGTTCGAGTTTCGACAGGCCGGACGGGGCCATCATCAGGTCATTATAGAACAGGGTGAAGGCTTCGAGCTTGGCATTGTCATGCGCATAGGAGGCCAGAACATTCGGGATGAAACCGAGCTTTTCGGTGCATTTATCGAACAATTCCTTGTTGCCGCCCGCCAATTCGGCCGGCTCTATCACCAAAGCCATGGCTTCTGGTTCCTGATCCTGCCGGCGCGGTGTCTCGCCGCTGGTCTTTTTGCTTGTGCTCATCGGGTCGCTCTCCTTGAAGGATCACGAGCCTGAGCCGCATAGGCCGCCAGGTCAAGCGGGGATGAGGCCCACCGCCTGCAAAGCCTGTGATTGACGCGCCGTCACCCCCTCGACCGAGAAATCCGCCATGGCCGTTTCAAACAACTGGTGGAAATTCAATTCGGCCGACAGATGCAGGAAGACACTGCCCAAACCGATGGCGGCGCGGTCCATAAACACGAATTCCTGCGGAATGGTCACCGGACCCTGCTTTTTCAAGGCCTGATGGACGGTAAAGGCCTCCTTACGGCCATATGCCGCAGGCGATATTCCATCGGCAACAGTGCGGACCCGATCATCCAGCAAAGGCGCATAGATAAAGCGCGCCCAGACATTGAGCACCTCGATCAAATCCTTGGTCAGCCCTTTGAAGCCCCATGTCTCATAGGCATGGGTGACACGCTCCAGATCATTCTCGCGCAAGCCGCGATAGAGATCGACCACTCCGCCGACAAAGCGCGGCGGGAAAATCCTTACACAGCCATAATCGAGCAGATTGATGCCGCCTGCCTCGCCGCTCTCCTCGAACACAGTGTAATTGCCCAGATGCGGATCGCCATGGATCACGCCAAACCGGCTGAACGGCAACCACCAGGCCTGGAACATCGCGGTGGCAATGCGGTTGCGCACAGCCAGATCATGCTGTTTGAAGCCCAGCAAAGGCTGGCCCTCCAGCCAATTCAGCACCAGAAGCCGGTCGGTCGACAGGGCCTGGTGTACTTTCGGTACCCGCACCAATCCTTCTTCGGCCAGCATCAGCCGGTAGAGGTCCGCATGTTTGGCCTCACGGCGGTAATCCAGCTCCTCGCGGATCCGCTCGGATATTTCCTTGGCAATCTCGCTGGTATCAATGGCCGGATCCATCTGCCGGTGCATGGCAAACAGCACCGACAGCTGGTTGAGATCGGCCTCCACCGCCGATTGCATATCGGGATATTGCAGTTTGCACGCCAGTGCATCTCCCTCATGCGAAGTCGCCCGATGCACCTGCCCCAACGAGGCCGCGGCCGACGGCTTGAGATCGAACTGGGCAAAGCGGGCCAACCAATCCGGTCCCAATTCGGCGATCATGCGGCGTTTGACAAAGGCCGCGCCCATTGGCGGCGCGTCATTTTGCAGTTTCTGCAATTCTTGGGCGTAATCGGGCGGCAGAAGATCGGGGATGGTGGCAACCAGTTGCGCCACTTTCATCAACGGACCCTTGAGCCCGCCCAGCGCTTGCGTCAGCATGACCGCATTGGCCTGTTCGCCAAAGCCTGTTCCGGTCAGCCGTGCGCCCGCCATGCGCGCCGCCACGCCGCCCACCTGCAGGCCGACCCGCATATAGCGGGCCGCACGGGCCGATAAACGGTTTTGCTCATCATCGGATCGGGTCATCATCTTCGCCCTGTCGGGCACCACAACAGCCCATGTGCTCTACACGGCCAAAGCCCCGATCTGGATCAAACTTAATCCAGCTGTCCCAACTCGATGATCATGTTTTCGATCACGCCCAGCCCGATCTGCCAGAAGGCCGGATCGCGCGCATCCAGCCCGAACGGAGCCAGCAATTCCAAGTGATGCTTGGTGCCACCTGCCGACAGCATCGCAAAATAACGGTCGACAAAGCCGTCAGAGGCTTTCTCGTACACGCCATACAGCGAATTCACCAGACAATCCCCGAAGGCATAGGCATAGACATAGAAGGGCGAGTGAATGAAATGCGGAATATAGGTCCAGAAGGTTTCATAGCCCGGACCCAATCTGATTGCAGGCCCAAGGCTCTCATGCTGGACATCCATCCACAAGGCGCAGATATCGTCGGCAGTCAGTTCGCCTTCCTTGCGCTTGAGATGGACCTTGCGCTCGAAACTGTAAAAGGCAATCTGGCGCACCACCGTATTGATCATGTCCTCGACCTTGCCTGCCAGCATCGCCTTGCGGGCCAGCGGATCGGTGGTCTTGTCGAGCATGGAGCGGAAAGTCAGCATCTCGCCGAACACCGAAGCCGTTTCAGCCAGCGTCAGCGGGGTCGGTGCCATCAGCGCGCCGTTGCGGCCAGCCAACAACTGATGCACGCCATGCCCCAATTCATGGGCCAGCGTCATCACATCGCGGGGCTTGCCCTGATAATTGACCAGCACATAGGGATGGGCAGAAGGCACAGTCCCGTGGGCGAAGGCTCCGGGTGCCTTGCCCGGACGCACCGGTGCATCGATCCAGCGTTCATCGAAAAAGCGTTGGGCCAACCGCGCCATTTCGGGCGAGAATTGCCCATAGGCTCCCAGCACCGTCTGTTTGGCCTCTTCCCAGGCAATCACCTTCTGCTCGACCATGGGCAGTGGCGCGTTGCGGTCCCAATGGTTCAGGGCTTCGACACCGAACCACTTGGCTTTCAGCTTGTAATAGCGATGCGACAGGCGCGGATAGGCGGCTTGCACCGCCGAGACCAGCGCATCGACCACCTCGCGCTCCACCCGATTGGCCAGATGGCGGGAATCCGCCACATCCGTAAAACCGCGCCAAGTGTCGGAAATATCCTTGTCCTTGGCCAGCGTATTGGTAATCAGCGTAAAAACCCGCAAATTATCCTTGAATGTATAGGCCAGCGCCTCCGAAGCCCGTTGGCGCAAGGCTCCGTCGGTATCCTGCATCTTGTTCAAGATCGGCTCGATGGTCAGCTCCTCGCCATCCAGCGAGAACCGCAACGAGGAGATGGTTTCATCAAACAAGCGGTTCCATGACGAATAGCCGGTGGCGGCTTTTTCGTGGAACAGTTGTTCCAGCTTGTCGTCGAGCTGATGGGGTTTCTCGCGGCGGATGTCTTCCAGCCATGGCTTGTAATGATCGAGCGGCGCATGGCTTGCGGCCTGATCAAGCAATGTGTCGTCGATCCGGTTCAGTTCCAGCGTGAAAAACAGCAAATCGGTTGAAATGCTGGTCAGATGGCCCTGCGCATCACCATAGAATTTGGCGCGGACCGGATCGGTCGTCTCGCCCGAATAGACCAGTCCTGCATAGGAAATGATGCGACCCAGCCGGTCATCGATATCCTCATAGCGTTTGATGGCTTCGAACAGGGCCAGCGGAGCATCGGAGCCTTGGGCCAGACCGGCCAGCTTGCCCTGATACTCGGCGGCAAAGGCTTTGGCCTGTCCGGCGGCCAAAGCCAGATCGGCCTGATAGGCCTCGCTGTCGAGACCGGGATAGAGATCATTCAGGTTCCATTCGGGCAGATCACCCAGATCCGATTTAACCTTGGCCGCCCCTGTGTCGGCTTGGGTTGCAAAATGATGGGGCAGATGGAAAGGCAATGACAGATTGGACATGCGAAACGGCTCCGTTCACCGGCAAGATTGCAGGGCTCTGTTCCGGTTATGGCCGAGCGCGATGGCAGGATCAAGGCATCTCCCCGATCCTTGGCGAGAAATCGGCACGCATGATCCCGGACGAACCCGATCACAGGGCGACAAAAAACCCTGCGGCGTTAAAGCCCCGTTTACCCTCATCAGGCATGGTGTGATCCGAATCTTAACCATGATCGGATTTTTCAAACCCGATTCTGTAGTCAGTGATGAAACGGAGCCGATGCAAAAACGAGTGCTCATTGTTGATGATGACCCTGTTGAACGCCAGCGGCTGGAAGGCCTGTTGACGCGTTCGGGCTATCATCCTCTGGCTGTTGCAAGCGGTCTGGATGCGCTGTCGGTGCTCGACAACCCCGATACCGCACGAATCGATGCGGTGATTCTCGATCTCGTGATGCCCGATCTGGATGGCATGGGCGTGCTGGCGCGCATGAAAGAAACGTTGCAATCGCCGCCCGTCATCATGTCGATTACCGAAGGCAATATCGATCAGGTCGCCTCCACCATCCGCGCCGGTGCGCTTGATTTCATCGTGCGCCCTGCGGGGATCGAACGGCTGACACTGGCGCTCACCAACAGCATGCGACGTCAGGTGCTCGAAGCGGCGGTCAGGGACCAGAGCGAGGACGAAACCGCCCCGCAACTGGCTGATCTGATCGGTACATCGCAGGTGATGGAACGCCTGCGTGCCCAGGCGCAACGGGCGGCGCGATCCTCGATACCGGTGCTGGTCACGGGTCCGAGCGGTTCCGGCAAAGCCCGTCTGGCACGGGCCATTCATCGGGAGTCGGACCGTGCAGGAAAAACCTTGCTGGCTCTGCATGCGGGCAACACCAATCCCGCTGATTTACGGCAAGCCATCGAGAGTTGTCTGACACTGAAAAGCGCGATGCTGATCACCCATGTCGGCCTCTTGGACAGCGAATGCCAGACCGTATTGGCTGACGCCTTCATGCGCGAGTGCTTTGCCTTTACGCCGGGCGGACCGAAGGCGGCACGCAAAATCAGGCTCTATGCCACCGCCTCTGCCGATCTGGCGGCCTTGAGCCGCGAAGGCCGTTTCCGCGCCGATCTGGCCATGCGGCTTGCCGTCCAGCCTTTGCGGATGCCCTCTTTAAGCGAGCGGCGCGACGATATGTTGCCGCTGATCGATGACGTGCTGGCGCGGGTGTCGGCATCGCTCAAACGCTCGATTGCCGGCTTTTCACCCGATGCCTTGCAGGCTTTGCAACAGCAGGTCTGGGGCGACAATATCCGCGGTTTGCGCAAGGCGATCCAGCAGGCCGCCCTGCGGGCCGAAGGCCATCTCATCACCTTGCAGGACTGCGCGCTTGAAGGCGCACAACACAGACAAGCGCCGCAGGCCCGCTTGCCTGCCTCTGTCACGACCGGTGCACGACGCTTGCCGCCCAATGAATTGAGCGTCAGCCTGACCGGAACAGACCGGCAATTGCGGCCCTTCGAGGACATCGAAGCCGATATCCTGCGCCATGCCCTGTTCCATTGCGATCACCATATCGGTCGGGCCGCCAGTGCTTTGGGCATCGGACGATCGACGTTCTACCGCAAAGCACGGGATTTCGGATTGCTGGATGGCTCCGATATGTCCCAGAGTCTGTCCCGACACGACCCTGCGCCGGCAACCGGAACACGCGGTCATTCCGCTCCCCCGCAGGCGGGAGAAGCGGCATGACGGCACCTGTCTGGACCCGTTATACGGGCGCCCTGTCGCTCTCCGTGTTGTTATGGACAGGGCTGTTATGGACAGGTCATGCCCAGGCCCAGCTCCAGCCGGAAACCGCTGGCCTGCCTGCCACCGATTCGGGCGCAATCGCGCTGGTCGATCCGGTCTATCCGGCTCCATGGGATCAAAGCCTGACGGCTCTGCCGGTCGTGGCTCCTCCGCTTGTCTCCGACAGGGTGTCGCCGCTGGCGCAATCGATCAAACTGCTGTTGCAACCGGCTCAGCCAGCCCTTCAAGGGGTGAATGGAAGCGACAGCCCCGAAAAATCCGCTATCCTGCGTTTTTATGAGGCGCGCGATTTCCACCCGATTTGGATTGATCCCCACGGACTGACCGAGCGCGGGCAGGCATTGATGAAACGGCTGGCGCTGGCCGAGGACGACGGGCTGGATGTGCCTTCGACCCTGCTGGCCCTGATCCAGACAGGCGCACCCCCGACCGCTTCGCTGGAAGTGGCGCTGTCACGCGCGGCCATTGCCTATGCCCGCGAGGCGCGCGGCAGTCGGATCGATCCGGTCAAACTGTCCAAATCCATGACCCCCAAACTCGATCTTCCGGACGGGTTCACGGTGTTGCAACATCTCGCTCATGCCGACAAGGCCGGGGATGCCTTGTGGCATTACAACCCCAAACATGCGGGCTATGTGGCTTTGCGTGCCAAACTGGCGGAATGGCGCGAGACGACCGCCAGTCTGGTTGAGCCGCCTGCCAATACCCGTATGACGGATGGCAAGCCTGCCGCGCCCCTGCAACTCAACGATTTCCTGACCAATATGGAACGCTGGCGCTGGCTTCCGGTCAATGCCGGTGACAGCCGGATCGAGGTCAACATCCCCGAATATACGATGCGGCTTTACGAGCACGGCACGTTGAAACACACGGGCCGGGTTGTGGTCGGCAAGACCAACACGCAAACCCCGATCTTTTCCTCGGTGATGGACCATGTGGTGATCAATCCGTCATGGGGCGTGCCTTATTCCATCCTGAAAAAGGAATTCCTGCCCAAACTTGCCGCCGATCCCGATTATGCCGAACGCCACGGCTATCAGGTGATCCGCAAGGATGACCGGATTGTCGGTATCCGCCAGCCGCCGGGCGAGCGAAACGCGCTGGGCTTCATCAAATTCATGTTCCCCAACGAACATGCCGTCTATCTGCATGATACCCCGCAACGCAATCTGTTTGCCCGCGACGAACGGGCCTTCAGCCATGGCTGTGTGCGGGTCGACCAACCCTTCGCCCTCGCCGATGCCCTGCTGGGCGGCATGGGATTTGACGAGGCGCGGTTGAAAGCGATGATCGGCAAAGGCGAAAAAATTGTCACTTTGCAAACCCGCCTGCCGGTGCATCTGACCTATTTCACCCTGAGCGTCGACGAAAACGGCCATATCCGCCGCTTTGCCGACATTTACGGCCATGACGAGAAACTGCGTGCCGCTTTGCTCAAAGCACCACAAAGGGTTTTGGCAACGCGCCGTTAATCTATTTCATCCACAATCATAACATCCAGCCCCATTGTCCGATTGACCGGAAAAGGGCTGGAGCTGGTCACAACGCAGGATCGATAGAAGCGTATGAGAGTTTTTTCCGAGCGGATCCAAGCAGTTCCCGACACCCGCAAGCGCATTGCCCTGCGGCATGCGGTTGCCGTCGGCGTGATGCTGTCGGCCACCTGTCTGGGCTTCGAGGGTCTCGGCAATGCCGAAGCCAACGGGGAAACGCGCGCGCTGACCATCCAGCACATGCACACGCATGAAACCGCGACCATAACCTTCAAATCCGGCGGACAATTCAGCCGCGACGGCCTCGACAAACTCAACTGGATGTTGCGCGACTGGCGACGGGATGAACCGATTGCGATGGATCCGCGCCTGTTCGATGTCGTCTGGGAAGCCACCCGCGCCACCGGCGCTTCCGGCCCGATCCATGTTGTGTCGGGCTACCGCTCGCCCACCACCAATGCAATGTTGCGCCAGCGCTCCAATCTGGTCGCCAAGAATTCCCAGCACATGCTTGGCAAGGCCATGGATTTCTATCTGACCGATGTCACGATGGACAAAGTGCGCGATGTCGGCATGCGGATGCAACGCGGCGGGGTCGGCTATTACCCCACCAGCTATACGCCTTTCGTGCATCTGGATGTCGGCAGTGTGCGCCATTGGCCGCGCATGAGCCATGACCAGTTGGCCCGCTTGTTCCCCGATGGCAAGACCGTGCATGTCGGCACCGATGGCAAGCAATTCCCGCGTTATGCCGAAGCCTATGCCGAAGTGATCGCCGCAGGCGGTTCGGTCGGTGGCTATAGCGGCGATGGCGAGGAAACCGCCGTTGCCGATGCCTCCAGCGGATCGGGCAAGGGCTTCTTTGCCTGGCTGTTCGGCGTATCCGACGAGGATACCAGCACCAGCAAAAACCGTCGCAACACCACCACCGCCCGGCGCGGGACGGCTTCCGATGCGCCGGTCCGGCAGGCCGATTACAACGACACCTCTCCTATTGCCGCCCTCCAGCAATATGAAGCCGCCCAGACGGCCGCCGCCACTGTGCCGAGCCGATACCGCGGCCAGAGCATTGCATCCAATTCGGTGGAGGATCGCGGCGAAAGCGTTGCGGTTCAGCGGCCTGCACCGGTCGAGAAAGTGGCCCCGATTCCGGCTGTGGCGCAGGCGGAATTGCGTCCGGTCACCCAACCGCTTGACCGCTCTCCCACGGCTTTGGCTGTCTCGACCGGCCCGCAACTGGTCTGGCAGAACGGGCCGACGCCGTTGCCGCCGCAAGCACGCGGCAATGCGACACCGATTGTTGTGGCCACCAACTTCTCGTCGCTGGCCGGATACAAGCGCGCCGATGTGCCTTTGCCGCCCGAAGGCCGCAAAAGTGTCAGCGTCAATATGGCAATGGCCGGCACTGCGCCTGTGGCGGCAAAATCCGAACCCGTCATGACGGGTTCCGTCCGTGGCCCCAATGGCTTGCCCTCAGTCATTACCGGCAACAAGCCAGCCTATGACGGCCCCGCTCTGGCCTATATGGACAATGGTGCAGGCCGGTCGGCTTGGGCCCCGATGCCGCAAGCACGCCCACCGGAATTCGGCAAAGCTCCGCAGGGGCAAGCCGCAAAACAGGCGACAGGAAAACAGGTTGCGACAAAACAGCCTGACCCCAAGGCCAAGGATACGCCACACAACGAGCAGAAAACCGCCGCCAAGGCGACGGGCACCGGTGTGGCCTCTATCGGCGGGCCGAAGGATGATCCGCAGACCACCGCGACGCTGTCCTCCGGCTTCAAACCGACAGCCAGCCTGCCCGCACCCTCAGGCTTCAGCGTCCGCTAACGCGGGCGCTCAGGCCTGCATGCCGAGTGCTTGCAGGTAGAGTTCGAGAATGGCTTCTTCTTCCTGCCGTTCCGCATGGTTTTTCTTGCGGATTCCAACCACTTTACGCAGGATTTTGGTGTCGAACCCGTTGGCCTTGGCTTCGGAATAGACATCACGGATATCGCTGGCCAAAGCCGATTTTTCTTCTTCAAGACGCTCGATGCGTTCGATCAACGCTTTCAACTCGTCGGCGGCAACAGATGTTTGCATGATTGGACCCTTTCAGGCAGATCGCAGAAGGACAAGACGTGTTGTCCCTGTGTCCAACAGCACAGGCTCAGGGTCAAGACAAAGCACACCGAAGCCCGTTCAGGCCTGTGGACGACGCGGGTAAATGCCCGAAAACCATCCCGTGCGGTGATTGGGGCAGATGACGCAACCCTGCACTTGCTCTAAACAAGGGCCGTGCATGGTTTGGACTGTCCGGCCTGCTACGAACCGAGCCTGTCCCCCGATGACCACCCCAGTCACCCCCACCTTGGCGGCTTCCGCCTCTCTGACACCGGCCTATGCGGCGCTGGTGTTCGGAGCGGCTGGCATGGGCATGTCACCGATGTTTGTGCGTTTTGCCGCAGAAGCGGGCGTAGGGCCCTATGCCTCGGCGTTCTGGCGGGTCTTTCTGGCTTTGCCGTTTTTATGGGTCTGGGCACGTTTCGAAGAAGGCGGCGGGCCTGCCATGCCGACATTCCGCAAGCCGATGATCTGGGCGGGCCTGTTGTTCAGCTGTGATCTGTTTTTCTGGCATCTGTCGATTTTGCGCACCAGCATTGCCAATGCGACGTTTCTCAGCACCACCGCGCCGGTCTGGGTTCTGCTGGTTTCGGTGGTGGTGCTGAAAGAAAAGGTCAAACCGGCGACGCTGGGCGGCTTGGCCCTGTGCCTGCTGGGCGGCAGTTCGCTGATCGGCGATACGCTGGTGCTGGCCCCCGAACGGCTGTTGGGCGATCTGTTCGGGCTGATGACCGCCGTGTTTTTCGGCCTCTATTTCTTCGGCATCAAATATGCGCGGGATGTGTCGGGAGCCGGACGCTCGACCTTTGCGGCCAGTGCAGTGGCCTCGGCGATCCTGCTGGTTGTGGCTGTGGCCACCCAAGACCAACTGCTCCCCTCGACATTGAAAGGGGCGGCATCGCTGTTGCTGATGGCGATGATTTCGCAGGCTCTCGGACAGGGTTTGCTGAGCGTTGCCTTGGGCCGGTTGCCGACAGTGTTCAGCGCATTGGTAATTTTTCTCGAAGCCGTTGCGGCCGCCGCTTTGGGCTGGATTGTATTGGACGAGGCGCTCTCGCCCTTGCAATGGCTGGGTGGCGGCCTCATTCTGTGCGGCATCTTCATTGCGCGCCCGCGCACCGCCGACAAGCATCAAGAGAGCGACCATGCATCAGCCTAAACCCTTTCTCGACGCGCTTTATCAGGCGGCTGTCACCTCGGCGTTGCCAAGCCACTGCCTGATCCCGCACCTGCCTGCCCCACCCGCGCACGGGCGGATCATCATTCTGGCAGGCGGCAAGGCGGCGGGCAGTATGAGTCTGGCGGCCGAACGCCATTATCGCGGGGTTTACGGTCTCGGTCCCGACCGGTTGACCGGCATTGCCGTAACCCGCCAGGGCTATGGCGAACCCACCGAACTGATCCGCATGATCGAGGCGGGTCATCCGGTCCCCAATCAGGCGGGGCTTGACGGCACACAAGCGGTAATGGCGCTGGCACAGGAGGCGACAGCCGACGATCTGGTGCTGGTGCTGTTGTCGGGGGGCGGCTCCGCTAACTGGATTGCTCCTGCCGATGGCCTGACTTTGGCCGACAAGCAGGCCGTGACCCGCGCCATGTTGCGTTCGGGTGCGCCGATCGATGCGATCAACACCGTGCGCAAGCGGTTATCCGCAATCAAGGGGGGACGGCTCGCTGTCCTGGCCGCTCCCGCGCCCTTGCTGACACTGGCCATTTCCGATGTGCCCGGCGATGACCCGACCCATATTGCCTCCGGTCCGACGGTGCCCGATCCGACCACAAGGGCCGATGCGCTGGCGGTCCTTGCCCGCTATCATGTCACCTTGCCGGAAGCGGCGCAAAAACTGTTGGATGATCCGGCCAATGACACGCCCCGCGCCGATCATCCGGCCTTCGCCCAAGCCCGTTACACGCTGGTCGCCCGTCCGAGTGACGGTGTTGAAGCCGCAAGCCGTCTGGCCCGCGAGGCCGGATACGAGATCCTGTCTCTGGGAGCCGATCTCGAGGGCGAGGCCCGCGACATTGCAAGACAGCATGCCGAACTGGCTCTGGAGGCCGCACAAGCAGGCCGCAAACTGGCGATCCTGTCGGGGGGCGAACTGACCGTGACCATGACGGGGACGGGGCGCGGTGGTCCGGGGCAGGAATATGCGCTGGCTTTGATGATCACCCTGAACGGCCATCCGGGGATTTCAGCGGTGGCGGGTGATACCGACGGCACCGACGGCGGCGGCGGCAATCCGGACGATCCGGCGGGGGCTTTCGTGTTTCCCGATTCCCTTGCCCGCGCCAAAGCCAAAGGGCTGGATCCCGAAGCCTCTCTTGCCAACAATGATTCCACCGGCTTCTTCGAGGGATTGGGTGATTTGCTCACCCCCGGACCCACCGGCACAAACATCAACGACATCAGGGTGATCCTGATTGGCTGAAGCAACGAGATGGTCTAGACTTGGCAATATGATCTTGTTCCGTTTGATCCTGATAGTCTGCGGTTTGGTGCTGGGCAGTGTGTGGGCTGACCCTGCTTCGGCCGATATGCGCGTGTGCAACAACACGCCCAGCCGTGTCGGTGTGGCGATCGGCTATCGTGACACGCAAGGCTGGGTCAGCGAGGGCTGGTATCTGCTTAAAGCCAACAGCTGTGAAATCCTGATCAAGGACGATCTGATCGCGCGCTACTATTACATCTATGCGCAGGATTATGATCGGGGTGGCGAATGGACGGGCCGCACGCCGATGTGTACCCGCGACAAGGAATTCCAGATCCGCGGCATCGAGGAATGTCTGGCGCGCGGGTTTGACCGCACCCGCTTTTTTGAAATCGACAGCGGCGAACAGAAAAGCTGGACCGTGCAATTGGGCGAACCCGAACGCACACCCATCCCACCGAAATAACCCGATTGTCCGGCCTTGGCTGGCACAGGATCCGGACCATGGCACAGGTGCAAGACAGCTCCGACGATCGTGATCAAGCCCGCGCCGCTTTGCCGTCCTTCGGGCAGGCCGCCCGGCTTTGGCTGAAGATCGGATGTCTGTCATTTGGCGGACCGGCGGGTCAAATCGCCATGTTGCATCATGAGGTGGTCGATCAACGCCGCTGGATCAGCAACGGGCGGTTTCTGCATGCGCTCAATTTCTGCTCGCTGTTGCCCGGACCGGAAGCGCAACAACTGGCCACCTATCTGGGCTGGCTGATGCACGGGGCCAGAGGCGGCTTGGCCGCAGGCGCTCTGTTTGTGATCCCCGGTGCGCTGGTGATGATGGGGCTGTCGGCGATCTATGCGCTTTATGGCGCGGTCCCGCTGATTTCGTCGCTGTTTTTCGGATTGAAATGCGCGGTGCTGGTGATGGTGGTGGAAGCCCTGTTGCGGGTCGGCAAACGCGCCCTCAAAGGACCGAACGCCTATCTGCTGGCCGCACTGGCGTTTCTCGCTTTGTTTCTGTTCGGCCTGCCGTTTCCGCTGGTGGTCATGCTGGCCGGATGCTGTGGCCTGTTGGCACCCCATGCCTTCAAGGCAGGCACCCATGGCCAGACCGCCAATGGCGACGAAGCCCTGCTGGACCGGTTGATGCGGCATGATCCCGCACACGCCGCCAATCTGGCCCGCAGTGCCTATCGCGCCGGATGGATCGCTTTGGTGTTGTGGACCGCATCCCTGATCGTGCTGTTGCCGCAAGGCGGGGTGTTTGCCGATATCGGCTGGTTTTTCTCGAAAATGGCCGTGGTGACCTTTGGCGGGGCCTATGCGGTGCTGGCCTATGTCGCACAAGAAGCCGTCAATCTGTACCACTGGCTGTCACCCAGTGAAATGCTGGCAGGATTGGGACTGGCCGAAACCACCCCCGGCCCGTTGATCCTTGTGTTGCAATTTGTCGGCTTCCTGGCCGGATTTAGGGCTGACACGCTGGTTCAAGGGCTATGGGGCGGGATATTGGGAGCCCTGCTGACGCTGTGGGTGACCTTTACCCCCTGCTTTGCCTTTGTGTTTCTTGGTGCGCCGATGATTGAAAAAGCCCAGAACAATCCGCGGCTGACCGGCGCTCTGGCCGCTATTACCTGTGCGGTGGTGGGCGTGATCGCCAATCTGGCCCTGTGGTTCGGCTTGCGGGTGCTGTTTGCCGATATGACCTTGTGGCAATGGGGAGCGGTGTCGTTCGAATGGCCTGTGATGGCAAGCCTGAACCCTGCGGCTTTGCTGATTGCCGTGCTGGCCGCAGGGAGCCTGTTCGGGTTCAAGCTCGGTATCGTGCGCACCCTTGCCCTGTGCAGTCTGTCAGGACTGGTCTTGCATTGGGCCGCAGTGATCTAAGGCTCACGCCTGCACAACAGCCTGCATGGCCTCGTCAAGGCTGAGGATGGGGGCGACAGGCCGCAAGGCGTTGATGGCGGTGCGGTGGGTATCGGCCGAGAAGGCCGCACAGCCGTCCTCGAGCACCCGCACATCGAAATCCCGCACATGGGCTTCGCGCACCGTGGAGGCCACGCCGCCATTGGTGACAATGCCGCAAACCAGCAAAGTGTCGATGCCGGCCTTGCGCAACACCCATTCCAGACGGGTCATGTAAAAGGCCGAATAAGCCACTTTTTCAACGGTCAGATCCGCCGGTTGCAACACGTCGACCAGTTGGTGACCCCATGCGCCGGGGCAGAAATCCCCCTTGCCGAGAAAAGGTCGCAACTGTTTCAAATGCGGGGAGATCATGGGTTCCCCGTCTTTGGCGGGGACCAGAGTAAACTGGGTCGACACTACCCACCCGCCTTTGGCGCGCAAGGCTTGCGCCAGAGGCAGAATTTTTTGCGGCAAAGCGGCAATGGCCGGGGCCGCTTGCCCCGCCCGTCCGTAAGCCCCTGCGGGATCGAGAAAATCGTTTTGCAGATCGACGATCAACAAACCCGTACGGGTGCAATCCAAACTGTGCTGGCTCATGCTGTCCTCTCGATCACGACATTGCCGAAGCTATCCACCCGCGCCGACAGGTGCGGATCAACCACGGTGGTGGCATCAGGCTGTTCAAGTATGGCCGGACCCTTGATCACGGTCCCGACCGGCAGATCAAGCCGCGCCCATATGCTGGTCTCGTGCCATGCGCCGTCAAACCATACCTGACGGCTCTCGCGTCTGGCGGCTTCCAGCGAAGCAGTCTCGCGCGGGGCCAGCGAGGCGAGATCGAAAGCCGGTCTGCGTCCGATGGCCGCCGTGCGCAAGGTCACGATGCGGATGGCAAGACCGGGAAGCAAACGGCTGAACGAGGTCTGGTAGGCCTGCTCGAAGGCCGCCCGCACCAATGCGGATGTGATACTTGTGCTGTCTCCCTGCAAAGTCACAGGCAGGGGCACAGAGATGGTATGGGTCTGGCCGAGATAATGCATATCGAGTTCATACAGCACATCGATGGTTTCAACCGCAATACCCGCTTGTTCCACAACCGCCTTGGCCTTGCGGCCCAACCGCACCATCAGCGCATCGAACGCCGCTTCGTCCAGATCATCGACCAGCACATTGACCGTCTGCACCTCGTCATGGCGCAGATCGGCGATGACACAGCCCAGAGCCGAGGTGATGCCGGGGAACCGCGGCACCAAAGCCGATGACAGGCCGACTTCATGCACCAGCGCGCCGGCATGCAACGCACCGCCCCCGCCAAACGGCATGATGGTGAAGCGGGTCGGATCATGTCCGCGCTCGATCGAGACCAGCCGGATGGCTCCTGCCATCCGTGCATTGGCGACCCGCACAATGGCTTCTGCCGCCGCCATGACATCAATCGACAAAGGCTCGGCAACATGGCGGGCAATGGCGCGTTTGGCGGCCTCGACATCCAGCGAAGCCAGCTTGCCGCCAATCGGACGCGCCGCATTGATACGGCCCAACACGACATTGGCATCGGTCAAAGTCGGCCGGTCATTGCCCTGCGCGTAACAGACAGGACCGGGGACAGATCCGGCACTTTCGGGACCGACCTGCAACATGCCGCCTTTATCGACATGGGCGATGGAGCCACCGCCGGCGCCGATTGTCGAAATCTCGATCATCGGCGTCCGGATCACCAGACCGAAATCGATGGTTGTCTGCGCGGCCAGCACCGACCGCCCTCCGGCAATCAGCGACACGTCGAAGGAGGTTCCGCCCAGATCGCCGGTAATGACATTCTCGAAGCCTGCGGCTTTGGCAATCGCGCCTGCGGCAATCACCCCTGCGGCCGGTCCCGACAAAGCCGTGCGGATCGGCAAGCGCCGCGCTGTCGCCGTCGACATCACACCGCCATTCGATTGCACGATATGGAAACTGCCCGCAAATCCGTCCTGATAAAGGGCCGATTGCAACCTCGCCAGATAGGACCCAACCACAGGTTGAAGATAGGCATTGAGGGCCGTGGTCGAGGCCCGTTCGAATTCGCGGATTTCAGGCAGGATTTCGCTTGAGGCAATCACATTGTCATTGGGCCACAACGCACGCACCGCCGCCACTGCCGCCACCTCGTTTCCGGCATTGGCATAGGCATTGATAAAGATCACAGCGACCGCTTCGGCCCCCTTGGCCAACAGCTCTTGGGTCGCCTTGCGCACCTGATCGAGATCGACCGGCTCATGGACCGAGCCGTCGGCCAGCACCCGCTCGGACACTTCCAGCCGCAAATCACGATCGGCAATCGGGGTAAAGTCGCCCCACAACCCCCAGGTCTTGGGACGGTCACGACGGCGCATTTCGAGCACATCACGGAAACCGCGCGTGGTGATCACGCCGATCCGCGCTCCTTTGCGCTCCAGCAAGGCATTGGTGCCGACCGTTGTGCCGTGCACGATGGAGGAGAAGCTGGCAATCGGCCCCAAGGCCTGCAACCCCTCGACAAAACCCACCGCCTCATTGCCGCGATTGGACGGTACTTTGGCGGTTTGAAAACGCCCTGTGCGGGCATCGAAGAAAAACAGATCGGTAAAGGTGCCACCGACATCGACACCAATCATCGGACCATCCAGCATCGGTTGTTGGTCACTCATGAGCGGGCTCCTTCACGCAAGGCTTTGGTGGCTTGGGTGTCAAGCACGCCATCGGGCGATACAACCGCCGCATAATCACGCAAGGCCTTGTCGGTGCTGACATAACCAAGCCGGACATCGCGGGCCACAAGGTCGGGATCGCGCGCGCTGGCTTGTCCCCATCCCCCGCCGCCGGGTGTTTCCAGCCGCACATGTCTGCCGTGCGAGAGTTTCACATCGGTAATTTTGGAGGCCAAAGGCGGGGTCTGATCACCGCTATCGCTTTGCCATGTGAAATGGTTGAGCGCGGCAGATTGGCCGCCATTGACCCCGAACGGGGCAAAGCGTCCGCGCTCGCCCAGCAGGAACACATCCGCCCCGTCAGGCGACAGGGTTTCGATTTCATAGATCGCGCCCAAACCGCCGCGATGCGTCCCGGCCCCCGCACTGTCGGGCCGCAAGGCCCATTGCGTGAACATCACCGGATAGGAGGCTTCCAGAATTTCGGCAGGCGGAATCGTCGCCATCGAAATCGGATTGTTGCCATGGCTCAAACCATCCGATTCCGGATTGCCGCCAAGCCCGCCGCCGAAGAACGAGAACATCACATAACGCTGGCCATTGGCGCGGTGTCCGGCCATCGACAGCGCATTGATGGTTCCGAAAGGGGCCGCCATCGCCTGATCGGGCATGGCCTTGGCCAGCGCCCCGAAGACCGTGCCGATCACCCGCAAAATGGTTTCGGTATAACCGCCCACGGGTTTGGGTGCGGATACGCCGAGCAGGGTCGTATCGGGGATCACAAATGTGATCGGAGCCAGACAGCCCGCATTGGCTGGCACATCGGTAAAGACATGTTTGAGTGCGACATAACAGCAGGCCACAGCGGTGGAATAGGCAATATTGAGAGGACCGGCGCAAGGCTTGGAGGAAGCCGAGAAATCCAGCACCATCGTGTCACCCTTGATGGTCAGGGTCAGGGCTATCGTCAGCTTGTCATTGGTGACACCGTCATTGTCGAGATAGTCCTCGAACATGTAATCGCCATCGGGCAGGGCTTTGATGGTCTCGCGCATCATGGCTTCGGCGCGGGCGGTCAGCACATCGAGGGCGGTTGTGACGGTAGCATCGCCGTATTCGTCAAGCAAACCGCGCAACCGTTTTTCGCCGAGATCGAGGGCATTCAACTGGCCGTTGAGATCCCCGAAATTGGATTGCGGCACGCGGCTGTTGGCCGCCAGAATGGCCAGAATATCCTCGTTCATCCGGCCCGCGCTGATCAGTTTGACGGGGGGGAACCGCACCCCTTCCTGAAAGCTCTCGGTCGCGCGGGCATTGAAGCCGCCGGGCACATTGCCGCCGATATCCAGCCAATGGCCGACCGAAGCCAGCCAGCAGAACAATTGTCCCTGCCGGAAGATCGGGCGCACCAGACGGAAATCATTCAGATGCGTGCCGCCGTCATAGGGGTCGTTGAACAGGAAGGTATCCCCCTCCTGCAAACCACCGTCCCGCGCCACCTTGTCGATGACGGCTTTGACAGCGAAAGCCATGGCTCCGACGAAAATCGGCAGGCCTGTGGTGCCCTGCACCAGGGTTGCCCCCGTTCGGGCATGATACAAGCCGTGACAGGCATCACGCGCTTCGGCAATGATCGGGTTGAAGGCCGAGCGGTAGAGCGTCGCATCCATCTCGTCGGCGATCTGTTCGAGCCGCCCTTTCAGGACGGCCAGTGTGACAGGATCAAGCCCTGTCTTGTCCGTACCACTCATTCGCCACCTGTTTCATAATGTTTGCCTCGTGCCAGAATGGCCTTGGTGCCCAGCATCTCGTTGAGACCGTCGAAGTCGAACATCCGGTCACGCATCGCATCGGTTGTGCCGTCGCGATGCAGGGTCTGGTAGAAATCCTGCGCGGTGCGCGCCAGAGCCCGCACAATCGCACCGGGAAAAATCACCAGGGAGAAGCCCATGGCTTCCAGCTTGGCCGCGGGCAAAATCGGGGTCTGCCCGCCTTCCACCATATTGGCCAGCAAGGGCAATGTGCCGCCAAGTGCCGCACTCAACCGTGCCAGTTCGGCTTCGCTTTTGGGGGCTTCGACAAACAGCACATCCGCCCCGGCATCACGATAGCGCAAGGCGCGTTCGATGGCCGCATCGAACCCCTCGACCGCCACCGCATCGGTGCGGGCGATGATCAGGGTTTCGGCTGAATGGCGGCTATCGACTGCCGCCTTGATCTTGCCGACCATTTCGGTGCTGCCGATCAGGCTTTTATCGGCCAGATGGCCACACCGTTTCGGGAAGGTCTGGTCTTCGAGTTGCAGGGCATTGGCCCCCGCACGCTCGAACAGCCGCACCGTGCGCTCCACATTCAGCGCATTGCCGAAACCGGTATCGGCGTCGACGATCAGCGCGGTCGGCACCCGTTCGCGGATCAGTGACAGCGTGTCGGCAACTTCCGAAACCGACACCAGACCGATATCGGGCCGCCCGAGCTTGGTATAGGCAATGCCCGCTCCGGTCAGATAGAGGGCTTCAAACCCCGCCGCAGAGGCAATGGCCGCCGTCAACGCATCGGTGACACCGGGGGCGATAACGATTTTGTTCTGCTCAAGACGCTGTCGCAGGCTCATGACGGGCACTTTCTGGCTGTTCGGACTTTTCATGTTCTATAGATAATACTTATTGCTTTAACATCTTGACGGGTCGACGCAAATCTTCTCAAACATCTTATAGCCGACATCCGGCAGACTTATCCACTCGTAACACTTATTCGCACACACCACCCGATTGGATGCCCCATGACCGAGCGAGCCGGATCCTTATCGTCGCGTCCCAAAACCCTGATCGACAAAATCTGGGATGCCCATGTGGTCGTGGACCGCGAGGATGGCCAGTCGCTGTTATGGGTCGACCGGCATCTGTTGCATGAAGGCTCGTTCCATGCCTTCGACCAACTCGCCAAGCGGCAGGCGCGTTTGCACCGTCCCGATCTGACCTTCGGGATTGCCGATCACTATGTGCCCACCCGCAACCGCGACAGTCTCGCCCCCGAGATCAAACGGATGGTCGACCAGCTCTCCGACAATTGCGCCAAGCATGATGTTACCCTGTTCGGGCTGGATGATCCCAGACAGGGCATTGTGCATGTGACCATTCCGGCGCAGGGCTTGACCCTGCCGGGCACGATCATGGTGTGCGGCGACAGCCATACCTCGACCCACGGGGCGTTCGGGGCCTATGCGTTCGGCATCGGGGCATCCGAAGTCGCCCATGTGATGATGACGCAGGCCATCTGGCAGAAACGCCCCAAGGCCATGCGCGTCACGGTCGAAGGCGCTCTGCCCGCAGGCACCAGCGCCAAGGACATTGCCTTGCATCTGATCGCCACCATCGGCGCGGACGGGGCGCAGGGCCATGCCATCGAATATGCGGGTTCGACCATTCGCGCCTTGTCGATGGAGGGACGGTTGACCCTGTGCAACCTGTCGATCGAGGCCGGTGCGCGGCTCGGCCTGATCGCCCCCGATGACACGACCTTTGCCTTTTTGCGCGGCAAACCCTTCGCCCCGAAAGGAGCGGCTTTCGAGGCGGCGGTTCACGCCTGGCTGAGCCTGCGCAGTGACGAGAAAGCCGTCTTCGACCGCGAGATCACCATCGATGCCACGGCTCTGGCTCCGACCCTGACATGGGGGACTACGCCGGAGCAGGCCTTGCCGATTACCGCCAATACGCCCGACCCCGCAACGGTGGGCGATGCGGCGCGGGCGCGGACATTGACCGATGCGCTCGACTATATGGGCCTCAAACCCAACCAACCCCTGACCGGCATTGCGATTGACCGCGTTTTCATCGGCTCGTGCACCAACAGCCGGATCGAGGATTTACGGGCCGCCGCCGCGGTTCTTGCGGGCCACCGCGCCAAAGTGCCCGGACTGGTGTCGCCCGGTTCAAGCGCCGTCAAACAGCAAGCGGAAGCCGAAGGGCTCGACCGGATTTTCACCGAAGCAGGATTGCAGTGGGTTGAGTCCGGTTGCTCGATGTGTGTCGGCATGAATGGCGATCTTGTGCCGGCGGGAGAGCGCTGTGCATCCACCACCAACCGCAATTTCAAGGGCCGTCAGGGTCCCGGCTCCCGCACGCATCTGATGTCGCCTGCGATGGTCGCCGCCGCCGCCCTTACCGGCCACCTGACCGATGTCCGCACCCTCACCCAAGGAGCGCACCGATGACCCCGCTGATTGTGTTCGAGGCCGTTGCCTGTCCTTTGCCGCTCGACAATGTCGATACCGACCAGTTGATCCCGGCCCGCTTCATGAAACGCCCGCGCAGTGACGGCTATGGGCAATTTCTGTTGCATGACCTGCGGCAAGACGCCTCCAGTCCGGCTTGCGCGCTGGATCAGGACCGGTTCAAATCGTGCCAGATCCTGATCGCAGGCCGCAATTTCGGGTGCGGCTCCTCACGCGAGGCGGCAGTCTATGCCTTGGCCGATTTCGGCTTCCGTTGCGTCATCGCCTCCAGTTTCGGCGATATTTTTGCTTCCAACGCCGTCAAAAACGGCATTTTACCTGCAGTGGTCAGCCCCGAACAGGCCGAAACCCTGCTGGCCCATCAGGGCGTGATCCAGGGCGAGACAATGATCATCGACCTGCCCGATCAATGCATCCGCATCGGCAACCACACGGTCGATTTCTCGATTGATCCGGTCTGGAAAACCCAATTGCTCAACGGCTGGGACGACATCGACATGACGGTGTCCTATGCCAGCGACATTGCCCGCTTCAACCAGTCGGATGCAGTGGCGCGCCCATGGGCGCAACCCGACCGTTCACCCGCGCAATGATTGGATATAATCGAACAGCCCGCCGCTCGAGGCTGGCAGTTCGGCGCTGGTCCGCTCGCCATTGACGAAGGGCAACAGATCGGTTGCCAGTTCCTTACCCAGTTCCACGCCCCATTGGTCGAAGGCATTGATGCCCCATATCGCCGCCTCGACAAAGACGCGGTGCTCGTAAAGGGCGATCAAGCGGCCGAAGGTGAAGGGATCGAGCTTGCGATAGACAATCGTCACCGACGGGCGGTTGCCCGCAAAGGCCTTGAACGGGGCTAGCCGTTTGGCCTGCGCCGCATCCATTCCCTTGGCGCGCATTTGCGCTTCGGCCTCCTCTGCGGTGCGGCCCTTCATCAGGGCTTGCGATTGCGCCAGCACATTGGCGAGCAACAAGGACTGATGCTGTTGCATCTGGGGCTCATGGCTTTGCGCGCCGATAATGAATTCGACCGGAATGACATCGGTACCCTGATGCAACAGTTGGAAAAACGCATGTTGCGCATTGGTTCCCGGCTCGCCCCAGACCAGAGGACCGGACGGACGTTGCAAGGCATGGCCGTGCCGGTCCACCGACTTGCCGTTGGATTCCATATCAAGCTGTTGCAGATAGGCGGGAAGCCGCGACAGGCGCTGGTCATAGGGGATCACGGCGCGGGCCGGATAATGGCAGATATTGCGATGCCAGATGCCCAGCAAGGCCATCATCACCGGCGCATTCTGTTCCAGCGGAGCTTGGCGGAAATGCTCGTCCATACGATGCCCGCCAGCCAAAAAGGCCTCGAAATGGGTCCGGCCAATCGCCAGCATCAGGGGCAGGCCAATGGCCGACCACAGCGAATAGCGGCCACCGACCCAATCCCAGAAGCCGAAGGTCCGGTCCGCCCTGATGCCGAAAGCGGCAACCTTGGGCAAGGCGGTCGAGACTGCGGCAAAGTGATGCGCAACCGCCTGTTCCCCCAAGGCCGCGACCAGCCAAGCCCGCGCCGACAGCGCATTGGTCATGGTCTCGATGGTGGTGAAGGTCTTGGAAGCGGCAATCACCAATGTGGTGGCCGGATCGAGAATAGCCAGCGTATCGGCCAGATGCGCACTGTCGATATTGGAGACAAAATGCAGGCGCGGCCCGTCATGATAGGGCGCAAGCGCAAGACTGGCCATCACCGGACCCAGATCCGACCCGCCGATACCGATATTGACAACATCACGGATCGTCTTGCCGGTGGCACCGGCAATCGTGCCAGCGCGCACGCCATCGACAAAGGCAAACAGTCTGGCCAATTCCCGGTGCACATCACCGACCACATCATGCCCGTCCAGTGGCACCGAGGCGGAGGCCGGTTGCCGTAACGCGGTATGGAGCACGGCGCGATCTTCTGAATTATTGATCCGTTGCGCGGCAAACATCCGGTCGCGTTGCTCCTCGACACCGGTGGCCCGCGCCAAAGCCAGCAATTCGGCACGGACATCGTCGGTGATGGTGGTCTTGGAATAGTCGACCAGCAGATCATCACAACGGACCGAGGCATGTGCAAAACGGTCCGGATGCAATGCAAACAGATTCTCCATCTTGATGGCATGATGGCGCTGGCGCAGATGAGCCAAAGCCTCCCAATGGGTCTTGATCTGATGAGCGGGCATGAACGCGTTTCCTGTAATCGGGACTAACAATAAGCAAGCGGATCGAGAGCGGCGAGAGCGTCAACCGCAGCGCCACGCACCGTACACATTTGCGCGGAAACAGACACGGCATAGGCCATAGCCCGCGAAACATCTTCGGCGCCCCAGTGTGGCATGGCCGACAGCGACAGGCGGTTGCGTGCGCCAAACCAAGCCAAAAAGGCGGCATGGAACGCATCCCCCGCCCCGACCGTATCCTTGACTGCGACACGGACCCCTTCAACCGGTAAAACCTGATCCTGATAAAAAGCCACGGCCCCTTGTGCGCCGAGCGTCACCAGCACCAATGCCACGCCACGCGCGCGCCAATCGCGGGCTATGGTCCGGGGATCGGCATCAGGCCCGTAGGCCAGTTGCAAATCCTCCAGACTGGCTTTGACAATATGGGCATGGCCCAGCGCCGTATCGAACTGCGCCTGCCAGCGATCCGGCGGGCCGACAATCGAAGGGCGGTAATTCAGATCGATGCTGATCAACCGCGAAGCGCTGTCACGCGCCATCAAAGCGGCCAATGCCCCGCCGATCGGCGGTGTCACAAGGGCATAGGAGCCCATCACAAGGCTTGTCACACTATCGGGAAAAGCATCGGGCAGATCATCCACCCCGACCTGCACATCGGCTCCGTTGCCGTAAAAGCTGAAACTGTGTTCGCCAGCGCCATCCTGTTGCACAATGGCCAGCGTGGTCGGCTTGTCACTGGACACCGCATAAGCGAGATCGACACCCTGACGGGTCAGCAGATCACGCAGATAGAGCCCGAAACGGTCTTGCGAGAGACCAGCCAGCAGGGAGACCGGCTGGCCCAAAGCACAAAGGGCGCGGGCCACATTGAAGGCCGAACCGCCCGCCACCCATTCGGATTCAAGCCGGTCCTGCCGGGTATGGGCGACAAACACATCCATCAATGCTTCGCCACAGACCACAATCATGGTCACATACCCGACATCCCGTCCCGCTCAGACGCGTTCGAAACGGATGTTTTGCGCGCCCTTCCACAGGGTCGATTTTCCAAGGGCCGCCACATTCTCGTTGCCCTCGATGATCGTCAGGAAGTGGTTGCCTGCCAACTGGCCCATTTTGCTGGCGAAATGCACGCCACCATAGGCCAGCAGGATTTCGGTCTCGCTGATGCCGCCCGGATAGAGGATGAACTGGCCGGGTGCGGGATAGCTGGTGTGGTTTTCGTAATCGACCCCGAAATCATAATCGCCCAAAGGAATCCAAACACCTTCGCCGCTCCAGCGCACATGCACAACCTGACTTTCAAACGGCAGGCGCGACAGGAAGGCCGCACAGGTTTTGGGGGCCGCTTCTTCTTCCAGCTTGCCGATAAAGGTATAGGGACCGGCCGTAATCTTGAGTTTGGTCATTTCAGACATCCTTGGCGGTGGGATCGGTTTTAAGGGATCAGCAATTCAAGCAGTGGTGATTGTTCTGGCGTGTTTTGCGGTTTTTTTCAATGGCCGCCGGCACAATCAGCTTTTCAGGCAATAATCACCGCTCTGGTGAAAGCCCGACGGGCAGGAACCCGATTTGGGAATGGCCGGTTTGGAGCTGTCACTGCTGGCCAGACAATAGTCCCCGCTCTGGTGATAGCCCGAGGGACAAGAGCCTGTTTTCAGCAAAGCCGGACGTGAACTGCCCGAGGAAGGGGTGCAGTAATTGCCGCTCTGGTGATAGCCCGACGGGCAAGACCCGTGCTTTTCCATCGGCATTTGGGCCACCGCACTATGGGCCATCAGCATCCAGACCGCCGCAACCCCGACACCGAACTTGGCAAGATGTGTCACGAAAACCTCCTTGTCGCACAACCCTTTCTGCCATTGTGGCAATATCGGCGGATGTTGCAACTCCCCCGTGCAAAACAGATCCATGCAAATCACGCAGATGCGCACTCCATAGGGCGCGGAACAAATACAGGGTTAGGGGTTCAAAACCATCGCGTAAGCCCGTAAACTGTGTCACACACACAATCATGATAACACTCCGGAAGCTCCCAAGGAAAAACAACAATGTCAGCAGAATTCAAGAACCATATCGGCGGCCAATGGGTCGACGGCGCCAGCATCAATGACAATATCAACCCGTCCAACACCAAGGATGTGGTCGGCCATTATGCCCGCGCCTCCCGCGCACAGGCCGAAGAGGCCATTGCGGCCGCCAAAGCGGCTTTTCCTGCTTGGTCGCGCACCACGCCGCAGGAGCGCTACGAAATCCTGAAAAAGGCTTCCGACGAAATTCTGGCCCGCAAGGACGAATTGGGCCGTCTGCTGGCCCGTGAGGAAGGCAAGACCCTGCCCGAAGGCATTGGCGAAGCAGGCCGCGCCGGACAGATTTTCGCGTTCTTTGCCGGTGAATGCCTGCGCCTGACCGGCGAAGCCGTGCCCAGCGTGCGCCCCGGCGTCGGTGTCGAAATCACCCGTGATCCATTGGGTGTTATCGGCATGATCACCCCTTGGAATTTCCCGATTGCCATTCCGGCATGGAAAATCGCGCCCGCACTGGCCTATGGCAATACGGTCGTGTTCAAACCGGCCGATCTGGTTCCCGGCTCGGCATGGGCTCTGGTCGATATTCTGGTCCGCGCCGGTCTGCCCGCAGGCGTGCTCAATCTCGTGATGGGTCGCGGGTCCGAAGTCGGTCAGGCATTGCTGGAACACAAGGATGTCACGGCCATCACCTTTACCGGTTCTGTTTCGACAGGCCGCAAGGTCGCCGCCGCTTGCGTCAACGCCATGCCGATGAAAAAAGTGCAATTGGAAATGGGCGGCAAGAACCCGCTGATCGTGCTCGATGATGCCGATCTGAAGACCGCCGTGGAAGCGGCCGTCAACGGCGCGTTTTTCTCGACCGGACAGCGTTGCACCGCCTCCTCGCGCTTCATCGTGACCGCTGGCATCCATGATGCCTTTGTCGATGCGGTGACCGAGCGGCTCAAAGGACTGGTCATCGATGATGCGCTCAAGGCAGGCACCCATATCGGCCCCGTCGTCGACCAAAGCCAGCTGGATCAGGATTTGAAATATCTGCAGATCGGCCGCGACGAGGGCGCGACTTTGCATTGGGGTGGCGAGGTGTTGAAGCGCGAGAATCCCGGCTTCTATCTGCAACCGGCTTTGTTCACCCATGTCGGACAGACCATGCGCGTGGCCCGCGAGGAAATCTTCGGCCCCGTTGCCACAGTCCAGCGTGTCGCCAATTACGAAGAGGCGCTGGCTTTGTCCAATGACACCGAATTCGGTCTGTCGGCAGGCATTTGCACCTCCAGCCTCAAATACGCCACCCATTTCAAGCGCAATGCCGAAGCCGGTATGGTGATGGTCAATCTGCCAACCGCAGGTGTCGACTATCATGTGCCATTCGGTGGCCGCAAAGGCTCAAGCTACGGCCCGCGCGAGCAAGGGGCCTATGCCAAGGAGTTTTTCACAACCGTCAAAACCTCCTACAGCTTTGCCGGCTGAGGTTTTTCGGATCCGAGACGAAAACAGCGCCATTCCGGCGCTGTTTTTTTATGCCCGATTGAGCGGGGTCAAAGCCCGAAATGCTGGCGCAACCACTCGCCCGCCTTTTGTTGGGCCTCGCGGGCCTGCACCAGTTCGGCGCTCATCTGCATGAAGCCATGCACGACATTGGGAATGACATCGAAGCGGAACGGAATACCGACATGGGCCAGTCGGGTGGCCAGCAACAGACTGTCATCAAGCAAGGGGTCAAGCCCTGCGGCATTCATATAGACCGGCGGCAGGCCGGACAGATCCTCGTCCGAGGCATAGAGCGGGGCGGCAAGACCGGGATTGTCATGGCTCTCCTGCCCCAGAAAATTCGCCCAGAACCAGCGCATCCGTTCGGTGCTCAGCAAATAACTGCCATCCCCGAAACGGCGGTGGCTGGCCGTTTCGTGATCGGGGGCATAACAGCCATACAGCAAAGCCGCCGTGCCGATCTGTGGCAGACCCTTGATGGGACGGGCGAGCATCGCCCCCAGCGCCAGATTGGCACCGGCTGAGTCACCTGACAAAGCAATGAGACTGGCCGGAACCGGACGGCCCAAGCCGCCATTCTCGACAAAGCGGATGGTTTCGAGCACATCGGTGTGGCCCGCAGGGAAAGCATGTTCGGGGGCCAGACGGTAATCAATACTGAGAACCTGGATGCGCGACTCAGCGGCCAAACGGCGCACCGCGTTATCATGGGTTTCGACGGACCCAAAGGTCCAGCCGCCGCCATGGATATAGATCAGCACCGGACCATCGGCCTGAACCCCTTCAGGGGTATAAAAGCGGGCCGGAATGGCACATTCAGGGGTCTGGATCAGCAGATCCTCGACCTGCGCCATCGGCTCCGGATTCTGGTTCCAGTATCCGGCCAGACGGATAAAGGTGGTCCGCGCCTCGTTGATCGGCATGGTTTGATAGGGAGGAACCGGATTGTTCTTCGCCCGTTCCAGAATTGCCATCATTGCCGCATCAAGTGCCATGTCCGCGCCCCATTGTGTGAACCTGTCCCTATGGATAGCCATCTCCGGGCGCAGGCGCAAGCATGCCCATCATCGCCGTCAGACAGGCCACGCTGATCGCATTGACCTGCCACAGGGTCGATATGGCCCCGCTCCCCAAATGGTCGGCCGGCCCCGCCAGTCTTTGCACGGCGAAAAACAGCACAAATGGCACCGCGCACAAGGCCCAGGCCAGCATCCGCTGTCTGGCCGGAAACAGCAAAGCCGACAGCAAGATGCAAGGCAGGAAGAACAATTCGAACCCCGCGCCCTGCCCCATCAGCAGGACATAGGCCGCCGTGTGCAGGCTGGCATAGAGGCAAAGCATCAACTTGGCCGCCAATGCATGCGAGCGGGCAACAAACGGCACCGCGCAAAAAGCCAGCGTCGAGACCAGCCCCCACAGGCTCGGGCGGGCGGCATCGCCCAGCACGGCATACAGCGTCAGCGGAAACAGCGGCTGGTTGGAGCCCACCAGAACCGCAATCAGATTGCCATAGGCCATACGCGGATCATCATGCGCGACAAAGCGGGCCATGCCCGAGCCGGTCCGTTTGACCCATAAAAGAAACCGATTCGGCATAAAGCAGATATTCCTTCAGCGTCAGGAAGACCAGTTCTGCTTGAATTCGCCATACAAGGTCAAGCCGCCACAGGCATAAAGCGTCTGGCCGGTGATATAAACCGCCTCTGGTGAAGCCAGAAAGGCATAGAGCGGGGCGATCTGGGCGGCATCGGCGGCAAAGCCCATCGGAATATGGCGTTCCACATCGGCACGCGCCTTGGGATCGTCGATCCACGCCGCATTGATATCGGTGGTGACCGCGCCGGGCGCAACCGCATTCACACGGATACCGCGATCGGCATATTCCAGCGCCAGCGTCCGCACCATCTGGCCCAAGGCCCCCTTGCTGGCCGCATAGGCCAGATGGGTCGGCTTCGGGATCAGCTGATGGACACTGGACGTGGCAATGACCGA
>CANGOE010000014.1 GCA_947455455.1 Hyphomicrobiales bacterium
GGCCCAGAGCGCCCTTGCTGGCGGCATAGGCCAGATAGGTCGGCTTCGGGATGATCTGGTGCACGCTGGAGGTGGCAATCACCGAGCCGCCGCCCTCGCGGGTCAGGAAATGGGCAATCGCCTCGCGCGCGCAATAGGCCGCACCATTCAGGTTCACATCCAGAATCCGCTGGAATGTGGCGGCATCGAAATCATGCCCCTCGGTCACGCTCTGGATACCGGCATTGCAGACCATGCAATCCAGCCGCCCCCATTGGGCAACCACCTGTTGCACCATCGCCGCAACGGCCTTTTCATCGGCGACATCGGCCTTGATCGCGAGATGGTCGCGCTTGGCGCGACCCGCCGTTTCATCAATGGCATGCAGGGCCGCAAGAGTCGCTTGCGCCGCCTGCTCGTCACCGGGATGGTTGATCGCAACCACGGCCCCTTCCGCCACAAAGCGTTCGGCAACAGCCCGCCCGATCCCGCGCGAGCCTCCGGTTACCACCGCAGTGCGGTTGAGCAAGCGGTCACGATCCATCAATCCATATCCTTTTTACACGGGGACAGAGCCCGCAATCAGGCTTTGGCCGCCGTGCGGGCATGACCGCCAAGATAAGCGGCACGCACATCCTCGTTGTTCCACAATTCGTCCGGCTTGCCTGTGACAACCAGCCGTCCTGTTTCGAGCACATAGCCACGATCGGCGACCGACAACCCCATACGGGCATTCTGTTCGACCAGCAACACGGTTGTACCGCGCCGCCGGATCTCCTTGATGATCTCGAACACCTTGGACACGATCACCGGAGCCAGACCCAGCGAGGGCTCATCGAGCAACAACAGTTTCGGCTTGGCCATCAATCCGCGTGCCACAGCCACCATCTGCTGTTGGCCGCCCGACAGGGTCCATCCCAGCACATGCTGGAAGGGCCGGATATCGGAGAACAGATCGAACATCGCATCGGCTTCCTGATCGATCTGGTCCTTGGAAACGCCACTGCGGTTGGACGCACCGAGCATGATATTTTCATGTGCGGTCAGGCCCGGAAACACCCGCCGCCCTTCCGGGACATGGGCGATCCCGAGACGGACAATCTCTTCCGGCCCCAAGCCGGTCATCGATTTGCCTTCGAAAATAATCTCGCCGGAGGCCGGTTTGGTCAGGCCCGATATCGCACGCAAGGTGGTGGATTTACCCGCCCCGTTGCCACCCAGCAAGGTGACCACTTCGCCCGCTTCCACAGACAGGGACACCCCGCGCAGGGCTTCGATTTCGCCATAACGAACCGAGACGTTTTTAAGCTCAATGAGCGGCATTGGCATCGCTCCCCAAATAGGCGGTCACAACATCGGGATGGTTGAGCACCGAAACCGGATCGCCATCCGCAATACGGCGACCAAAATTGAGCACGGTAATATGCTCGGCGACTTCGCTGACCAGTGTCATATCATGATCGATGATCAAGATGGTCAACCCCTTGGCGGCAATCCGCTTCAGAAGATCACGCAATTCCATCTTTTCGGTGGAATTGAGACCGGCGGCCGGCTCATCCAGCAACAACAAGGTCGGATTGCCGGCGAGTGCGCGGGCAATTTCGATCAGCCGTTGATGGCCGTAGGAGAAGGAGGTCACCAATTCATCGGCACGATCGCCAAGCCCCACGAAATTGAGGGCCGCGCGGGCGCGTCCTTCAAGGGCAATGGGAGCATGGTCGACCGGATTGCCCGGACGCTCTACCCCGATGATGACATTTTCCAGTGCCGTCATCGAGCGGAACAACCGGATGTTCTGGAAGGTGCGGCCCAAGCCCGATGCCGTGCGCTCATGCGGGGCAAAATGGGTGATGTCCTGACCATCGAGTTTCACCGCGCCTGCGGTGGGTGTGTACAGGCCGGAGAGAACGTTGAGCGTGGTGGTTTTGCCCGAGCCGTTCGGTCCGATCAGCGCATGCACACTGCCGCGTTTGACGATGAAGGAGATGTCATCCACCGCCTTCAACCCGCCGAAATGCTTGGCCAGATTGTCCACCACCAGCACATCATCGGCATGGGATTGGGTCTGCACCAAAGTCAGTTCCGGCAATTCGGCCGACAACCGCAGGGCGCCGCGCAGGCTTTTGAACCGCTGGACCACAAAACCCCAGATCCCGTCGGGCATGAACAGCACGATCAAAATCACGGCCAGACCGTAAATGGCCAGATAGAGACCGGGGATGGATTTCAAGAAACGCAACCATTCCGGGATCAGGATCAGCAAGCCGGTCCCGATCACCGCACCGATCGGCGAGGCCACGCCTCCCAACAGCACCATGGTCAGGAAAACGATGGACTCGGCAAACGAAAACTGGTCGGGACTGACATAGGAGAAACCACCGGCGAACAGACCGCCGCCCAACCCGCCCAGCAAGGCGCAAATGGCAAAGGCCGTCACTTTGGTGCGCTGGATGTCGATGCCGGTGACACCGGCCGCCAACTCGTTGTCACGCACGGCGCGCATGGCGCGGCCGAGCTTGGTCGAGGGCAACTGCCAGACCAGATAGCCCACCACCGCCAGCACCACCACACAAAACGCCAGATAGCTTTGCGGTGTATTGAACAGGGTCGGTTTCAGAATGCGTGACACCCCGTCCGGTCCATGGGTCACCGGAATCCAGTTGATCATGACCAGTGTCAGGATTTGCTGGAAGGAGATGGTCACCATCGCCAGATAATGCCCGCCCAGCCGGATGGTCGAAGTGCCCAGAAAGGCCCCGAAACCGAGCACGACGATCAGGCCCAATCCCATGCAGATCCAGTAGGACAGACCGTAATCGACGGTGCCGAGACCCACCGCATAAGCGCCCAGCCCGAAAAAGGCGGCTTGGGCCAGATTGATCTGTCCGCACAGGCCCAACACCACCGTCAGCCCCATCACGGCGACCGAATAGGTGACAGCCTGCATCAGAATATTGGTGACATATCCGTCGAATGTGGTGGTTGCGGCCACATAGACCAACACCGCAATCAACGCGATATAAGCGAGAAGTCCACGCTGTTTCCGTTGAGCGGAAGCGCGATAAATTTCGATCATGCTGCTCATGCTTTTTCCGCCACACGTTCGCCAAAAATGCCTTGGGGCCGGAACACAAGGAAGGCCACCAATACGAGGAAGGCAAAACCGTCCTTATAAGGCACGGACACATAGGCCGCCCCGAAGGTTTCGATCACCCCCAAAGCCAGACCACCGATAATCGCCCCCGCCACATCGCCGAACCCGCCGATGATGGTTGCCGCGAAGGCTTTCAGAGCGATGGTGCCACCCATATGGATCGACACGAACAGGATCGGCGCGACCAGAATTCCCGCCAGACCACCGATCATCGCGCTGTAGACAAAGGTCAGCATGATCATGGTCGCGACAGGAATCCCCAGCAAAGAGGCCATTTCCTTGTCCTGCGAAGTCGCTTGCAGTTTCTTGCCCAGCAAAGTGTGCTCGAAAAACCAGTATTGGAACGCCACCAGCACGACCGTCAAACCGATGATCAGCAAATATTGGGCATCAAGATAGACCGTGCCGATATTGAAGCCGGGGAAATCGAGCAAGGGTTGCAACACCTGTGGCTGTGGCCCGTACAGTGCCAGCGTCGAATTGGACACTAGGATCGAAGCCCCGATGGTGGAAATGATCACCGGCAGATAGGTGCGATGGCGCAAGGGGAAGTAGACCCCCAGATTGAACAAGGCCCCGTAAATCGCCATGCCGCCGAGCGACAGGAGAAACGAGATCCAGTATGGCCATTCCAGATCGACGGAGAAGATCACCATCAGGAATGCCGCCACCATCGAGAATTCGCCTTGCGCGAAATTCACGACATTGGTGGCACGAAAAATCAGCACGAAGCCCAGCGCCACAAGCGCATAGACCGAGCCAATGCCAATCCCCTGAAAGAGGAGTTGAAAAACCATGTCCATAAGATCACCGGAAGGTCAGAATAACAGGCTGGAAACAGACAAGCTGCGACCGGAGGAAACCGCTCCGCTTGTCAAACCGACAGGCGGAGCGGTCCTTTCATTGCGAAACCGGATCAGGCCGGAAATTCGATGTGCTTGGCAAATTCGATCTTGCCGCCGACATTCTTCACGACATTGTAGCCGTGCAGACCATCGCCATTGGCATCGAAATTATATTCGCCTTCGGCACCCTTGTAGCCTTTGATCGACAGCATCGCGGCGCGCACGGCTTCCGGATCGGTCTTGCCGGCCTTGTTGATGGCCACTGCCAGCAAATTCATGCCGTCATAGGTCCAGGAGGACTGGTTGTCGGGGGCCACCTTCATCATCGCACGATAGGTATCGGCAAAGGCCTTGGCTTCGGGTGATGATTCTTCGGCATAATCGGCCACGCCATAGGTGTTGTTGAGCGCGGCACCGGCCAGCTTGATCGCCGTGGTGTTGACGATCGAGGGCGAGCCGACCCATGGCGCATTCACACCGAGCTGGCGCAACTGGCGGGCGAAAATGCCCAGATCATTCTCGAAGGTGAAGTAGGACGAGATGATATCAATACCGGCCTGTTTCAAAGCCAGCACGACAGGCGTGAAATCCTGCGACTGGTTGGCATAGCCCTGAATGGCCACGGGGGTCACACCCAAAGCCAGCAAGGATGCTTCCAGTGCCTTCATGCCATTGGTCCCGAACGCATCGGTGGAGTGGACAATCCCCCACTTCTTCAGGCCCAATTCCTTCACACCGAATTCGGCAATCACCTTGCCGGAGAATGTATCGTTCGGGCGGCAACGGAACAGCCATGGATTGCCGAGCTTGGTCAGTGTCGGATCGGTTCCGCCGAACATGGTCGGCTTGGCGATTTTGGCAATATCGGGAGCCATCGCATGCACCTGCGTCGACCGGATCGAGGTCACGAAGGCGACAATATCGGGATTGGTGGCCAGTTTCGAGAAGGCCAGCACCGCGCCGGGATTGGTGGTCTGGTCATCTTCGGTGATGATTTCGACCTGCTTGCCGAGGATACCGCCCTTTTTGTTGATTTCATCGAGCGCGATCTTTGCACCGGCCATGGCATATTTGCCAGCTTCAGCGGCCGGACCCGTGATGGGAACAACCTGACCGATCTTGATTGTCGCCGATTGTGCCGAGGCATTCCGCAAGAATGCAGGAGCTGCAACACCCAGAGCCAAAGCAGACGTAAAACTGCGCCGTGTAAAATTTGTCATCATTTCCTCCACACATCGCCCCGATTCCCGGGTGCTGAATTCCTTACACGCCGCATTTAAGGCCGGAATGGTCTCGTTTGTCTATTGCTTATTGTCGTAGTCGGTCGGCCTGTTCAAAATTCGGGCAATTTGCTAGTCCAACAACGATATCCTTTTGACCTCGGCTTGGTCTGGGCTAACAATCATCCGAACAATCAGTCCGTTTGGCTCAAAGGGGCCTGAACCGGAAGCAAGGCGCGGGATAAAATCGATGAAGTCCGTATCAGTTGTGATTATCGGGGCCGGTCCGGCCGGTTTGCTGTTGGGGCAACTGCTCCAGACATCGGGCATCGAAACCGTGATTCTCGAACAGCGCAGTCCCGATTATGTGCTGGGCCGCATCCGCGCCGGAGTGCTTGAACAAGGCGCGGTGTCGCTGATGCGGCAGGCCGGCTGTTCCGAGCGCATGGACAAGGAAGGCATTGTCCATCACGGAACCGCCCTGATGGTTGACGGACAGATGCACCGGATCGACTTTCAGGACCTGACCGGAACCAGCGTCTTGGTCTATGGCCAGACAGAGGTGACACGCGACCTGATGGACGCACGGACGGCTTCAGGTGCGCCCACCCTCTATGAGGCCGAGGATGTCAGCCTGTCGGATCTCGATAGTCCGCGCCCGACTGTCCGCTTCCGCAAGGACGGCATCGAGCAGACCATCACCTGCGATTTTATCGCGGGCTGTGACGGCTTTCATGGCGTGAGCCGCCGGTCGATACCGGCGCATATCCTTAAAACCTATGAGCGGGTCTATCCGTTCGGCTGGCTGGGCCTGTTGTCCGACACCCCACCGGTCGATGACGAACTGATCTATATCAATCATCCGCGCGGATTTGCACTGTGTTCGATGCGCTCGCACAGCCGCTCGCGTTATTATCTGCAATGCGGATTGGACGAGAAGATCAAGGATTGGTCGGACGAGCGGTTCTGGGATGCCTTGCAGGACCGACTGCCCGCCTCCCATCAAGACCGTCTGGTGCGCGGCCCTTCGATCGAAAAAAGCATTGCCCCTTTGCGCAGTTTTGTGGCTGAACCGATGCGCTATGGCCAGTTGTTTCTGGCGGGCGATGCCGCCCACATCGTCCCGCCGACCGGCGCAAAGGGTCTCAACCTCGCCGCCTCCGATGTCTATTATCTGTGGAAAGGCTTGGAAGACTTCTATCATCACGGCCAATCAGGCGGGCTTGAGGCCTATGCGGGAAAAGCCCTTGCGCGGGTATGGAAAGCCGAGCGGTTCTCCTGGTGGATGACCACCATGTTGCACCAATTCCCCGGCCAGCCCGCTTTCGAGTCCAAGATGCAACAGGCCGAACTGGCCTATCTGTTCTCGTCAAGGGCGGCAATGACCGCCCTTGCAGAAAACTATGTCGGACTGCCTTATTGACCGGCACGGAACAGGGAACGATTTGATGGCCAACCACAAACATCACAAGCATCAGGCGCAAATCACCGCACGCGAGCCTTCCGTCGAACTGCCCCATCTCTCGCACACCACTCCGCCCTCGGATCGACAGATCGCCTCCCCCAGCTATCGTCTGCCGATCCTCGATCAGGACTTTCTGCTGAGCGATTCCCAACGCGGCATGCGGTTTATGCTCGAATACGAGAAAACCGAGGAGATTATGCGGGCATGGAAAATCATGTCCACGGTGGTGGTGTTCGGCAGTGCACGGGTGCGCGAGGACGGGCCGGGCCGCCAGCCGTTCTGGTATCACGAGGCCCGCCGCTTTGCCCGCATGTGTTCGGCCCATGGCACCAATCCCGACCCTGTCACCGGCGAACGTCACAATGTGATCTGCACCGGCGGTGGACCGGGCATTATGGAAGCCGCCAATCGCGGGGCATTCGAGGTCGGCGCACCGTCGATCGGGTTGAACATCACCTTGCCGCACGAACAGTTTCCCAACCCCTATATGACGCCCGAACTGACCATGAATTTCCATTATTTCGCCATGCGCAAAATGCATTTTGCCATGCGCGCCTGCGCGATCGTGGCCTTTCCGGGCGGGTTCGGGACCTTTGACGAATTGTTCGAATTGCTCACCTTGAGCCAGACCGGCAAATCCACCAAAAGCCGGTTCGTGCTGTTTGACAAAGCCTATTGGTCCAGCGTGGTCAATTTCGATGCGCTGGTCAGCAATGGCATGATCGGCAAAGCCGATCTGGATATGATCCATTATGCCGAGACCGCCGAACAGGCGTGGGAGATGATCGAAAACGACCAGCTTAAAAATAAGTCTGGAACAAACCATAAAACGGACTGAAACATGTCGAATAATCTTGCATTGATCGTCATTTGACCGAAAATTTGCCTTTGTATCTTTGAGGGGGATCCGCCGATGGGTGATTATGATGTGGCAATCAGGGGCGGTACGGTGGTCACCGCTTCGGATGTGATGCAATGCGATATCGGTATTCGCGATGGCCGCATCGCCGCGCTGGCGGATCGCATCACCGGAGCCGCCTCCGAGATCGACGCGACAGGGCTTCTGGTCATGCCCGGCGGCATCGATAGCCATGTCCATCTCTGCCAGAACAGCCCCGGCATCCGAATGGCGGATGATTTTGTGACGGGCTCGATGGCGGCTGTGGCTGGCGGCAATACGACGATCATCCCCTTTGCGACCCAACCGCGCGGTGCCTCCTTGCGCGACAGCGTGACGCAATATCAAAAGCTGGCCGAGGGCAACTGCATTGCCGATTACGGCATCCATCTGATCATCACCGATCCGACACCGTCGATTCTGGGGCAGGAATTGCCCGCACTGGTGGCCGACGGCTACACCTCGTTCAAGGTGTTCATGACCTATGACGAGATGGTGCTGAACGACCGGCAATTGCTCGATGTTTTCGATGTGGCACGCCGCGAGAAGGCGCTGGTGATGGTCCATTGCGAGGGCTATGATTCCATCAAATTCATGACCGAACGGCTGGAAGCCGCGGGCCGGACCGCCCCTTACTATCACGGCAAGTCGCGCCCCGAGCTGGTCGAGCGCGAGGCCGCCCATCGCGCCATCAGCCATGCCGAACTGGTCGATGTGCCGATCATGATCGTGCATGTGTCTGGCCGTCAGGCGATGGAGCAGATCCGCTGGGCGCAACAGCGCGGCCTCAAGGTCTATGGCGAAACCTGCCCGCAATATATCTCGCTGACCGAAGAGGACATGAAAGGGAATAATTGCGACGAAACAGGCGGCAAATATGTCTGCTCTCCGCCTCCGCGTGACCGGGACGGTTGGGATGCCATCTGGGAAGGGTTGCGCACCGGCGTTTTCCAGACTTTTTCGTCCGACCACTGCCCCTTTATCTATGACAGTGCCGAAGGCAAGCTGAACCCCAAGGGCAAGCAATCGTTCCGCTACGTTCCCAACGGGATTCCGGGTGTGGAAACACGACTGCCGATCCTGTTCTCGGAAGGGGTATCGAAGGGCCGCATCACACTGGAACAATTTGTGGCACTCACTTCGACCAACCACGCCAAAATCTACGGTCTCTATCCGCAAAAAGGCTCGATTGCCGTGGGTGCGGATGCCGATCTGGTATTGTGGGACGCAAACCGCACGGTGACCATCTCGCAATCGCTGTTGCATCATGGCTCGGACTATACGCCGTGGGAAGGCTACGAGGTCACAGGCTGGCCGGTCAAAACCATCCTGCGCGGTGACGTTGTCTATGATGACGGCAAGGTGGTCGGCAAACCGGGCGGCGGGCGCTTCCTCAAACGCGCTTTGTCACCCTATGCCGTGCCGAATGGCGCAGACTGAAGTCAAAGTCGAAATCGGCGCTCTACCGGGTCCGGTTTGACCGGCCCCTTCGAGGTGCTTGCCTTGACGCTTGCACCAACAAGACAGTAAAATGTTCGCAATATGAAAAAACGTTCGCATGGTGAACAAACACCATCCAGAAACGACCACAAGAGAGGGACACCGATGAGCAACCACACATTTTCCAAACGCGTCTGGCTGGCCGCACCTGTGCTGGCCGGGCTGGGCCTGCTGGCTCCCCAACTGTCACAGACAGTGATGGCGCAAGAGACCGTGAAAATCGGCATGATCCTGCCAATGACCGGCCCGTCCAGCTCGACAGGCCGCCAGCAGGAAGCCGCCGCCAAGCTGTTCATCCAGCAGAATGGCGCGACGGTTGCCGGCAAGAAAATCGAACTGATCGTCAAGGACGATACCGGCGCTCCCGATGTCACCAAGCGTCTGGCCCAAGAACTGATCGTCAATGACAAGGTCAGCGTGTTGCTCGGCTTCGGCTTGACCCCGCTGGCCCTCTCTGTTGCGCCGCTGGCAACACAGGCGAAAGTACCGCAGATCGTGACAGCGGCGGCGACCGCGATGATCACCGAACAATCGCCTTTCATCGTGCGCACCAGCTTCACCCTGCCACAGGCCTCGGTGCCGATGGCGGAATGGAGCCTGAAAAACAACATCAAGAAAGTCGTGACACTGGTGACCGATTACGGCCCCGGTCTCGATGCTGAAAAATGGTTCAGCGACACCATCACCAAAGGCGGCGGAACCGTGGTTGAAAATCTGCGCGTGCCGTTGCGCAATCCCGATTTCGCACCCTTCCTGCAACGTGTGAAGGATGCCTCGCCTGACGCTGTGTTCGTGTTTGTGCCATCGGGCTTCGGTGCCGCCTTCATGAAACAGTTTGTTGAACGCGGCTTTGACAAAGCAGGCATCAAGCTGATTGCCACCGGCGATGTGACCGATGACGATCTGTTGCAGGAAATCGGCGATCCCGCGCTTGGCGTGGTCAACACCCATCACTATTCGGCCTCGCACAATTCGCCCGAGAACAAGGCATTTGTCGAAGCCTTCCGCAAAGCCAACAACAATATGCGTCCCAATTTCATGGCCGTTGGTGCCTATGACGGCATGCAGTTGATCTACAAGGCGCTGGACAAGACCAAGGGCAATACCGATGGCGAAGCCCTGATTGCCGCCATGAAGGGCATGAGCTGGACCTCGGTCCGCGGTCCTGTGTCGATTGATCCCGACACCCGCGACATTGTGCAGAACATCTATGTGCGCAAGGTCGAGAAGGTCGGCACCGAGCTGTACAATCAGGAATTTGCGACCATCGAAGCGGTCAAAGATCCTTTCAAAGCGGCCAAGAAATAACGTCCCGCCCCCACTGGCGTGACAATGACTACAAGGGGGGACGCGAACGGTTTTGTTTGTGCCGTTTCGTCCCCCCGTTATTGCGCATATTCCCCCTGATTGTTTTGATCCCGAAGCCGGCGATAGGAAAAGACCACTCCCATGCTGACGATTCTGTTTGATGGCATAGCTTACGGGATGTTGCTGTTCGTGCTGGCTTGCGGGCTCAGCGTGACCATGGGCTTGATGAATTTCATCAACCTGTCGCATGGCGTATTTTCGATGGCGGGGGGCTATATCACCGCTTTTCTGATCAACCGCTGGGGTGTGCCTTTTCTGCTCTGCCTGCCACTGGCTTTTTTGTTTTCAGCCGCGCTCGGCATGCTCCTTGAGCGCACGCTCTATCGCAGGCTCTATGCCCGCAGTCATCTGGATCAGGTCCTGTTCACCATCGGCATTGTGTTCATGTCGGTCGCGGCGGTCGATTATGTGATCGGCTCACAGCAACAAACCGTCAAATTGCCCGACATGCTCAAAGGCCGCATCGATATTCTGGGCGGCAGTATCGGGCTGTATCGGGTGTTCATTATCGCTTTGTGCGGCTGTCTGGCCGTCACCATCCAGACCTTGTTGGTCAAAACACGTTTCGGAAGCCAGTTGCGCGCCGCTGTCGATGATCCGCGCGTGGCGCGTGGCATGGGCATCAATGTCAACACGGTGTTTGCCATCACCTTTGCGGTCGGCTCCGGTCTGGCAGGATTGGGCGGGGCACTGGGGACCGATATTCTCGGCATGGACCCGACCTTTCCGATCAAATTCATGATCTACTTTCTGATTGTGGTCACCGTGGGCGGCACCAGCGGCATCATGGGTGCGTTTTTTGCCTCGCTGATCCTCGGCATTGCCGATGTCGGCGGCAAATATTACGTGCCGCAAATCGGTGCGTTCATTATCTATGCCTTGATGGTGGTGGTGCTGATCATCCGTCCGCAAGGTCTGTTCACCCGCAGCAGGGGGAAATGAGCATGACCCCGTCCGCCCATCAGACAATGCTTGATCAGGCCCGCTGGCGCTGGAGCGAGAGCCTGTTCTGGCTGTTGAGCCTTGCTGTGCTGTTTGTGTTTCCCTCCAAAGCCCTGCTGTTCAGCCAGATTGCCATTATGGGACTGTTCGCCCTGTCGCTGGATCTGATCCTCGGCTATGGCGGCATTGTCTCGCTCGGTCATGCCGCCTTTTTCGGTTTGGGAGCCTATGCGGCAGGTCTGATGGCCAAGCACGGATTGGGTGATCCGCTGTTGGGATTGGCCGTGGCCGCTTGTGTGGCCGCCATCATCGGCTGGCTGACCAGTTTCCTGCTGTTGCGCGGCAGTGATCTGACACGGTTGATGGTGACGTTGGGCATTGCGCTGATGCTGTTCGAACTGGCCAACCGCATGGCCTCGATTACCGGCGGAGCCGACGGCTTGCAGGGCATGATGGTGGGGCCGGTGCTCGGCCTGTTCAGCTTCGACCTGTTCGGCAAGACCGCCTATCTCTATGCGCTGTCGGTATTGTTTGTGCTGTTTCTGCTGGCCCGGAAAATTGTGCACTCGACCTTCGGTCTGTCCTTGCGCGCGGTCAAGGGCAATGCCTTGCGCGCAGGGGCCATCGGCATATCGGCCTCGAGCAGGCTGGTGGCCATCTACACATTGTCGGCGGCTTTTGCCGGTATTGCAGGGGCGCTGTCGGCCCAGACCACCCAACTAGTTTCGCTGGATGTGCTGGATTTCCACCGTTCGGCCGATGTGATGCTGGTGCTGGTGATCGGCGGGGTCGGCTGGCTTTATGGCGGCATCATCGGGGCGATCATGTTTACGCTGATGCAGGATTGGCTGGCGGGCATTACCCCGCAATATTGGGAGTTCTGGATCGGGCTGGTGCTGGTCTGTCTGGTGCTGGTCGGCCATGACCGGATCAAGATTGCGATCCAATCGATCGGCACACGCCTGAGCGGCAAAGGAGGTGCGGCATGAGCATCGCACTGGCCACCCATGATCTTGTCAAGAATTTCGGTGGATTACGCGCCACCGACCATGTCTCGCTGACCGTCCATACCGGTGCCCGTCACGCGCTGATCGGACCGAATGGCGCGGGCAAAACCACACTGATCAACCTGCTCACCGGCGTGCTGACCCCTTCACAGGGCAGTATCACACTGGAAGGGGAAACCATCACCCGTCTCAGCCAGCATGCGCGGGTCCGGCGCGGACTGGTGCGGACCTTCCAGATCAACCAGTTGTTTGCCGATATGAGCCCGTTGCAGTCGCTCTGTCTGGCGGTTTCCGAGCGTCACCAACAGGGGCGCGACTGGTGGCGTGTGGCGGGAGCCGACAAGGAGCATGTCGACGAGGCCGCCGATATTCTGGCCCGTTTCGGCTTGCGCGATGTGATGACCCAACAGACCCGCTTTTTGCCCTATGGCAAACAGCGCCTGCTTGAAATTGCCCTTGCCATTGCCTGCAAACCCCGCGTGCTGTTGCTGGACGAGCCGGCCGCAGGTGTGCCGGAGGAAGAGCGCCACGAGATCATCGACATTCTGGCCGACCTGCCCAAGGATGTCACCGTGGTGCTGATCGAGCATGATATGGATCTGGTGTTCAGCTTTGCCGACCGCATATCGGTGCTGGTCAATGGCGCTTTGCTGACCGAAGGCGGGGTCGACGAGATCGCGCGGGATCCGCAGGTTCGGGCTGTCTATCTGGGAGAATCCGGCCATGACTGAGCCTGCCCGCACCGATCTATTGACGCTGGAGAATCTGGCCGCAGGCTATGGCGAGGCCCGCGTTCTCAACGGCCTGTCACTGTCGCTCAAAGATGGCCGCTCGCTGGCTTTGCTGGGACGCAACGGCACCGGCAAAACCACGCTGATCAATTCGCTGATCGGCCTGACCACCTGGCAGGGTGGACGCATCCGCTTTGGCGGACAGGATATCACCACCATGCCGGCCGAACAGCGCGCCCATCGCGGCATTGGCTGGGTGCCGCAGGAACGCAATATTTTCAAATCCCTGACCGTCGAAGAAAACATGACGGCGGTGGCCTGTGACGGCCCGTGGACGGTGGCCCGCGTCTACGAGATGTTTCCGCGCCTGCAAGAGCGTCGCCGCAATCTCGGCAACCAGTTGTCGGGCGGCGAACAGCAGATGCTGGCGATTGGCCGCGCATTGGTGCTCAATCCCCGCCTGCTCTTGCTTGACGAGCCGACCGAAGGGCTGGCACCGATCATTGTCGACGAGGTCCTGAAGGCTTTGCGGCGCTTGGCGCAGGACGAGGGCCTGTCGATGATCATTGTCGAGCAAAAGGCCCATAAAATTCTCAGCTTCACCGATGACGCGATCATTCTGGACCGTGGCAATATTGTCCACCAAGCCGCCAGCCGTGAACTCCTGCTTGATCAGGCCATTCTCGACCAGCATCTCGGTGCCGTCGGCAAGACAGCACCCCCTCCATCACAACCCCATTGAAGGAACCAGCCATGCAACGCACCAAGCCCCCATTCCGCGCCGATCAGGTTGGCAGTCTCCTGCGCAGTGAGCCGCTCAAAAACGCCCGCACGGCCTTTGCCAAAGGCGAGCTGGATGGCGCAGGCCTGAAGGCAATCGAGGATGCGGAGATTCTGGCTCTGGTCAAAAAGCAGGAAAGCATCGGCCTTGACAGCGTCACGGATGGCGAGTTCCGCCGCGCTTTCTGGCATTTCGATTTTCTCGGTGGTCTGGGCGGCGTGGAAACCTTTGAATCCGATCAGGGGATCCAGTTCAAAGGCGTGCAGACCAAAGCCACCGGCGTGCGGGTGACAGGCAAGGTCCATTACAAGCCGCATCCGATGGTCGACCATTTCCGCTATCTCAAAAGCGTGACCAGCAAGACCGCCAAAATGACCATCCCCTCGCCTTCGATGTTGCATTATCGCGGCGGTCGCAAGGTGATCAATATGGGTGTCTATCCGGAGATGGATGGTTTCTATGATGATCTGGGCACGGCCTATGCCGGAGCTGTCAAAGACTTTGCCGATGCCGGTTGCCGCTATCTGCAGTTGGACGATGTCAGCTTCGCCTATCTGTGCGACCCCGAACAACGCCAGATGCTCACAGAGCGCGGCGATGATCCGGTCAAGCAACCGCATATTTATGCGGGCATGATCAACCGGGCGATCCACGACCGGCCGTCCGATATGGTGATTTCGATGCATCTGTGCCGCGGCAATTTCCGCTCGACCTTTATCGCATCAGGCGGTTACGAGCCGATTGCCGAATTGCTGTTCAACGAGGTCAATGTCGATGCCTATTTCATGGAATGGGATAGCGACCGCGCCGGTGGTTTCGAGCCTCTGCGCTTCCTGCCCAAGGGAAAGTCGGTGGTGCTGGGTCTGGTGACCTCGAAAACCGGCGTCCTGGAAAGCCGCGATGCCTTGTTGCGGCGGATCGAGGAAGCGGCCAAATTCGCCCCGCTCGACCAGCTGTGCCTGTCGCCGCAATGCGGCTTCGCCTCGACCGAGGAAGGCAATGTGCTGGCGACCGACGAACAATGGGCCAAGCTGGAAATGATCGTCTCGGTCGCCAAAGAGGTTTGGGGCTGATCACAGTCCTCGATCAATCATTCACCCGATCGGGCGCTCATCCGCAATGACCTTGCCATCATTGGGCAATGAACCGGTCGGGTGCCATTCGATGCTCGCACCCAATTTGGTGATCTCCCTGACAGTCTGCGCCAAGGCTTCATCCGGCTTGGCGGCTTCGGCCATCACGATCATCACATCCTGTTCGTTGTCACGCCGCACCACCACGCGCAGGCGGGCGATGTCGGGATGGCGGCGGGCAATGTCGGCCACCTGTTCGGGCCGCACAAACATGCCCTTGATTTTGGCGGTCTGATCGGCGCGCCCCATCCAGCCCTTGATGCGCTGGTTGGTGCGCCCGCAAGGCGAGGGCGTGTCCATCACAGCTGTGAGATCACCCAAGGCCAGACGGATCACCGGATGATGGGGGTCGAGCGAGGTGATGACAATCTCGCCGACCTCGCCCGGCGCGACAGGATCACCTGTGCCGACCCGCACCACTTCGAGAATGACATCCTCGCTGACAACCAGACCGTCACGCGCGGTGGTTTCATAGGCGATCACGCCGAAATCGGCGACCGCGAACGCCTGATAGGCCGCAACCCCGCGCCGCAACAATTCATCCCGCAAGGAGGGCGGGAACGCCGCGCCCGACACCAGCGCCTTGGTGATCGAGGAGACATCGCGGCCGGTCTCGGCGGCCTTGTCGAGAATGATTTTCAGGAAATCCGGCGTGCCTGTATAGGCCACGGGGCGCAGATGTTCGATCACGTCCAACTGCTGTTCGGTCTGTCCCGGACCGGCAGGAATGGCCACCCCGCCCACCGCACGAATACCGGAATCCATGATGAAGCCACCCGGTGTCAGGTGGTAGCTGAAGGTATTGAGCACCACATCACCGGCACGAAAGCCTGCGGCAAACATCGCGCGCGCCGCGTGCCAGACATCATCCCCGCGCCGTTCCGGCTCGAAGATCGGACCGGGCGAGGTAAAGTAGCGACCGAACAAACGAGGATCTGCGGCGACCAATCCGGCAAATGGCGCATCCGCCTTCTGCATCACGGGCAATTGCGCCTTGCGCAATACCGGCAAGCGCGCCAGTGCCTCCAGCGAGGTGAGAGCGGCCGGATCGACCGCCCCCAGATGCTGTCGCCAAGCGGGCAGAGCCAGCGCCGCTTCGATCACCTTGGGCAGAGCCGCCGCCTGCGCCTGTGCGCGCGCTTCGGGTGAGCGCGTTTCCAGCGCATCGAAATGATCAGCCATCGGTGTGTCCTTCAGTCAGTGGGCGATGATCAGGATAGCCAGCGCTTGCGCCGCTTGTAGCTTTTGACATCCTTGAAACTCTTGCGGTCGGCGCCTGCAACACCAAGGTAGAATTCCTTCACATCCTCGTTCTCGCGCAGGGCCTTGGCTTCGCCGTCCATCACCACGCGGCCGGTTTCGAGAATATAGCCATAGGTGGCATATTTCAGGGCGATATTGGTGTTCTGCTCGGCCAGCAAAAAGGAGACCCCCTCTTTCTGGTTGAGATCGCGGACAATATCGAAAATTTCTTCGGTCACCTGCGGAGCCAGCCCCATCGAGGGCTCGTCCAGCAGGACCATGCGCGGGCGCGACATCATGGCGCGGCCAATCGCGCACATCTGCTGTTCACCGCCCGAGGTATAGCCCGCCATCGAATTCTTGCGTTGCCGCAAGCGAGGGAAATAATTGTAGATGATCTCCATATCGCGCTTGATCGCCGCCGAGCCGTCACGGCGGGTAAACGCACCCGTCAACAGATTTTCCTCGATGGTGAGATGACCGAAGCAGTGACGGCCTTCCATCACCTGAATACACCCCCGCCGCACCAATTCACTGGGCGACAGCTGGTCGATCCGGTCTCCGGCAAAATGGATCGAGCCTTTGGTGACATCGCCGCGCTCGGCCTGCAACAGGTTGGAAATCGCCTTTAGCGTGGTGGTTTTGCCTGCCCCGTTGGCCCCCAGCAAAGCCACAATGCCGCCTTTGGGAACAGTCAGGGATACGCCCTTGAGCACGAGGATGACGTGATCATAAATCACCTCGATATTGTTGACCGACAGGATCGTCTGGGAGGCTTGCGGCTCCGCTTGCGGGTCCGCCGTCTCCACCGATACACCGATTGCGCTCATCTTGCTTTCCTCCTGCCCGGACCTGCCTGCCCGTCTGTGTCATCGGACCGCCCCGTGGGGCGGCCCGTTTGTTGGTTGGCCGTGATCAGGATTTATCGCAGGCTTCCGAACGCTTGGGCCAGCCTGCGTTCTTTTCGCCATATTCCTTTGCGGCTTCATCCAGCGCCGGCTTGACCTTTTCTGGCATCGGCTCGATGAAATCGGTGATCTTCACCCATTTGGCCCCATCCCATTGCTGGATAAAGGCGGCGCGATGGCCGTTGTGATCCTTGCAGGTCAGTTGCAGATTGCCTGCAAAAGCGGGCAGACCGATGGCTTTGAAGCGGGCTTCGTCGAGATTGATGTTTTCAAGACCACGGCGCACATCCGAACCGTCAACCACCTTCTTGCCGGTGATTTTCTGAGCCTGGGCAATGCCTTCAGCAATCAGGATCGCGTTATAAACCCCGCGATTATAGAGCAATTCGCCGACCTTCTCTTTGGGTGATTTGCTCAGACCCTTGTCGACCACCAGCTTCTGGATGTCCTTGAGTGCGGGATAATCGGTGCCGATCCCGTGCCAGTTGAGCATCTTGAAGCCCTTGGCGCCTTCGGTGCCGTTGATGTCGTTTTCGCCGGGCCACCAGATCGAGACAAATTTATCCATCGGATAGTTGATCTTCACCGCTTCCTTGATCGCGGTCGGGTTCATCGCACCCCAGCCATACATGACCATGAAATCGGGACGGTCGCGGCGCACCGACAGCCATTGCGAGGACTGGTTCTGCATTTCGCCTGGCGGCACGGGATAGAGCTTCAACTCGAAGCCCATTTCCTTGGCCATCTGCTCGAACAAAGGAATCGGCTCCTTGCCGAAACCGCCGTCAAAATAGATATAGCCGATCTTCTTGCCTTTCAGCTTCTCAAGACCACCGGACTCGGTGCCGAGATAGCGGATGATCATCGCCAGACCGTCCCAATAGGTGGCAGGCGGATTGAAGACCCAAGGGAACACATCACCACGGGCCGAAGCCGACAGGCCATAGGCCATCGACAAAACCGGAATCTTGTCCACCGAGGCCTTTGGTATCAGCGACAGCGAGATTCCGGTTGACCACGGATTCACCATCACAGGATTTTTCGGCTTCACCGCATCGTAACATTCAAGACCCTTTTTGGTGTCATAGCCGGTCTCGCATTCATCCAGCGCGATCTTGACACCACCGATGCCGCCGTCACGCTCGTTGAGCATTTGCAGATAGTCGTGCATGCCGTCGGCAATCGGAATTCCCGATCCGGCAAAAGGACCGGTGCGATAGGTAAACAGCGGCACATAAATCGATTCCTGGGCCACCACCTGCGGTGCCCCCAGCATCAGGGACGAGGCCAACACGCTGGCCGCCAATCCCAAACCCTTCAAACGACTGGACATAGTTTTTCCTCCGGTGTTATGGCCGCCGCAACATGCTCTGCGATCGGACCGTGATCAGTCTTGAAACCGGGCGCGGACAGTGCCGCGGCCGGACGTTGTCCGGCCCTCAATAGGGGAAGGGCCACATGCGCAGTTTCTGTTTGCCGATCTGCCACAAGCGCGCCAAGCCGTGCGGTTCGACAATCAGGAAAAAGATGATGAGAGCCCCGACCAGAATATAGGTGAGATGCTCGGCGGTTGCGCCCGCCAGCGGAATTCCCAAAGCGGGCAAGCCGAATTTCAGCACGGTCGGCAACATCGAAATGAAGGCCGCACCGAAAAACGAGCCGATCAGCGAGCCAAGCCCGCCGATGATCACCATGAACAGGATCAGGAAGCTCTGGTTAATGTTGAAGGCATCATTGGCCTCGCCGCCGCCATACCAGAGAAACATCATCGCCGCCCCTGCCACACCCGCGTAATAGGAGGATACGGCAAAGGCCAACAGTTTGGTTTTCAGCAGATCGATGCCCATCAGTTCGGCGGCGATATCCATATCGCGCACCGCCATGAACGAGCGGCCGATGCGGCCATGCATCAGGTTCGAGGCCACCCATGTCAGCACCGTGACCAGCGTCAACAGCACCATGTAACGGGCTTCCAGCGATGCCTTGGCCCCTGTCACATCAATACCGAACAAGGTGCGCTGGCCCACCTCGATCGCGCCGGAAGTGTTGTAGTTGTACAGCCACGGAATACGGGTAAAGCACCATTGCAAAAAGAACTGCGCCGCAAGGGTCGCCACCGCGAGATAGAAGCCCTTGATCCGCAGGCTCGGCAGGCCGAACAGCACGCCGACAAGGGCCGAGACGAAGCCCGACATCACAATCCAGACCACGATATTCACTTCGGGAAACAGCGTGGTCAGCTTGTAGCAGGCATAAGCACCCACCCCCATAAAGGCACCGGTGCCCAAGGAGATCAGGCCGGTATAGCCCGTCAGGATGTTCAGCCCGATCGAGGCCAGCGAAAACACCAGAAAGGGGATCATCACCGAGGACAGCAAGAAATTACTGCCTGTCAGCGGGATCAGCACAAAGGCCACAGCCAGAATCAGGCCGATACCGATCCGGTCCTGCAAGATCGGGAACACTGCCATATCGTCGGCGTAATTGGTTTTGAACTGGCCTGTCTCGCGGTAAAACACGATTGCTCACCCTCTCTCAAATTCGCTCGATGATTTTGTCGCCGAACAGGCCCTGCGGCCGGAACAACAAAAATCCCAAGGCGATGCAATAGGCCAACCAGCTTTCGATCCCGCCGCCGACCAGCGGACCCCAATAGAACTCGCCGAGTTTCTCGCCGATGCCGATGATCAATCCGCCGACAATCGCGCCGGGCACAGAGGTAAACCCTCCCAGAATCAGCACCGGCAGAGCCTTGAGCGCAATCACCTGAAGGCCGAAGGAAACATCCGAGCGCGCTCCCCACATGATCCCTGTGACCAGCGCGACAATGCCGGCGGTAAACCACACGATCACCCAGATCTGGTTGAGCGAAATCCCCACCGACAGAGCCGCCTTGTGGCTGTCGGCCACCGCACGCAAGGCGCGGCCGATGCGGGTTTTCTGGAAGAACACCGCGAGTGCGACAATCATCACCACGGCGATGACGGCGGCGGCGATATCGATTTTCTGGAACTGCACAAAGCCGCCGAGCATTTTGACTTCGATGGCGCCGCGCGGCAAAAACAGCTGATCGGTGATCATCTGCTTGGGATTGCCGCCGAAGATCAATTCCCCCAGACCGATCAGGAAATAGGTGATCCCGAAGGTCGCCATGAACAGGATAATATCGGGCTGGTTGACCAAAGGCCGCAACACCACCCGCTCGATGGCCAGTGCCAGCACAAACATCACCCCCAAGGTCACCAGCAAAGCCAGCGGCGCGGGCAGACCCATCTCATACAGGCCCACCAGAGTGAGTCCAGCAAACACCACCATGATGCCCTGGGCAAAATTGAACACGCCGGAGGCTTTGAAAATCAGCACAAAACCCAGCGCAATCAGCGCGTAAAGAACGCCGGTGACAAAGCCGTCCCAGATGGTCTGCACGAACAGGTCCGGCATCGCGCCCATCTGCAGAAACGGATCAATCAGGACTTTGAAGAGAATGTCCATCACCATGCCCTCAATGTGCCACGCCGAGATAGGCATCGATCACGTTCTGATCGGCCTTCACCTCGTCGGGTGTGCCGTCGGCGAGTTTGCGGCCATATTCGAGCACGACAACGCGGTCGGACAGATCCATCACCACGCCCATATCATGTTCGATCAGCGCAATGGTGGTGCCGTATTGGGTGTTCACGTCGATGATGAAGCGCGACATGTCTTCTTTTTCTTCCAGATTCATGCCGGCCATCGGCTCGTCGAGCAACAGCAGATCCGGCTCCATCGCCAAAGCGCGGCCGAGTTCCACCCGTTTCTGCAAGCCATAGGGCAATTTGCCGACCGGCACTTTGCGGATCGCCTGGATTTCGAGGAAATCGATAATATCCTCGACAAATTCACGGTGGCGGATTTCCTCGTCCATGGCAGGACCATGCCGCAGGCATTGCCAGAAAAAGTTGGAATGCATTTTCAAGGTGCGGCCCGACATGATGTTGTCGAGCGTGCTCATCCCCTTGAACAAAGCGACATTCTGGAAGGTGCGTGCAATGCCTTGGGCGGCGGCAACCGAAGGCCGCATCTTGGAGCGGGTCTGGCCCTTGAAGGTAATCTTGCCCTGTTGCGGATGGTAAAACCCGTTGATGACATTCAGCATCGAGGTTTTGCCAGCACCGTTCGGCCCGATAATGGCGCGGATTTCGCCCTTGCGGATATCGAACGAGACATCGGTGATGGCCTTGACCCCGCCGAATGACAGCGAGACCTGATCGACCGCCAACAGCACTTCGCCTTTCTGGATGGATTCACGGGTCATGCTCATGCCGCCTGTCCGATTTCTGACGCAAAAACTGGGCAATCGCTGATCCTGACGCGGGCAGAGATTGCCCCTTTGCGTCCGTCCTCGAACGTCACCTCGGTGGTGATGTCGGCCAGTTCGGTGCCGTTATACAGCGCCTCGATCAGCGGGGCGTAGCGTTCGGCGATGAAGCCGCGACGGACCTTTTGCGTGCGCGTCAATTCGCCGTCATCGGCATCCAGCTCCTTGTGCAGGATCAGGAAGCGTTTGATCTGCGCGCCCGCCATCAGGGGCTCGCGCGCCAATGAGCGGTTGGTCTGGGTGACGTGCTCGGCAATCATGCGATAGACATCGGGATGTCCGGCCAGTTCCTGATAGGAGGCATAGGAGACGTTGTTGCGCTCGGCCCAATTGCCCACCGCTGTCAGATCGATATTGATGAAACAGGTGGCAAAATCCTGCCCGTCACCGAACAGCACCGCCTCCTTGATATTGGGGAAGAATTTGAGCTTGTTCTCGACATATTTCGGCGGAAACAGCGCGCCGGTCCTGAGCTTGCCGACATCCTTGGCGCGGTCGATGATTTTCAGATGGCCGGATTCGGGCTCGAAGAAACCGGCATCCCCCGTCTTGATAAAACCGTCCTCGGTGAGGGTTTCGGCGGTGCGTTCCTCGTCCTTAAAATAGCCGAGGAACATGCCGGGTGACTTGAACAACACCTCGCCGCTTTCGGTCAGTTTGATTTCGACATGGGGGGCAAGCGGTCCGACCGTATCGGCCCTGATCTCGCCATCGGGTTGCACGGTCACATACAGAAACGCCTCGGTCTGGCCGTAAAGCTGTTTGAGATTCATCCCGAGCGAACGGTAGAAGGAAAACAACTCCGGCCCGATGGCTTCACCGGCCGTATAGCCGACCCTGATCCGCGAGAAACCCAGCACGTTTTTCAGCGGGGCATAGACCAGCAGATTGCCCAACGCATACAGCAGACGCCCACCCAACGGCACCGGCTTGCCGTTCAGAATATCCTCGCCATAAAGTTTGGCGATGCCGATGAAAGTGTTGAACAACCAGCGCTTGAATGAGCCCGCATCTTCCATGCGGATGGTAACACGGGTCAGCAGATTTTCGAAAACGCGGGGTGGCGCGAAATAGAAACTCGGGCCGATCTCGCGCAAATCCTGTTCGACCGTATCGGTGCTTTCGGGACAGGCCATGCAGAAGCCGGCCACCAGCCCTTGGGCGTAATTCATGTAATGGTCACCCACCCAAGCCAGCGGCAGATAGGCCAGAACCTGATCATTCTCGTCGAGATGGTCGAAGGCCACACTGTCATTGGCCGCCGCAATACAGCGTTCGGCCGACAGCATCACGCCTTTCGAGCGGCCCGTCGTGCCAGAGGTGTAAAGGATCACCGAGACATCGGAGCCCTTACCCTGTTCGATCAGATCATTGAGGGCTGTCACGGTGCGGGGGTCTTTTTGGAAATGCGTCCGCCCTTCGATGATCAGACTGTCGATGGAGTGAAGGCGGTCATCGTCGTAATCGCGCAGGCCGCGGCCCCAATCATAGAGAACGGCTTTCAAGGCGGGCAGACGGTCGGCAATCGAGAAAATCTTGTCGACCTGCTCCTGATCCTGCACGGCGGCCATGGTGACACCGGCATGCTCGAGCACATAGACCATCTCTTCGGCCACCGAATCGGCATAGACTGGCACCGGGATCGCCCCAAGGCACTGCGCCGCCATCATCGACCAATAGAGTTTGGGCCGGTTGGTACCGATAATGGCGATGGTGTCGCCATGGCGAAGCCCCAGATCATGCAAGCCCTGCGCATAAGCGCGCACGATCTCGGCCACTTCGGCCCAGGTCCATGTTTGCCAGATTCCGAGATATTTATGGCGCAAGGCCGGCAGATCTCCATAGAGAACCGCATTGCGCATCAGCAATTTCGGACATGTATCAGCGCGTGCTGCCGATGAGGCCACCAAGCGTCTCCCCTTCCCCACAGCCCGATGGATCGGGCTTTTGATGATTGCAGGCCATTCAGGCTCTTAGATCGGTCTCTGCACCCGCAGATAAACCGACCCTTGCAATCTATCGGAAGTCCGGAGCGTCCCACAACCAACACCTTAGACGAAGACGCACTGCACCATCTATTCGGCGGCTTGCGGCAACACGAAACGCGGGCGGCCTTTCAAGTCCTTCAGCAATTCCGTCTGCTGTTGTCTGACCGCCTCGATATGGCGCAGGCGGACATGGCCGAAACCGCGGATATGATCGGGCAGGCTGGCCAGTTTGACCGCCACCGCATGGTTATCCGCCGTCACCTGCGGCAGGAGATCGGCCAGCATGGCGCAGTAATCCGCCAGCACGCGCCGTTCCATCCGCCGTTCCTGCGTATAGCCGAACAGATCAAGCGGCGTGCCCCTGAGCCAGCGCAAGGCCGACAACAGTCTGAAGCCCCACATCATCTTCGGGCCGTAACTGGTTTTGACCGGATGGCCGTTGTGATCCTTGCGCCCCAACACAGGCGGCGCCAGATGGAATTCGAACCGGATGTTACCCTCGAAATCACGATCGACCTGTTGCTTGAACCGCCCATCCGAGAACAAGCGTCCGACCTCGTATTCATCCTTGATGGCCATCAGTTTGAACAGGCCACGCACCACCGCCTCGGTCAGGGCGGTCGCTCCCGGCTTGATCCGCTGTTCGGTCTGCCGCACCGTGTCCACCAGCTCGGTAAACCGGCGGGCATAGCGCGCAGATTGATAGGCTTTCAAAAAGGCCGTGCGCCGCTCGATCCGTTCCTCCAGTGTCGTCGACAGCACCAGATGCGAGGTGGACGGGTCGGGCTTTGCCACTGGTGCAACCGCCCTCACGTCGGCCACCGATTGCGGATCGACCACCGCACGCCGCCCCCATTCGAACGCCGCCACATTCATGGCGACAGCCTCGCCATTCAACCGGATCGCCTCGATCAGCGAGGCGGAGGACAGCGGCACCTTGCCGCGCTGGAAGGCGTAGCCGAGCATGAACATATTGGCGGCAATGGCATTGCCGAGCAATCGCGTGGCAATCGTGGTTGCGTCGATCAGTTCGGTTCCGTTTGGTCCGGTGGCTTCGCGCAAGGTCTGCTTGATGGTTTCGGCCGGAAGCAGGAAATCGGCATTGCGGGTAAAATCGCCCGGCATCACCTCGGCCGTATTGGCCAGCACGAAGGTGCCGTCCTGCCGGATACCCGCCAGCACTTTCTTACTGCCCGTGACCACCAGATCACAACCGAGCACCAGATCGGCCTCGCCTGCCGCCACGCGGATGGCGTGGATATCGTCGGGGCGCGGGGCCAGTTTGACATGGCTGAAAACCGCACCGCCTTTTTGCGCCAGTCCGGCCATGTCGATCATGCCGCATCCTTTGCCTTCGAGATGCGCGGCCATGCCGATAATCGCCCCGATGGTGACCACGCCTGTGCCGCCCACACCGGTCACAATGATGGCGTAATGGCCTGACAGTGGCGGATAGACAGGCTCCGGCAGATCAAATCCGCGACGATCGGCGACCAGCGGCGCGGTCTTTTTGATGCTGGCCCCGTGCAGGGTCACAAAGGACGGGCAAAATCCTTCCAGACATGAAAAATCCTTGTTGCAACTTGACTGGTCGATCACCCGCTTGCGGCCGAATTCGGTCTCCAGTGGCTGGATCGCGATGCAGTTGGAAGCGACCCCGCAATCTCCGCACCCTTCGCAGACCAACTCGTTGATCACCACGCGCTTGTCGGGATCGGGGAACTGGCCGCGCTTGCGCCGTCTGCGTTTTTCTGCGGCACAGGTCTGGTCATAGATCAGCACGCTGACCTCCGGCACATCGGCCATCATCCGCTGGACCTCGTCCAGTTGCGCACGATGATAGATGGCCAGACCCACCGGCCAGTCGGTTGCCGGATCATATTTCTCCGGCTCGTCGGTCACTACCACGATTTTGCTAACGCCTTCGGCCGCCACCTGACGGGCGATCATATCCACCGTCAGATTGCCCTCGTGATGCTGTCCGCCTGTCATGGCCACGGCATCGTTGAACAGGATCTTGTAGGTCATATGGGTCTTGGCCGAGACCGCAAAACGGATTGCCAGCAAGCCGGAATGGTTATAGGTGCCGTCCCCCAAATTCTGGAACACATGGGTGGTATGGGAAAATGCGGACTCCCCCACCCAATTGGCTCCCTCGCCGCCCATCTGGGTAAAGCCCTCGGTCTCGCGGTCCATCCACTGCACCATGTAATGACAGCCGATGCCCGCATAAGCGCGCATGCCTTCGGGCACTTTGGTGGAGGAGTTATGCGGACAGCCCGCGCAGAAATGCGGCACGCGGGTGGCCACATCCTGCACCTCGGACAAATAAGCCTGCAATTGCGTCAGACGCTGGACCCGGGCGCGCAGATCCGGATTGTCATCGAAGCGCAACAGCCGCTCGCCGATGGCTATGCCGATATCGTTGGGATCGAGCGCGCCTTTGACCGGAAACAGCCATTGTCCCTGCTCGTCGCGCTTGCCGACACAGGCCGGCTGATGCGGCTTGCCATAGAGCTCCTCGCGCAACTGCACCTCGATCAGCGAACGCTTTTCCTCGACCACGATCACCAGTTCGAGACCCTCGACGAAATCGGCAAGGCCGGTGGGTTCGAGCGGCCAGACACAACCGACTTTATACAGGCGCAGACCGATGCGGTTGGCCGCCACCTCGTCGATCCCCAATTCATCGAGCGCCTGACGCACATCCAGATAGCTTTTGCCGGTGGTGATAATGCCGATGCGCGGCGTGGCCCCGCCGGACATGACCATCCGGTTGATCGGATTGGCCCGCAAAAACGCCAGCATGGCATCGCGCTTGTAATCCTGCAGGCGTTCTTCCATCGCCAGAATACCGTCACGCGGACGGATGTTCAGCCCGCCTTTCGGCATCACGAAATCGGTGGGCTGGGTGATGGTGACCCGACCAAGCGAGCCATCGACAACGGCTGTCGATTCCACCGTGTCCTTCAACCCCTTCAGGGCCACCCATGCGCCGGTGTAGCGGCTCATGGCAAATCCGTAGAGACCGTAATCCAGCACCTCCTGCACACCGGCCGGATTCAGGATCGGCATCATCACATCGACAAAATGGAATTCGGATTGATGGGCGGTCGTCGAACTTTCCGCTGTATGGTCATCCCCCATCAAAGCCAGCACACCGCCCCATGGCGAGGTGCCTGCCATATTGGCGTGACGGAACACATCGCCCGACCGGTCAACCCCCGGACCCTTGCCGTACCAGAGGGAAAACACGCCGTCATATTTGCCTTCGCCGCGCATTTCGGCCTGTTGGGTTCCCCAGCAGGCGGTCGCGGCCAGCTCCTCGTTCAGGCCGGGCGTGAAGACGATGCGGGCCGCATCCAGCGGTTTGCGGAAGCGGTGCAACTGCTGGTCCAAGGCGCCGAGCGGCGAACCGCGATAGCCCGAAATAAACCCCGCTGTATTGCGCCCTTGCAACCTGTCTCGCTCGTGTTGCATCAGCATCATGCGGATCACGGCTTGCGTGCCTGTCATGAAAACGCGTTGCTTGGAGAGATCGAATTTGTCATCCAGCGACACATGAAAATCAGTCGGCAATGCGCCGCCGTCCGGTGCAGATTGGGTGCCTTGTGTGTCGCCCGTCATAACATCTCCCTGCACAAAACCCGCTTGACCACCCTCTTGTATCCGGCTCGGACCGGACGGGGTTTTAAGGTTCTATCGGATATGATTGTCGTTCCGTTTGAACCGCTGTGTCTATCATGATCCCGAAAGTCCGAAAAAGCCAACGGACCCAATTCGTCTTATTAGGTCAGTAAAGCTGACATAATGCAACCGGAGCGTCAAGCACTGCATTTTTGACCCGATGGCCAAGCCATTGTCTTGCCTCACTTGCCTGCTAGCCGATCATTGCCGACAGTGTTTTGGTGATTCGATTGTCCGGGGAGATTGGATGCGCAAAGTGTGGTTGATCTATGCCTTGGCCTTTTATGCCGGATTATGGCTGAACGGATGGCAAGCGGTTGCGCATCCGCATGTGCAGGTGCAAGCCAGTGCCAGCCTGCTGTTTTCGGAAACGGGTCAGGTGATCGGTATCCAGCATCACTGGCAGTTTGACGAGCCCTATTCGGCTTTTGCGGTGCAAGGGCTTGATGCCAACCATGACGGCAAAATCAGCCGCGAGGAGTTGGCCGCGCTTGCCAAGGAAAACACCGAGTCACTCATCGAATTCGACTATTTCACCAAATTGAAAGTGGACGGCAAAAAGCTCGATTTCGGCAATCCGTCCGATTACTGGCTCGATTACGACAAAGGAGCCCTGACCCTGCATTTCACACTACCGCTCAAGGCGCCTGTCAAATTGGCCCGCACCAGCGGCATCGAACTGTATGATCCCACCTATTTTGTTGCCTTCACATTCCGCGAGGGTGATCAGGCCTTCTCGCTGAAGGGCGCACCCGGCGGATGCGTGGCCAGCATCACACGCCCCAAGACCGACATCCAGACCAGCCAAAACCTGAGCGAAAGTTTTTTCAATACCCTATCGGCCAAAGGTGATTTCGGGGCGCAATTTGCCAATCGCGTTCTGGTTGTCTGTCCTTAAGGCGTGTTGATCATGAGCGAGAACCATCCGCACCATCATACCGATCATCATGCTGATCATCAGACGCATCATCTTGGCCACAGCCATGATCTGAAGGCCCATGATCTGAAGGCCCATGACCTGAAGGCCCTTGATCTGAAGGCCCTTGCCCCGGTGCTGATCGGGCGGCAGATTGCGCTTTTTATGCTGTCTTTGGCACTGGTCACCGGATTGGGGATGCTGGCGGGCCAGTTGTTCGGATCCATGGTCCAGCCTGCGGCCAAAAACCCGTTCGGGGCCGGTCTGCGCGAAGGTGCAGGCGCGGCTGGCGGCATCATGGCAATGATTTCGACCCTGCAAAGCCTGTTCTCGGCACAAATCATTGCGGGGCTCAAGGCATTGGCCCAATCGAACCAGGCGATATGGGGCGTGCTGGGTGTCAGCTTCATCTATGGGGTGGTTCATGCGGCTGGGCCGGGACATGGCAAGGCCGTGATTGCCGCCTATGTGCTGGCCAGCCAGACCGCGCTCAGGCGCGGCATCGGCATGGCAATGGCGGCCGCTTTGTTGCAAGCCCTTGTGGCCATCGTGCTGGTCGGGCTGTTCTCGATCGTGTTGCAGGCGACGGCCGCCAGCATGTCATCCATGGCCGGACGGATCGAGCAGATCAGCTTTGCGGCGGTGGCCCTGGTGGGCCTATGGTTGCTCTGGCGCAAGGCCGGACGATTGGCCAGCCTGACCGCATCATCCCTCAGCCATGACCAGCACGATCATCACGATCATCACCACCATCACGACGGCACCTGCGACTGCGGCCACAGCCATGCGCCGATGGTCCCGCAAGAGGCGGGATTGCGGGATATGGCCGCGGCCGTTGTGGCCGCAGGCATCCGCCCCTGTTCGGGGGCCATTCTGGTGCTGGTCTTCGCACTGGCGCAAGGCTTGTTCGGCATCGGCATTGCCGCCGCTCTGGTGATGGCGCTTGGCACAGCGCTGACCACCAGCCTGCTGGCCTGCCTGTCTGTTCTGGCGCGCCACACCGCCAGCCGGTTGAGCGGCGGGGCCGACAGCCTGACGGGTCAACGTGTGATCACCGGTTTGGAAGTGCTGGCGGCCGCCTTTGTCGCCTGGCTGGGAGCGGCCTTTCTGATCAGCGGCCTATGAGGCCAGCGGATCATTCTCCAGAACAATGGGCTGGCCATGCGGGGTGGCTCTGGCCGCCCTGTCCCAGGCCGATTGCACCTGTTTGAGATCGGCCAAACTTGTCGCGCCCTTGCTGATGGTCAACCCTTCGAGTGTCGCCAGCCAATGCTGGTAATAGGTCTCGCCCGTATCGGGATCGCCGGCCAGTTGCGCGGCCCTGATCTGGGCTGACAGGGCTGTAGCCCATTCGCTCCATGTGAACAGACCCTTGGCATGGGCATCGACCGCCAGCGCAAAGGCTTGCGCTTCCCAAGGCTCCCGGAACACCGGCCCTTCGACATCACAAGGCAGGGCCGGAAGCAGTTTCAGCATATCGGTTGACGGGCTCATGCGGCGCGGTCCTGCAGATAGGGTTCCCAACAGTCGACAATCACTTCGAGGCTGGCATCCGATTCAGGCCCCCATAATTCAGGGCCCATGAATTTGACACCGTAGCACCATTGCGGATCTTCGCCCAAACCATGGGCATGGCTGTCTGGAAACACGAAGGCTCCATGGACGGACACGATCTCGCCGGTCTTGCCACGGGCATAACGCGGCAGTCGGGTATGGGTGGTGGGATGCATGACCTTGGTGGTGATACGCTCGCCCAGCTTAAAGCGGGCTGGCCGGTCAACCGGCCTGTCATAGGGACTGCCCTTGGCCAAGGCGGCGGCGACCTGCCCGGCACTGGCTTTCGGCTTGTGTGTCGCCACAGCAGGCACCAGCATACGGGCGGCTGTGACCTCGTCGGGGGTGACCATCCCGCGCTCCGACAGCATATTGGCCAGCGCCCGTGTCCAGATCTCGTAATAGGACACCGACAGATAGATATGGGGCGGCAGGCTCTCGCGCGCATGGCGGCCCATATCGAGGTTCCATTCCCCCAAAGCGGCGCAGGCCAGCGTCAGGCCCAAAGCCCGCTTTTCCCATTCGGCATGAAAGACCGGCTCGTCAACCTCCGGACGCACCGGCCCGAAACCCATCATGCCGCCCAGATCCTGCGGCCCGTTCATGCGCCCGCCCCGACCGACTGCGGCAGGCCGGTGCCGATCATGCTGTCACGGGTGACCAGTTCGGCCAAACGGTCCTCGCTCCAGCCTTCTGTTCCGGCAGGACGTTGCGGCAGAACCAGATAACGGATTTCCGCGGTTGAATCCCAGACGCGGATAGTTTTATCCGACGGCAGGGTGACACCGAAATCGGCCAGCACGCCGCGCGGATCGATCACCGCTCTGGAGCGGTAGGGTGCGGACTTGTACCAGACCGGCGGCAGGCCCAAAACCGGCCACGGATAGCAAGAGCACAGGGTGCATACGACGAGGTTATGGACCGCATCGGTATTCTCGACCACTTTCAGATGCTCGCCCTGCCGCCCGGCAAAGGACAATTCGGCCACCGCCGAGGTTCCGTCTGCCAGCAGGCGTTGTTTGTAAGCGGGATCGACCCAGGCCTTGGCCACCACCTGCGCCCCGCAACGCGGGCCGATTTTGGTCTCGTAGGTCTCGACAATTAGATCCAGCGCGTCCGCATCGACATAGCCCTTGGCCAGCAGAACAGTCTCGAGCGCACGCACCCTGATGGCGGCTTCCGACAATTCCGAACCATGATCGTGATCGTGATCGTGGTCATGATCGTGGTGATGATGGTGATGCCCGTGGCCATGCGCATGGCTGTGGCCATGTTGGTGATCGTGGTCATGATGATGGTCATGGCTGTGATCGTGGTCGTGCGGATGTTTGTGGTCGTGGTCATGTGTGCTCATGACTTTATCATGGCGAAAACCATCCGTGCTTGCAAGCAATCCCGATATGATGAAATCCACTAGCGCAACAGGCCTGCACCCGTCATGATACCGGCAAGGTTGCGTAAAAACGGGATGGATCAGATGGCTGGACCGGCATTGTTCGATTTGCAGGGGAAAGTGGCTGTGGTGACGGGTGCATCGTCCGGCCTTGGCGTGCAATTCGCCCAGGCGCTGGCCAGCCATGGCGCCAGAACCGTGCTGGTGGCGCGACGCCAAGAACAGCTTGACGGGCATGTTGCAGACCTCACCGCCAAAGGCTTGCAGGCGATGGCCGTTGCCGCCGATCTGACCAAAGCGGAGGATATTGCCCGCCTGTTCGATACGGTCGAGCGCGATTGGGGCACGCCGACCATTCTGGTCAACAATGCAGGGCTGGCGCAAGCCGCCAAACTGTCCGAGATCAGCCGCGCCGATTGGGCCACCACCATGGCGCTCAATCTCGATGCGGTGCTGTTCACAGCCCAGATGGCGGCGCAACGGATGATGGCCGCCAAACTGCAAGGCAGTATCATCAATATTGCCTCGATCCTCGGACAGCATGTGCAAAAAGGCGTGGGAGCCTACTGCACCTCGAAAGCCGGCGTGATCCAGCTGACCCGCGCCATGGCGCTGGAATGGGCGGGGCGCGGGATCAGGGTCAATGCGCTGGCTCCCGGCTATGCGGTCACCGACATCAACCGCGACTATCTCGAATCCCCCGCCGGACAGGCGATGTTGCCCGATATCCCCCTGCGGCGGTTCGGCGAGCAGGGCGATTTTGACGGCGCCTTGCTGTTGCTGGCCTCCGAGGCCGGCCGCCATATGACCGGAACCACATTGACCATAGACGGCGGCCATACGCTCGCGCTGTAATCTCTTCAACCGACAGAAAGACCATCCCGATGGATTTTACCCTGCCCCCCGAGCTTGAAGCGATCCGTACGGCCACACGGTCGTTTGTATCGGAGCATATCCTGCCGATCGAGGCTGACCGGACCCATTGGGATGCTCACGACAATATCAAACACGCCCCGCTGGCCCTGTTGCGCGACAAGGCCAAAGCGGCGGGACTTTGGGCCCCGCAGGCCCCCAAGGCATGGGGCGGCATGGGCCTGCCGATGGTCGGCTGGGCCGCCATGTATGAAGAGGCCAACCGCTCGATTTTCGGACCGGTCACGTTCAACTGCGCGGCCCCCGATGACGGCAACATGAATGTCCTGTCGAAAATCGCCACCGACGAACAAAAGCAACGCTGGCTCAAGCCGATTGTCGACGGACAGGTGCGCTCGGCCTTTGTGATGACCGAACCGCATCCCGGGGGCGGTTCCGATCCCGGGATGATCCGGACCCACGCCGAACGGCACGGCAAGGGCTGGAAAATCTACGGCCATAAATGGTTCATCACCGGCGCAGAGGAAGCCGAACATTTTATCCTGATGGCCCGCACCTCGGATGATCCGCGAAAAGGCCTGACGGCCTTTCTCTATCACCGCGACCAGCCCGGCTGGAATATCCTGCGCCGGATCGAGATCATGGGGCCGGAAGAACATGGCGGCCATTGCGAATTGTCCTATGACGGCTTGGAAGTCTCGGATGACAATGTGCTGGGACAAGTCGGCGACGGCTTGAAAATCACCCAGATCAGACTCGGTCCCGCCCGCCTGACCCATTGCATGCGCTGGCTTGGCCTGTCCAAACGGTGCATGGAAATCGGTGCCGCCTATGCCAATGAGCGCACAGGCTTCGGCATCCGGCTGGCGGATCGGGAATCGACCCGTATGAAACTGGGCTCGCTGGCCATGGATATCGACATCGGCCGCCTCTTGGTGATGCGGGCGGCGTGGATGCTTGATCAGGGCGATTTCTCCCGCAAGGCCATTTCGATGGCCAAGGTGCATGTGGCTGATACCTTGCACAAGGCGGCCGATATCGCGATCCAGATCAATGGCGCGCGCGGCTATTCCAAAGATACCGTGCTGGAATGGATTTACCGTTATGCCCGTCAGGCCCGTCTGGTGGATGGCGCCACCGAAGTGCATCAAATGGTGCTGTCGGATGCCTATGCCAAAGAGGGCGATGATTTCTGGCATTGGGGCGTGTGACACCCCAATGCCTTTTTAAAAGCGAAGGAAAGCGGGGAGCCATTCCCCGCTTGTCTCCATTCCCCGCTTGCCTTTAGCCCTGATCAGGCGATTTGCTGTTGGGCTTTGGCAAAAATATCGGCGGCCAGATGCGCCAGCGAGCGATCCGAGCCGCGCGGTCCCAGAATGGAAATCCCCATCGGAGCCCCACCCTTGGTCAGCAATGGCAAGGTAATCTGCGGGCAACCGCTCAGACCCGACGGGCAGAGCAAACGCATCGACTGGTTGCGCTGAATTTCCAATTCATCCTCGGACGCGGCCATCAAAGACGGGACATCCGGCACGGTCGGCAACAACAGCACGCCATCCGAACCCAAAATCGCATCAAGATGGGCGCGGAAAGCAGTCCGCGCCTTCTGGCTGGTCGAGACCTGCTCGTCGGTGACCCCTTTGGCAAAGGCAAAGCGCTCGGCAATGCCCGGTCCCAGCGCGGGGCGATGCTTGGTGATGAAGTCGCCATGCGACTGCCACGCCTCGCGGCCCTGCAGGAAGCGGAACGCCCAGAACAGCGTGTCGAAATCCGGCTTGGCAATCTCCTGATGCTCCAGCGGGGACACCATCCGGTCGATCCGCGCAAACAGGGCTTCGAACAAGGTGCGCGCTTCGGGATCGGTCTGCTGCACCAGATCGGTGGCCAGAATCAGCCGTGGCTTGGCGGGCAAGGGATGGGGATCCTGACCCAGAATCGCATCGGCCACAGTGGTGAAGGTGGCCGCGTCGCGGGTGAACCAGCCGGGCGTATCGAAACTGCCAGCCAGCGGCATGGTCAGATCAAGCGGCAGGCGATCATGGGTGGGGCGGATGCCGAACAGGCCGCAATAGCTGGCGGGACCACGCACCGAGCCACCGGTATCGGAACCCAGACCGATATCGCATTGCCCGCCTGCCGTGGCCGAAGCCGAACCGGAGGACGAGCCACCCGGAATCCGGTCCGGGGCCGCCGGATTGATCGGGGTGCCGAAATGCACATTCTTGCCATTGAGCGAGAAGGCCAGTTCCACCGTATGTGTCTTGCCGTTGATATGGGCACCGGCATCCAGAAACATCTGCACGAAAGGAGCGGTTTTGGTTTTAATGCCCGAAAGCGCCAGCGCATGCGGTTGTCCCCAGCCCGAAGGATAGCCCGCCACGTCGAAAATATCTTTGACACCGACCGACAGACCGCTCAGCGGCCCTTTGGCGGCATGGGGCACTTCGGCAGTAGGATAGGGCAGATAGGCGTGGAAAGGATCATGGGAAATGGTCATACGATGCCTCTGGACTGAACGGTTACAAGAAGGTGAACGTTAAACACGGCTTGGAATTTAGCAACCACATGCACCGCCATCGGCACGCGGATCATGATCGGCCTCGATTTCGCCCGAACGCGGATCGCGGATCAGGATACCGGAATGGCCCACCGGATTGGCATAATCGGCATCAAACCATTCGACCTCATGCCCGGCCTTTTCAAGATCCTTGACCAAAGCCGCATCAAAGCGTTTTTCCACCTTCACCGTGGCGCGATCGGCTTTATAGGCGCGGCCGAAAATGAAGCGCGGACGGTCGATGGCCTCGGACACCGGCAAGCCCTGCATGGCGGCGCGGATAAAGGTCTGTGCGGTAATTTGCGGCTGGGGATCACCCCCCATCGTGCCATACGACATGACACGGCCATCATCGAACACCGCCATTGGCGGGTTGAGCGTATGGAACGGGCGGCGGCCCGGAACCAACGGGTTTTTCGCGTCCTCGTTGAGCGAGAACGAGGTACCACGGTTTTGCAGCAGAATGCCGGTTTTGGGCAGGACACAGCCCGAACCATATTCCCAGAACAGCGACTGGATGTAGGACACTGCACAGCCCTGGCCATCAATTGCCCCCATCCACACCGTGTCACCCTCGCCGAACGGCGGCAGGGGCACTTTGGCGGCGCGTTGCATATCGATGGCCGCCGCCTCGCGGGCAAAGCGCTCATCGGTCAGGAAGGATTGCGGATCAAGCGTCAGATGGTCGAAATCGGTCACCACCGCATCGCGGATCCGCCAGGCGCGCTTGATCGATTCAATCAGGCCGTGGGTATGGGCAAAACCGTCATGCTCGCGCAGGTGCAACTGGTTGTAGATGCCGAGCGTCAACAACTGGGCCAGCCCCTGACTGGAGGGGGGATGGTTGTAAAGCGTCACCTTGTCCAGCCGTGCCTGCAAAGGCTTGCGCCAATGGGTCTCGAAACAGGCCAGATCGTCACGTGTCACAAAGCCGTTCAATTCGGCAAAATCGGAGGCCATCTCGCGGGCCACATCGCCACGGTAAAAATCATCCAGTCCGGCTTGGGCAAGCTGGTCAAGCGTTTGCGCCAAAGCGGGCAGTTTGCGGATTTCGCCTTCCTTGAAGCGCTTCTTGTCCAGCATGAAATGGCTGGCAAAATGCGGAGCGGCATAGACATCCTCGGCATCTTTGACCACATAAGCCGCTTCGCCACGGCTGACCGACACACCCTCGCGGGCATGGGTGATGGCTTGGGCCAGAATATCGCGCAACGGCAATTTGCCGCCGATCGCCTTGGACAGTTCCAGCGCCGCTTTCCAGCCTCCCACCGCACCGGGAACCGTCAAAGCCGAATAGGTGCCGCGCAACGGCACAGTCTCGAAACCCAGCTTTCGATAGACGGACACCGTCGCCCCCGAACCGGCATAGCCTGACGCATCCAGCGCATGGATTTTTCCATTGGGCTCGCGAATCAGCCAGAAGCCGTCGCCGCCAATGCCCGTCATATGCGGATAGACCACCGAAATCGCCGCGCCCATCGCCACCATGGCCTCGACGGCATTGCCGCCGGCCTCCAGCACCGCCTGTCCGGCCTCAGCCGCCAGCCGATGCGGCGCGACTGCCGCGGCACGGCGAAAACGCGGAGACTCCTTCATGGATTTTGCCATCGTCTATGTCCTGTCCCTTGCGTGACACCAGATCACGCTTGTTACCCTTCTTATGCCACCCATCTCGACGCGGAATATGGCACTCGTCAAGTGTGATTGCTGCACGGCAGTTGCGCGGGTGGTGAAGTTGTGATTCTTGTGCTAGGCATAGTCAACCACCCGACGATCGACGGAGAGACACTCGTGAGCGGCAAAAACGGCATCAATATTCGCAATCTGACCACGGTGATCAGCCTGACCATTCTGGTCGGGTCGGAAATCTTCGGCGTTGCATTGGCCGCCGCCTGGGCCATTGCCGGTTGGTGGAACCTCGGGATTATGGTCGAACGCGGTTTGATGGGCCTGTTCTCGCTGGTCGGCCTTTACGGTTTGGTTGTCTTTTTGCGCAAGGCCGTGAGCGTCGAGCCGCTGACCCGCTGATCTGACCCGCCTGAACAAGGCGTTTTGTAACAGTATTACATTTCTCTTGGACTGCTCTGCCTGACCTGATATGCTGGCGGCATGAGCAAGCACCAGCACGGCCCGCACGATCACAGCCATCACCACGGACACGCGCACCATCATGGGCATGTTCATCGCCACGGGCATGAGCAGGCCCGTGCCATGATAGGCGCTCCCTCGCTGATGAGGTTGTCGGCGATGCAACGCTTGGGTGGGGCATGCGCGTTAAGCGGCCTGTTGTTCGCCCTGTTGTTCTGGTGCCTGAATACGGCGGGGTTATAAGCCGATGTCTTCCGTGGCAACGCCCCCAACAGCCATCCGATTTGACGATCTGACACTGGGCTATGACCGCCATCCGGCGGTGCATCATCTGGACGGCACGATTGCACAAGGATCGATGACGGCGATTGTCGGCCCCAATGGGGGCGGCAAATCGACTTTGCTCAAGGCCATTGCCGGAGCCCTGAAGCCGCTGGATGGCCGGATCGAGACCCATCAGCGCATGGCGTGGTTGCCGCAATCGGCCGATATCGACCGCTCTTTTCCGATCACCGTGTTCGATCTGGTTGCCATGGGCCTGATCCCGTCGCGCGGCCTGTTGGGCCGGATCGGCCGCAAGGACAGTGCGGCGATCGAACAGGCGCTTGATGCGGTCGGCCTCAACGGGTTCGAGGACAGGATCATCGGCACACTGTCGGGCGGGCAGATGCAACGCATCCTGTTTGCGCGGCTTTTGTTGCAGGACGCTCCCATCCTGTTGCTCGATGAGCCACTCACCGCGCTGGACAGCGCAACCGCCACCGATCTGGTGGCTTTGATCCGCCAATGGCACGGACAGGGCCGGACCATTCTCGCCGTCTTGCATGATATGGATCTCGTGGCGCGGATTTTTCCGCAAACCCTGTTATTGGCGCGTGAGCCGATTGCCTGGGGCAAAACCGCCGAAGTCCTGACCCCCGCCCATCTGCAAGCGGCCCGCCAGATGGTGGAGGCGCATGATCCCTTTGCCGATTATTGCGCCAGAGTGGCATGACGGAGCCGATGATGCTGTATGATCTGGTCCTTGCCCCCTTTGCCGATTTCGGTTTCATGCGCCGCGCTCTGGTGGGCGTGATCGCACTGGCATTGGGCGCAGGACCGATCGGCATTTTCCTGATGTTGCGCCGGATGAGCCTGATGGGCGATGCCATGGCCCATGCGATTTTGCCGGGTGCGGCGATCGGCTATCTGCTGGGCGGCCTGTCGCTGGGTTTGATGACAGCGGGCGGGTTGGTGGCCGGTTTTGCCGTTGCCCTGCTGGCCGGTGCGCTGGCGCGTGTCTCCGTATTGCGCGAGGATGCAACGCTGGCCTCTTTCTATCTGCTGTCGCTGGCTGGTGGCGTTGTCTTGCTGTCGCTCAAAGGATCCAATCTCGATCTGTTGCATGTGCTGTTCGGCTCCGTATTGGCGCTTGATGATGCCACGCTGGTTTTGCTGGTGTCGGCCTCCAGCATCAGCCTGATCGTGCTGGCCCTGATGTTCCGGCCTCTGGTGCTCGAATGTGTTGATCCGGTGTTTCTGGCCAGCGTCAACGGCCATGGCGGCCGGGTGCATCTGATGTTTCTGGGCCTGCTCACCCTCAATCTGGTTGCCGGTTTCCATGCCCTTGGCACCTTGCTGGCAGTCGGACTGATGATGTTGCCCGCGGTTGCGGCGCGCTTCTGGTGTCGCGGGATCGGCATGTTGATTGTGACAGCGACCGGTATCGGGATGGTGTCGGGTCTGATCGGGATTTTGCTGTCCTACCATTCCGGCCTGCCGACGGGCCCGTCGATCATCCTGACGGCGGGGGCGTTCTATCTGGTCTCGATCCTGTTCGGATCGCAAGGCGGGTTGTTGTTGTCCGCACTCCCGCGACCGCATTTGCGAGGATAAGCCATGCAGGTCTTGTTGCGTTTGCTGTGTCTTCTGACCCTTCTGAGCCCTTGGGCCAGTGCCGGGGCCAGTGCCAGGGCCGAGGGCAGGATCGAGGTGGTGGCCAGCTTTTCGATCCTTGCCGATATCACACAGCAGATCGGTGGCGAACGGGTGCATGTCAGCACTCTGGTCCCTCGCGAGGCCGATGCGCATGTGTTCCAGCCCGCGCCGCAAGATGCCAAGCGGATTGCGCAGGCCCGCGCCGTGATCATCAACGGGCTTGGCTTTGAAGGCTGGATGGAACGGCTGATCAAAGCCGCAGGCGGCAAACCGAAGATCATTCTGGCCAGCCAGTCTATCCAGCCACTCAAAAGCACCGATCCGCACATGCACGGGATTGACCCCCATGCCTGGCATGATGTGGCCACCATCAAAGCCTATGTCGCCACCATCCGCGATGGCCTGACGGCGGTGGATCCGGACGGCCAACCCCTCTATCAACAGCGCGCCCAAGCCTATCTGCAACAGCTCGACCAGCTTGATGGCGAAATCAGAACCAGCCTTGCCGCTATACCGGCCGCCCGACGGGTGATTGTCACCAGCCATGATGCCTTCGGCTATTACGCCCGCGCCTATGCGATCCGGATGCTGGCCCCACAAGGCGTATCCACCGAAACCGAAGCCTCGGCCAAGGACATCGCCAAAGTGATCAAGCAAATCCGCGCACAGAATATCCCCGCCGTTATTCTGGAAAATGTCAGCGATCCCCGACTGCTGGAACAAATCGCCCGGGAAACCGGTGCCAAGATCGGCGGAAAACTCTATTCCGACAGCTTATCCCTTGAAACAGGTCCGGCCTCCACTTACATCGACCTGATGCGCCACAACACCAAGACGTTCAAAGATGCCATGATGCCTTGACTTTGATAGGCTGATATTCTGCAAGTGCCTGATAACCGCTACCCTGCCCCAACCGAGATGCGAGTGCCTGTCCCATGACCGAGAAAATTCCTGTAACAGTGCTGACCGGCTATCTCGGCGCAGGCAAGACCACCCTTCTCAACCGGATCCTGACCGAACCGCATGGCAAGAAATTCGCCGTGGTCGTCAATGAATTCGGCGAAGTCGGCATCGACAATGATCTGGTGGTCGGTGCGGATGAAGAAGTGTTCGAGATGAACAATGGTTGCATCTGCTGCACGGTGCGCGGCGATCTGATCCGTATCATCGAGGGACTGATGCGCCGCAAGGGCCGCTTCGACGGGATCATTGTCGAAACCACCGGCCTTGCCGACCCCGCCCCCGTCGCACAAACTTTTTTTGTCGATCAGGATGTGGCGGAAAAAACCCGCCTTGATGCGGTGATCACCGTGGTGGATGCCAAATGGCTGGGCGAGCGGCTCAAGGATGCGCCCGAAGCGCGCAACCAGATTGCCTTTGCCGATGTGATCATTCTCAACAAGATCGATCTGGTCAGCGCCGACGAACTGGCCGCCGTTGAATTGCAAATCCGCGCCATCAACCCCTATGCCACCCTGCACAAGACCGAACGGTCCGCCGTCAGTCTGGATGCGGTGCTGGGCCGCAATGCCTTCGACCTCGACCGGATCCTTGATATCGAGCCCGATTTTCTCGAACCGGGCCACCACCATCACCATTCCGCCGAAATCGGCTCGGTGGCGATTACGGTGCCCGGCGACATCAATCCCGAAAAATTCATGCCGTGGATCAATGAATTCACCCAGACCCATGGTCCCGATATCCTGCGGTGCAAGGGTATTCTGTCATTCAAAAACGAGCCCAAGCGCTTTGTCTTTCAGGGCGTGCACATGATTCTGGATGGTGATCTGCAACGCGATTGGAGGCCGGACGAATTGCGGCAATCCAAAATGGTGTTTATCGGACGCAAGCTCGACCGCACAATGATCGAGCAGGCGGTAGAGGCCACACGCGCGTGAGTACCGCTCCCCATACCAGCCTGACCGCCCATGTGATGCCGATCGATATCGGCGAACATGTCCTGCGCTGTGGCTTTATCGGCCAGCACCCTGTTCTGGCTCTGGCCGACGGGCAGGTTGTCTTTGTGAGAGAGGATGGGCTGACCCGCACCCGTCCGCACGGGGATGCGGCCATTCTGGTGGCCCATATCCAGCATGACATGGTGCTGACCGGCGGCGAGGATGGCCGGGTGATCCGCTCACTGCCCGATGGCACAGCCAGCGAATTGGGCAACGAAAAAGGCCGCTGGATCGATGGTCTGACCGCCTCTGCGACGGGGGCAATGGCCTGGTCGACCGGCAAGCACATCACGGCGCGCGACAGCAAAGGCGAGATCCGCAAACGCGAGGCGCCCTCGACCGTGCAGGGACTGGCCTTTTTGCCCAAGGGCTACCGGCTGGCCTATTCCCACTACAATGGTGCGAGCCTGTGGTTCCCCAATTCCGAAGCCAATCCGGACAGTCTGGAATGGAAAGGCTCGCATATCGATATTTCCAGCTCGCCCGATGGCCGGTTTGTGGTCACCTCGATGCAGGAAAACACCCTGCACGGCTGGCGGCTTTCGGATAAAAAAGACATGCGGATGTCCGGCTATCCGGCCAAAATCCGCTCGCTGTCCTGGTCGCATGACGGGGATTGGCTGGCCACTTCGGGCGCGGAAGCTGCCGTCATCTGGCCCTTCAAGGACAAAGACGGCCCGATGGGCAAGCCTCCGCGCGAATGTGGCGTGCGGCCTGCCAAAATCACGCAAGTGGCGTTTCACCCCAATGCGCTGGTGCTGGCAATCGGCTATGAGGACAACTGCATCCTGTTGTGCCGGCTGACCGATGCCGCCGAATTGCTGGTGCGCGTGCCTGTGAAAGGCCAAGGCAGTATCACGGCACTGGCTTGGGACAAGACCGGCAAAAAGCTGGTTTTCGGAAGCTCCGAGGGGGCGGCCGGATTGCTGACCCTGCCCTGATCGGCCTCTTTGCATCCCTCGTCGCCAGAGGCAGTCCATTCCGGCCAATCAAAACCTGACGGTCGGTTGGCTTGGGTTTGGCGTTAGCCTGTCGTGTTATTTCCTAAGAAACGGCAAAAAAGAAAAAAGGCGGCGAACCGAAGCCCGCCGCCTGCATGAGAGTCTTCTATCGGGCCGAACCCTGCTCAGTTCAACGCACCAACACGTTGCGGAACTGCCAGGGATCCTTCGTGTCGATATCGTCGGGGAACAGACCCGGACGACCCGCCAGCGGGGTCCAATCGGTATAGACCCCGACCACAGGCCCCAGATAGGGCATCTGGACCTCGAGACAACGCTTGAAATCAATATCATCGGCTTCGACGATACCGGCTTTGGGGTTTTCGAGTGCCCAGACCATGCCGGCCAAAACCGCCGAGGTCACCTGCAATCCGGTGGCATTCTGATAAGGTGCGATCCGGCGGGTTTCCTCGATCGAGAGTTGCGAGCCGTACCAATAGGCGTTTTTGCCGTGGCCATAGAGCAACACGCCCAATTCATCGATCCCGTCGACAATCTCGGTCTCATCGAGAATCTTCCATTCCGGCTGGCGCTCGCCGGCCTGCCCGAACATTTCATGCAGGGACAGCACCGCATCATCGCACGGATGATAGGCATAATGGCAGGTCGGACGGTAGACCGCCTTGCCCGAACCGTCTTTGACGGTCAGATAATCGGCAATCGAGATTGATTCATTGTGGGTCACGAGGAAACCATATTGCGATTGCGCAGTCGGGGTCCATGAACGCACGCGGGTATTGGCACCGGGTTGCAACAGATAGATCGCCGCGCCACATCCATCGCTATGGGTGCGGGCATTGTCGGGCATCCATTGTTCATGCGTCCCCCACCCAAGTTCGGCAGGTTGCAAGCCTTCGGAAATGAAGCCTTCGACCGACCAGGTGTTGACGAATTTCTGGCGCGGCTTTGGCGAATTGGCGCGTTGGGTGTCGCGCTCGGCGATGTGGATGCCCTTGACCCCGAGGGCTTGCGCCAATTGCGCCCATTCCTCGCGGGTGGACGGTTCAGCGCCCGCATGGTTCAGATCGGCTTTCAGGTTCAACAAGGCCTGTTTGACAAACCATGACACCATGCCCGGATTGGCGCCACAGCACGAGACAGCGGTCGTTCCGCCGGGATGGGCACGACGCTCGGCCAAAACGGTTTCACGCAAGGCATAGTTCGAGCGGCTTTCGGGGCCCTTGGTATTGTCGAAATAGAAACCCAGCCAAGGCTCGACCACCGTGTCGATGTAGAGCACATCAAGCTCGCGGCAATAGCGCATCAGATCCAGCGAAGAGGTATCGACCGACAGGTTGACACAAAAGCCCTGCCCATCACCCTCTTTGAGCAAAGGGCCAAGCAGTGTCTGATAGTTGTCTTTGGTCACGGCCTGCTGGATGAAGCGCACACCGGCTTTATCGAGCAACGCACGATCGGCATCGGATGGGTCGATCACCACCAGACGCGAGCGGTCGAATTTGAAATGGCGCTCGATCAACGGCAAAGTGCCGCGCCCGATCGAACCGAAACCGATCATCACGATCGGGCCGTCTATGGTGGCGTAAACAGGATGTGCAGTCATCATCAAGTCCTCTTGAAACGAAAAAGCAAAGCAAGGGGCGGATCAGCCGCCCAGAATTTCTGCCACATAGGGGTTGCTGGCACGCTCGGCACCGATGGTGCTTGTCGGCCCATGCCCGCAAATGAAAGCGAAGCTGTCATCAAGCGGCAGTAATTGATCGCGGATCGAGGCCATCAGTGTCGCATGGTCACCGCCTTCAAGATCGGTGCGGCCCACCGAACCACGAAACAGCACATCCCCAACCAACCCAAAACCTTCCTCGCGGTTGATGAAAGCCACCGAACCGGGGGAATGGCCGGGGCAATGCAGGATATCGAAGGTCAATTGCCCGACCGTGACCTGATCCCCCTGGTCAAGCCAGCGATCGGGGGTCAGCACGCGGGCATCGAGAATACCGAATTGCACGCCGCGCTCGGGCAATTGCCGGAGCAGGAATTCATCGGCCTTGTGCGGGCCTTCGACCGGCACGCCCAACTCTTCCGCCAGTTGCGCCGCACCCGCCGCATGGTCGATATGGCCATGGGTGATCAGAATTTTTTCAACGCTCACGCCCATTTTGGCAATCGCATCGCGGATCACCGGCAAATCACCGCCCGGATCAACCACCGCCGCCTTCATGGTGGCCGAGCACCACAACAAGGTGCAATTCTGCTGGAACGGCGTGACAGGAATGATCGCCGCGCGGGCTTTGGGTTCGCTCATAGTCTTGTCCTCATCATCCAGCGTCACCGCACCATCGCAACATTGTTACACGATCGACATCACTCTTGCCCAAAACGCAAACCGGCCCCGCTGGTTCGGGGCCGCTTCACCCGATCGGGGTGGATTGCGCTCAGATAATATAGGATTTCAGCGGCGGAAAGCCGTTAAACGCCACAGCCGAATAGGTCGTGGTGTATGCCCCCGTGCCCTCGATCAGCAATTTATCGCCGATCTCGATGCTGAAGGGCAAAAGATAAGGCTCTTTTTCGTACAGCACATCAACCGAATCGCAGGTCGGCCCGGCCAGTACGCACGGCACCAACTCGTCACCTTCACGCTCGGAACGGATCGGATAGCGGATTGCCTCGTCCATGGTTTCGGCCAGACCGTTGAACTTGCCGATGTCCAGATAGACCCAGCGGACCTCGTCGTCCTCGGCCTTTTTCGAGACCAGCACGACTTCGGTTTCGATCACGCCGGCATTGCCGACCATGCCGCGACCCGGCTCGATGATGGTTTCGGGAATACGGTTGCCGAAATGCTTGGACAGTGCGCAGAAAATGGCATCGCCGAAGCTCTGCACACCGGGCACCTCTTTGAGGTAACGGGTCGGGAAACCACCGCCCAGATTGACCATCGACAGATGGATGCCACGCTCGGCACATTGACGGAAAATATCGGCAGAAGAGGCCAGCGCCTGATCCCATGCCTGGGTATTGGCCTGTTGCGAACCGACATGGAACGACACGCCATAGGCATGCAGACCGAGACGGTGGGCCGCTTCGAGCACATCGGGAGCCATGTCCGGCACGCAACCGAATTTGCGCGACAAGGGCCATTCGGCACCCGCGCCATCGCACAGGATACGACAGAACACTTTGGCACCGGGGGCAACGCGGGCGACTTTTTCGACCTCGGCGACACAATCAACAGCGAACAGCTCGACACCCATTTCAAAAGCCCGCGCGATATCGCGTTCTTTCTTGATGGTGTTGCCATAGGAGATACGGTCGGCAGTGGCACCGGCGGCCAGCACCATTTCCATTTCCTGCACGGAAGCCGTGTCGAAGCACGAGCCCATCCGCGTCAACAAACGCAGGATTTCAGGAGCCGGATTGGCCTTCACCGCATAAAACACACGGGTATCGGGCAAAGCACGGGCAAAGCGCTGATAGTTTTTCTGGATCACTTCCAGATCAACGACAACACAAGGGCCGTCTTCACGACGGTTGCGCAGAAATTCATGGATACGTGCTGTCATGGCACGAACTCCCCTATTAC